>NZ_CP029551.1:3270000-3570000 GCF_003173735.1 Methylobacterium radiodurans | reverse complement strand
CCAGGCCCAGTAGGAGATCTCGTTGACGGTGCACAGGAAGGGCGGCGCGCCTGAGACCTGCCGGATGCACCGCGCGGCCTCCGCCGCGAAGGCCGCGAAGCGCTCGATGAAGCCGTCCGACCAGATATCGAGATCGTCCGGCCAGCCGTAATGGCAGAGGTCCCAGATCACCTGCAGGCCGGTCTCGCGCTGGGCCTCCAGCATCGGCAGCGCGCTCGACCAGTCGTAGCGGCCCGGCGCGGTCTCGATGCGGTGCCAGCGCAGGCCGTCGCGCGCCGCCAGCATGCCGTGCTCGGTGAGGGCCCGGTAATCGGCGAGGGCGTGCCGGTCGTGGCCCGTCGCCGCCACGAGGTCGAGGCGTCTTCCGTCGGCGCGCCGGTGCGTGGAGCACTCGAAGCCGCCGAGGAACAGGCTGCGGAACGGGGAGCCTGGCGGGCGCACGGGCGCGCTCATTCCGCCGCGCAGCGTCCGGGACCGGGGCGCAGCAGCGCCTCGGCGCAGCGGGCGACCGCGCTGTCGAGGGCGGGCATCAGGCTGCCGCGGACGCTCGCGAGCACGAAGATCCGTCCCGACCCGGCCGGCTCGGGCGCCGGCTGCGGCAGGCCCGCGGCCCGCGCGAGGCGGTGCGCGAGGCCGGCCCAGGTCGTCGCGCCCGCATGGGCGAGGTGCCAGATGCCGCTCTCCCCATCGATCAGGAGGTCGAGAGCGGCGTGGACGAGGTCCGGTAGGTAGGCGGGCGAGACGAGGTCGGCCTCGGTGCTGCGCCAGGCCCGGCGGTCCGGTCGGTCTGGGAGGAGCCGGAGCGCGGCCTCGCCGCTGAGCCCAAAGACCGGGCCGGTGCGCACCACGAGGGCGCCCGGATGCGCGGCGCGGATCTGGGCCTCCCGCTCTGCAGCGCTGTGCCCGTAGGGACCGCATGGCTGCACGGGGTCGTCCTCCGTGAGGGGTCGCCCCGCCTGCCCTTCGAAGACTAGGGCGGAGGAGACGGTGAGGAAACGCAGGTCCGCCCGCGCCGCGATCCCCGCCCGAAGCGCGCCCGTGCGGATCCCGGCCCGAAAGCTGCCGCCGGGGTAGCGCAGGACCATCTCCTCCAGCGGGAGCGGCGTCGGGTCGATTAGGGCCCACAGCCCGGGGCGGGCGAGCGCCTCGGGCAGCGCCGCCTCGTCGAGGATGACGGGCCGCAGGCCCCGCGCCGCACAGATCCGCGCGATGGCCTCGGCATAGCCCGCGCCGTCCTGCAGCACAGCGACGCCGGGCGCTCCAGCCGTCTCGCCCGTCCCCCGCTCCGACGCGTAGAAGCGGCACTCCCGGCGCCACCAGCCCGGCGCCGCGAGTACCGGGTGCCTGAACCCGCCCGTTGCTGCGAGTTCCCGGGTCGCCTGGCCCAAGGCGGTCAGCCGTGGTTGCGGCGCACGGATGTCGAAGGCGCCCGGCTCGTAATGGCCGGCCCGCGCCACGAGCAGCGTGTTCCAATCGACCGCCCCGAAGAGCGACCAGACGGTGACGGCCTCGACCGGCACCTGCTCCCGGCGCAGATCCACCGCGGCCTGCCAGACCTCCGAAAGCCAGCGGAGCTGGTCGTCCCGGCTGCAGCCGTGATGGACCTCGGTGACGGCAAGCGCCTGTCCGTAGCGCGCCCAGACCTCGTCGAGGCGCGCCTTCGGCCCGGTTCTATCCGCGAGGTGGCGCAGCCGCACCGCCTCGGCGTCGGCGTAGCGGCGGCGCCCATTCCCGCCGCGCAGATGACGCGGATAGGCGCGAGTCCGCTCGTCGAGGTAGCGCTCGCTGGTGAGATAGTGGTTCACACCAATCAGCGCCGGCCGCGCCTCGCCGGTCAGGAAGGCTTCCAGCTCTGCCCGGGGCAGGCCGAGCGCCAGAAAGCGCTCGAACCAGGGATGGGTAGGGTCCAGCCGGCCGCAGAGCAGGTCGAGGCTGAGCCAGCGCCGTTCGTTCTCGTAGGCCGCCTGCTCCGCAAGCGCGGGAGTGCTGAAGGTCCGCCCGACATCCTCTGTCTGGATCAAATGCGCGCCCGGGGTGACCGCCCGGATGGCGCGCAGCGCCAGCAAGGTGGCGCGGCACTGGTTGAACATCATCCGCAGGAACTCCGCCTCCGAGCGTCGGTGCGGGTACCAATGGCCGTAGAGGCCGGCGAAGCGGGCCGTGGTCAGGGGCTCGTTGACCGGGGTGAAGCGCTCGATCCACGGGTAGCGGGCCGCCACGCGGCCGGCGTACTGGGCGAGCAACGCCGGAAAATTCGGATCGGCGAGGCTTGTGTAGCGCGGTCCGCTGCCGTGGTGAACGAGACCCGCGATCACGTCGATCCCGAGCGCGCGCAGGCGCGCCAGCCGCGCGTCGTGCCAGGACCAGTCGCAGGTCTCCGGATCGTCGGGCGCGACGCTCTCCCAGAGGATCGGGTAGCGCAGCGTGCGGATGCCGAGCGCGGCGATCGCGTCGAGATCCTCCGGGCGGTCGCGATGGCCCGTCTCGGCGACCTGATCCCGATAGGCGTTCCGGATGCGGACGACGCTGCACTCCACGCCCCCCCAAACCTCCAGCATCGCGTCGCCTCTCGCACGGGACCCCGGCCGTACGGTTCGGGAAGAGACGACGGCGTCCGAAAGTTTCCACACTGAGGCAGAGATTGTAAATATATCAAAAGTTAAATGAGATTTGCGCGGCAGATGGCTCATTTTCATGCGAATTAAAACAACATAGGTTGTAAATTAATTTGAAATACGCCCGAACTTCCGGAGAACAAATAGCCTGGAACGGGAATTGAAGCATTGATGGCGGTGTGACAGCAGGGGTGAGGGTGTGAACGGAATGCATGCGTCCGGGAGCAGCGCTCCCGCAGCGAAACTCGGCGAGCATCCGGTCCAGACCTCCACCATCCCCGATCCCGGCGATCTGCGCAGGCCCATGCTGGTGTGCTTCTCGCACCTGCGCTGGGGCTTCGTCTGGCAACGCCCGCAGCACCTGCTCGGCCGGGCGGCGCGGGACTTCGACGTGATCTTCGTCGAGGAGCCGGTCTTCGAGGACGGCGAGCCCGGCCGACTGCGGGTCGAGACGGTCGCCCCCGGCGTCACCGTGGCGGTACCGGTCCTGGCGCCGGCCGACGCCTACCGGGCCGACCGCGTCCAGGCTGCGCTGATCCGGGAGCACCTGCGCGACCCACCGCCCGGCCCGCGGGTGGTCTGGTACTACACGCCCGCTGCTCTCAGCATCTCGGCGGACCTGCCGCGGGACCTCACGATCTTCGACAACATGGACGAGCTCTCGGCGTTTCAGGGCGCCTCGCCGGAGCTGATCGCCCAGGAGGCGGATCTCCTCGAACAGGCCGACCTCGTCTTCACCGGCGGCCGCAGCCTCTACGAGGCCAAGCGCGGCCGGCACGGCGACCTTCACTGCTTTCCCTCCTCGGTCGATGCGGCGCATTTCGGGAGCGCTCGGGTGGCCGGCGCACCCGACCCCGAGGACCAAGCCGCGATCCCGCACCCGCGCCTCGGCTTCTTCGGGGTAATCGACGAGCGCTTCGACCGTGAACTTCTGGCCGCGCTCGCCGCGCAGCGGCCGGACTGGCGCTTCGTGATGATCGGCCCGGTCGTGAAGATCGACCCCGCGAGCCTGCCGCGGGCCCCGAACATCCACTGGCTCGGCCCGAAATCCTACGCCGCGCTGCCGGATTACCTGCGCCACTGGGATCTCGGTCTGATGCCGTTCGCGCTGAACGAGGCGACCCGCTTCATCAGCCCGACCAAGACGCCCGAATTCCTGGCAGCCGGCCTGCCGGTCGTCTCGACGCCGATCACCGACGTGGTGCGCGATTACGGCGAGGTCGGCCTCGTCGCGGTGGCCGACACGCCGAACGGGATCGTCCTCCGGGCCGAGGCCCTGCTGGCCGGGCCGCGGGCGGCGTGGCTCGGGCGGGTCGACGCGTGCCTGGCCGACCGATCCTGGGACCGGACATGGTCGGAGATGCTGGCCCTGATCCGCGACCGGCTGCGCCGCCGCGCGCGCCAAGACCTCTACCGCCTGCCGCAGAGCGCATCCCCGGTCTGACGCCCCGAACTGGAGCACGCCCCATGTACGATTGGCTCATCGTCGGCGCGGGCTTCGCCGGCAGCGTCCTGGCGGAACGGCTGGCGCGCGAGCGCGGCGAGCGCGTGCTGATCATCGACCGGCGCAACCACATCGGCGGCAACGCCTACGATCGTCTGGACGAGGCGGGTCTGCTGATCCACCAGTACGGGCCGCACATCTTCCACACCAACGCAGAGGCGATTGTCTCCTACCTGTCGCGCTTCACCGCGTGGCGCCCCTACGAGCACCGGGTGCTGGCGATGGTGGACGGCCAGGCCGTGCCCATCCCGATTAACCTCGACACGATCAACCGCCTCTACGGCCTCGCCCTCGGCCCGGACGAGCTCGCCGCGTGGTTCGCCGCGCGCGCCGAGACGGTGCCGGAGATCCGGACCTCGGAGGACGTAGTGGTCGCGACCGTCGGTCGCGAACTCTACGAGAAGTTCTTCCGCGGCTACACACGCAAGCAGTGGGGCGTCGATCCATCCGAGCTCGACCGGCAGGTCACGGCCCGGGTGCCCACCCGGACCAACCGCGACGACCGCTACTTCACCGACACGTTCCAGTCGATGCCGGCCGAGGGCTACACGCGGATGTTCGAGCGGATGCTGGCCCATCCCAACATCCACGTGATGACGAACGCCGATTTCAGCGATGTGCGCGACGTCATCCCGCACCGGCGGCTGATCTATACAGGGCCGATCGACGCCTTCTTCGATTACCGCTACGGGCGGCTGCCCTATCGCAGCCTGCGCTTCGTCCACACCACGCGGGACGTCGCACAGCACCAGCCGGTGGCAGTGGTGAACTATCCACAGACCGAGGCCTACACGCGCATCACAGAGTACAAACACCTCACGGGGCAAGAGCACCCGAAGACGTCGCTCACCTTCGAGTATCCGAGCGCTGAGGGCGATCCCTACTACCCGATCCCGCGGCCCGAGAACCAGGCCTTGTTCAAGCGCTACGAGGCCCTGGCGCAGGCCGAGCGGAACGTCTGGTTCGTCGGGCGGCTGGCGACCTACCGCTACTACAACATGGACCAGATCGTCGGACAGGCGCTCGCCACCTTCCGGCGCATCGACGCGGCGCTCGAACGCCCCGCCGCCGGGACGCGGCGGCCGGCGTCACCGCTCTACGAGGCTGCGCCCTCGGCCGGCTGACGGAGCGTGCCGGCGCCGGTGGCGAAATGCTCCGGCGTGAAGTGCCCGCAGCGCAGGGCCTCCTCGACCTCCTCCAGGCTGCGCCCCTTCAGCTCGGGCAGGAACTGCCAGACGAACAGGAAGGCGAGCGCGTTCAGGCCCGCATAGACCCACATCGCGCCGCCCGCGCCCAGATGGTGGATCAGCGAGAGCGCCGTGCCGGTGAGCAGGAGGTTCGCGCCCCAGACCGTGCCGGCCTGGGCGCTCGTGCCAGCCGCGCGCACCGAGAGCGGGTAGACCTCCGAGCCCGTCAGCCAGCCGATCACCTGTAGGCCGCCGGCCTGGAACATCATGAACAGGAACAGGCAGGCGATCACGTAGGGCGCGTCCTCCGGCCCGGTCCGGCCCAGCGCGAAGAGCGCGCCGAGGACGGCGAGGGAGAGCGCCGCGCCCGGCAGCGTCAGCAGCGACAGGCGGCGCCGGCCGACCCGATCGACGATGGCAAGGCCGAGCGCCGTCATGGCGAGGTAGATCGCCGCGATCCCCACATTGGTCAGCAGCGCGCCGTCCTCGCTGAAGCCGACCCCCTTCAGCAGTGTCGGCGCGTAGTAGATCATCATCTCGATGCCCACGAGCTGGGTGAAGGCCGCGGTGCCGCAGCCCGCGACCAGGGCGGGCCGCACCCAGGCCCGGGTCAGGCCGCGCCAGCCGCCGGCCTGCCGGGCGGCCCGGCCCTGCCGGATCGTCTCCGCCACCTCCGCGAGTTCGCCATCGAGGTCGGCTCCCTCGGGCCGGACCCGGGCTAGCGCCCGCCGCGCCTCTGCCCGCCGGTCCTGCGACACGAGCCAGCGTGGGCTCTCCGGCAGGGTGAACATGGCGGCAAACAGGACGAGAGCCGGCACCGCTCCCGCGGCGATCATCGTGCGCCAGGAAAGCACGTCCTGCAGCCCGTAGCCCACGAGGCTCGCGCTCAGGATACCGAGGCCGATCGCGACGCTGAAGGCCACGACGAGACGTCCCCGCCGCGCGGCGGGGGCGAGCTCCGCCACGTAGGCGGGGATCGACTGGGACGAGGCCCCGACCGCGATGCCGAGCACCACGCGGGCGAGGGCGAGCGTCGTCGGGTCGGGCGCGAGGCTCGCGGCGGTCGCGCCGAGCGTGAAGATCGCGGCGATCGCCATGATGGTCCGCCGCCGCCCGAACCGGTCGGAGACCGCGCCGGTCCCGAGCCCGCCCAGCACCGCTCCGAACAGGATCGCGGCCGCCACGACCTCCTGCATCGCGTGCGAGAGCGCGAACTCGGCGCTGATCGAGAGCAGCGCGCCCGCGATGATGCCGGTGTCGTAGCCGTAGAGGAACCCGCCGATCGCCGCCGTGGAGGCCACAAGCCTCATGAACGGGTTCATGCCCGGCGGCGCAGCCCGGGCCGGGGTGTCCGTCCTCACCGCTCGCGCGGTCCTGCCCTCATGCATCTGCACCCGCCTTTCCGCCGCCCTCGCCGCGCCGTACCCTGCCCCCGATTGTCCCTAATCGCGCCATCGCTTCAGCCGAGGAGATCCGCGTCCCCAACCCCGCCGATGAGACATCCGTCGATGTTCCCCCTCGAAGCCGCCCCGGCCTTCGTGCGCGCCGCCGCGGCCCATCTCGACCTGTTCGGCCTCCTCGGCCTGTGTTTCGGATTCGCCGCCGGGCTGATGCCGCAGCGGCGGCTGATCCTGCTCTGCTCGGCGGGCTGCGGGCTCTGCTTCAGCGCGCATTTCCTGCGCCTCGGCTCCCCCACCGGCACCGCGATGAACCTGATCGCCGTGGCCCAGTGCCTGCTCGCCGCCCGCTTCGTCACGGCCCTCGGACGCCCGGCCTGGCTCGACGCGGCCTTCGCCGCCTTCTTCCTGCTCGCCGCCGGCCTGACGCTCGCCACCTGGAATGGGCTGCCCTCGGTCTTCGCGGGCGCCGCCACCCTCGTGGCGACGGCCGCGCGCCTCCAGGCCTCGCCGCAGGTCATGCGGCTCCTGCTGATCGGCGCGGCGCTCGGCTGGGCCGTCCACAACCTCCTGGTGGGCTCCGTCTACGGCCTGACCTGCGATTGCCTCGGCCTCCTCGGTCTGACGGCGTCCCTACTGCGTGAGCGGGCGGCCGAGCGCTTTCCCGCCTCGACACTCGGTCCCGTTCCGTCCCACTGATCCTGAGCCGCCAGCATCAGGCCGCCAGCGGCTCGGCGAAGGCCGCGGGCAGGAGCCGCTCCAGCGCGGCCATCTCGTTGAAGACCTCTTCTGCGCCCGCCGCCCGCAGGCGCGCCTCCAGATCGGGCGGGCAGTGGGACCCGCCGGTGAAGCCGAAGGTACGCATTGCCGCGGCGCGGGCCGCGGTCACGCCCGGCACGCTGTCCTCGACGACGACGCAATCTTGCACGGCGCTGCGCATCCAGCCGGCCGCATACACGAAGACGTCCGGCGCCGGCTTGCCGCGCGCGACCGCGGAGGCGCTGACGACGTTTGCGCCGAAATGCCCGAGGAGCCCGGTGGTCTCAAGCCCCTGCCGCAGCTTGCCGGGCGCGCTGCTCGAGGCGACGCAGACCGGCGCGCGTAGGCGCCGCAGGACCGCGTCCACGCCCGGAACCGCCCGCAGCTCGGTGGCGTAGGCGGCGGCGGTGCGCTCGCGGGTCCGGGCCAGGAAGGCTTCCGGCATGGGTGTGCCGTGCTCCCCCTCCAGATCGGCCAGCATCGCGCCCTCCGGACGCCCCGCGAAGCGCCGGATCACCTCCGCCACGGAGATCGGGAAGCCCAACGCCGTCAGTTCCTCGGCTACGAGGCGGCAGACGAGGATCTCGCTGTCGATCAGCACGCCGTCGCAGTCGAAGATCAGAGTCGGGGTTTGCAAGCGGTCTGTTCCTTCTTGAGGGAGCGGCTTGGCGCGGCCGCTCACTGGGCGCGGGCGTCGATGAAGGTGCCGGACTGGACGAGGTGCAGCAGGCTCAGCAGGCTGCGGCTCGCCGCCGGGGGCAGCACGCCCTTCTCGGCCTCGTAGGCGGCGAGCGGCCCGTTGATGCGGTCCGCGAAGCGGCTGCTGAAGGCCTCGATCGGGCCCGGATCGCCGGCCGGCGGCGCCTGGAAGCGGGCCAGGATGCGGGTGATCGGGTCCTCGGTCGCGAAGAAGCGCTGGAGGATGGCGGTCGCCGCGCCCACTAGATACGCATCGACATCGACGTCGCGCACGAAGGCCGCGTAGGCGGGATCGCGCCGCAGCAGAAGCGCGACGCCCTCGCGCATCTCGTCCATCACAGCGATGGCGTGGCGGCGCTCCCCGGGCGAGGCCGCCATGAAAGCGTTGAGTTTCATCGCGTGGTCGCCGCCGCTGGCCTGGAAGGCCCGCAGGGCGATCAGCCAGTGCGTGCCGTTGAGCAGCCATCCCTTGATCTGCTTCTCGACGTCGAGATGGCGCCCGAAGTCGATTCCACTGCCGGCACAGAGGTCGCGCAGGATCTCCGTATCGGGCCCGAGCGCCAGCTTCAGGGAGGCGTAGGGCTCCGTGCGCACACGGACGGTCGGGTGCGCTCCCGACGCATCCTCCTCCAGATCGACGCACATCCGGTCGACGAGTGCGGCGACCGGCGTCACTTGGCGGCGCAGGACGGCCGCGCCGGCCGGGGTGAGCCCGTCGGCCGGGCGGAGTTCAGCCAGTACCTCCTGGGCCGAGACGGTGTTCTCGCAGGCGACCAGGAAGATCGGGCCGATCGGCTCGCCGGCTTCGCGCAGACGGGCCAGCGTGCACAGCGCCTCGATCACCGGGCCGTAATTCTCGCGCTTCAGCACGGAGGCCGTGACGACGACGCCCCGGTGCTGTGCCGCCGAGGCGCCGGCGATCTGCCGCGTCAACCGCCCAAGCCCCTTATCGGCGTAGGTGTGGAAGCCCGCGTAGCGGACGCGCTGCGTCGGCGCCTCGGCACCGTCCAGGATGCGCAGGTGGTAGGTCCGCTCGGGGTTGTCCCGCAGCAACGCGTTGCGCCGCTCTGCGCCGAGTGCCGTGTTGCCCGTCGCGTTCGCGCCGGAGACGGCGCGGTTCAGGATGACGCTCTCGGTCGTGGGCGACTGGAACGCAGGTACGACCAGGCCCAGGCCGAGGCGGCCCGCGCCGAAATGAATGTGCAGCATTGTTGTTAATCCTCGACCGGACGAGTCCCCGTTGCGAAAGGCCGGCCCCAACGTCGCGAGCCCGGCCTTAGGGACGTCAGGACGCCTTGCGCAGTAGAGCCGCCCCTCGGTGGCCGAGGCCGTTCGCCTCCGCGATGCGTCGGGTGGCGGGAATATTGCGCCAGATCACGTTCAGAAGCGTTTCGGTCGAGATTTGAGTGTCGGATTTGTGTTTTGTAGGCGCCATTGTGAGTTACACTACCTTGATTGGATACAAGGCCAACCGTTCGCCAGGGCGAGGGATCCGGTTCGATACCGCACCAAGCCGGTGCTCGACCGGATGGCGAGAGCACGAGACCGGCTCGGTTCGGCTCTTACACTTATGCGAATGAGACGGAGGGGCTGTCCTTTGTAGGACGGGTGAGGGCCCTTCAGAACCGCGCCGGTCCAGCGCGCCCACCACGAAGGTGCGATGACCCAACCGTTCCGGAACTGTCTGCTCCGCGCGCTGCCGCCGGCCGATCTCGCGCTGCTCGCGCCCCATCTCGTGCCGGTGCCGCTGGCCAAGGGCGATGTGGTCGTGCGCTCCGACGAGCCCTTCACGCACGCCTGGTTCCCGGAAAGCGGGCTCGCCTCGATCATTTCGAACACGAGCGAGCCCCGGCGCCTCGAGGTCGGCCTGTTCGGATGGGAGGGCATGGTGAGCACGGCCCTGGTCCTCGGCGCCGACCGCACGCCGCACGAGACCACGGTCCAGATCGAGGGGACGTGGCTGCGGATCGAGGCCGACCGGCTGCGCACGGCGATGGAGCAGAGCCCTGCGCTGACCGGCGTGCTGATGCGCTACGTGCAGACCTTCCTGCTCGTCCTGTCGCAGACCGCGCTCTCCAACGGCGCCTACAAGATCGAGGAACGCCTCGCCCGCTGGCTCCTGCTCGCGCACGACCGGGTCGACGGCGACGAACTGCCCCTGACGCACGAGTTCCTGTCGCTGATGCTCGCGGTGCGCCGCTCCAGCCTGACCATCGCGACCCACATGCTGGAAGGGGCGGGCATGATCCGGGCGAAGCGGGGCCTCATCATCGTGCTGGACCGTGCCAAGCTTGAGGCCGCGGCTGGCGAGACCTACGGCAAGGCGGAGGCGGAGTACGAGCGCCTGATCGGCCCCTATCGGAGCGTGGCGCCGGCCTGACTCCCGCGCTCTCGATCGTTGCCGGCTGGGGAGGAGCCAGAAAACTCTGCCTCTGCGGTGGTCCGGCCGCAGGCCGAGCAACGCCTGACCAGCGAGGCCCGGAAGCCCAGCGAGCGAGATGGAGTCCTGATCCGGCGCGTCGGACATTGCCGCCGAGCCCTTGCCAGGAAAGCTTATGATCGCCGTTACGCGCCCATCACCGGGTCGC
Organism: Methylobacterium radiodurans; assembly: GCF_003173735.1. Taxonomy (NCBI): domain Bacteria; kingdom Pseudomonadati; phylum Pseudomonadota; class Alphaproteobacteria; order Hyphomicrobiales; family Methylobacteriaceae; genus Methylobacterium; species Methylobacterium radiodurans. The sequence continues at coordinate 3,559,251 of NZ_CP029551.1, read as the reverse complement.
TGCATCGGATGACGGCCTGCGTGGATCGGATCGCGCGTAGGATCTCGGGCTTGGCGCCGGTCGCAAGCGCCTCCTCTTCCAGCAGGTGAAGCTGCTCCAGAAGGTAGATGCGTGCGCGATGGGCCGAGTTCGGCAGCGGCGCATGGATCAGCGCGACCAGCCTGCGCATCACCGGATCATCGGCAGGTTGCGGTGGCAACGGCATGCAGGGCACCACGATCGACACGCCCGAAGGCGGCAGGCCGGACAGGACGAAGGCCGCGCGACCGCGAGACTGGCCGCGGCCGCGTCGGGCGTGCGCCGTCTCAGCAATCGTTGCTCGACGGGCCACGGATCACCTGGCCTTCCGGCGGCTTCTTCTCGCCGGGGCTCGGCTGCTCGGCGGCACCCAGATTGTTCATGGCGCCTACCGTCTTCGGAGCCCCCGCATGCTCACCACCGGCCAGGTTCTTCGTCGTCCTGTCGGTGTTCGAACTCTTGTCGGCGGTCTCGTTCCGGCCCTGGCTGTTCGTGGTCGTGCCGATCGCGCAGGGAGCCGCGACGGCGGCACTGGTCAGGATGGCAATGGCCGCTGCGGCCGTCAGGGCGGGGCTGATCCTCATCGGTTCCTCCAGGATCGTGGCCGAGGCAGGGTCCGGATCGTGGGGTCTGCACCCTGCCCGGGAAGGACCTGCACCAGCGGACTGAGGTGCGCTGGTGCAGGCTTGAGTCGGGCTCGATGCCCTGCGAACTCCGCCAGATCGGGGGAATGAGACGGCGGAAGCCCGCAGGGCGCCGGCCAGCCATTCGCTGCAGGCCGACATGCGGAGCGTAAGGAGCGGCGCATCACCCGCATTCACATGTGCAACAAGCGAAAGGCTTCCTGGTTTTACGTGCGGTTTCGAACCGTCTTCCACGAGGGACCCTCGGTCTTCACCGAGGTTAACGCCGGGGGTTGGTTCCGACTCTATGCGGTGGGGTAGACATCCATCGCAGAGAGGGATCGATATGGATGCGCAGTTCGCAGACATCGATTCGGAAACGGCCTGGCTGGTTCAGCAACTGGTGCAGGACGGTCCGGAGCCCTCGGCTGCAGCAACGATCCTAACAATCGAGAGGCTGCGCCGTCTGGAGGATGTGGCCCGCAACGCTGGCACAAGCCGGCAGGCCTTCCAGAAGATTGTGTCGGCCCGCCGCATCCTCGGCGACCGGGTCGATCTCGGCCCGACACCGGACTTCTTCGACGATGTCCTCGCGCCCTTGCTCACGCCGACCCCGGACGGTCTGCGCCCCGAGCACGTCGTCCGGAAGAGTGTGTAGGCCCAGTTCCGGTCGAACGGCCGCAAGACTGCTCACGTTCGCACGACGTTGAGGCGTGGGCAGGACTGATCCTGAGCCTGATCGGCAAGCGATCGAGCCTGATTTTGTCGGACCCGCCTGTGCCTTCGGCCATGCATGGTTGGTGCGTTAGCTGAATTTCCTGCCGGTCTCGCTTTCCGGTGGGACATCCGCTTCCAGCAGCGAACCGGACAAATTCAAGCCGACGCATAGAGTTTGCAAAGGGTCAGCACCCGTCCCGCAACACGTGACCAGCGGATGGGGGGCGTCGAGGTAACGTATGCTTACGGCCTCGGCCTCGGGGCAGCTTTGCCTCTTGCGGGCGGGATCACCCGATGCGGGGTCAGGTTGGTCAAGCAGGCTCCTCCTGAGACATGCCACGATGCCAAGGCAAGACAAGCAGAAGCCCCTGCCTGCACGAGCGACCTATCCACCCCCTGAGCCGGGAGGGCTGGCGCCAGCCCTCATGCGCAACATCCGGACGTTGCAGGAGCGCCGGAGTGCCGCGGAACGGGCTGCCTCGATGCAGGAGCGCGTGGCCGAGGCGATCACGCGGTTTACCGGCAGCATGACCTTCGTCTGCCTGCACGTCATGCTCTTCGGCTTCTGGACCCTCGTGAACTCTGGTCTGTTGCCGATCCTGCCGAAGTGGGACGAGTCTTTCGTGATCCTGGGCACCTCGGCGTCTGTCGAGGCGATTTTCCTCTCGACGTTCGTGCTGATCAGCCAGAACCGCATGGCCGCTGCTGCCGACAAGCGTGCTGACCTCGATCTGCATATCAGCCTCCTGGCCGAGCACGAGGTGACGAAGCTTGTCGCGATGGTGTCGGCGATCACGGAGCACCTCGGCATCGAGACCGAAGCTGATCCCGAAGTCGGCGAACTCAGACAGGATGTTGCACCTGACGCTGTTCTCGACGAGATCGAACGGAACGGCGGCTCTTGACCTTCGGCTGTGCAGCCGGCGGTTGGGTTTCAACCGTCCAGAGGGTCAAAGGCGAGGATTTACTCCGCATTGTCCCTCTGTAGGTTGCCTCGGTCGCTATCGCGCCAGGAGCCGACATTATGCCTGCAGGCGCCGAACCGCCGCTCTCGACCCAAAGCAGGCCTTCGTAAGGTCCGCTTACGGGCATTCTGATGAGCGGCATGAGCGACCGATAGTGGCCGAAAGTTGCCTGTCCGCTTAGGAGACGGGCTACCGGAAAAGCCGACGTTTCCCGACGACGTCATCCGAGGTCCTCCATCGTTCCTTCGACGATGTGCCGGCCGCCGTTGACGAAGGACTCGCGCGCACGGACAACCAAGCGGTTGAGACGGTATTCACGCACAGGTTGATGACGCACGTATCCTTGGCGCACGGGTGGGTCCCCGTTGGGGGCGGAGAGCTCGGCGACCTCATCCGCGGCTACGACTGGGCGAAAACGCCGCTCGGGCCAATGGCAGCCTGGCCGGGGCCCATCCGCACCATCGTCCAGACGCTCCTGCTCTCGCCCGTACCGATGGTCGCGGCATGGGGGCGCGAGGGCATCCTCGTCTACAATCAGGGATACGCCGAGGTCTGCGGGCCGCGTCACCCGCGTGCCCTAGGCGGACAACTGCTGGAGATCTGGCCGGAGGCACGTGCCTTCAACGCCCACGTCATCGAGAGCGGCCTCGCTGGTCGGCCCCTCAGCTTTCACGCGCAGGAACTCGAACACTGGCGGCTGGGCCGTCCCGAGAAGGTCTGGATGGATCTGGAGTACACGCCCATCCTCGACGAGGGCGGCACGCCGATGGGCGTGCTCGGCAGCGTGATCGACATCACCGCGCGTGTGCTGGGCGAGCGTCGCATGGCCGCCAGCGAGAGCCGCCTGCGCTTCCTCGACCGCCTCGCCCAGGCTACCGCGGACGCCCGCGACGCCGACGCCGTGCTATCCACCACCACGCGGCTCGTCGCTGAGCACCTGGGCCTGTCCAACTGCGCCTACGCCGACATGGACCCGGACGGCGACGGCTTCACCATCCGCGGCAACTGGCACGCCCCGGACGCGCCCTCGATCCTGGGTCACTACAGCCTCGCGGCATTCGGCAGACTCGCGGTCGGGGAGCTCAACGCCGGGCGTCCACTCGTCATCAACGACAACCTCGCCGAGATCGCGCTGCACGAGGCGAAGACGTTCCAGGACATCGGTATCGCCGCCACCATCTGCATGCCGCTGGTCAAGGACGGACGCCTCGCGGCGCTGATGGCCATCCACCACGCGCAGCCGCATCACTGGACGGAAGAGGAGCTCGGGCTGATCCGCGAGGTGACGGAACGCTGCTGGGCGCATATCGAGCGCGTCGGCGCCGAAGCGCGGCTGCGCGAGAGCGAGACCCGGTTCCGTGCCATGGCCGACGATGCGCCGGTGATGACCTGGATGACGGACGCCTCGGGCGCCTGCATTTACCTCAACCGCCGCTGGTACGAGTTCACCGGTCAGACGGAGGCCGAGGGGCTCGGCCTCGGCTGGCTCGATGCCGCCCACCCGGACGACCGCGAACGCTCTGAGCAGGTCTTCCTGACGGCGAACGCGGGGCGGGAGCCATTCCGCTTGGAGTACCGCCTGCGCCGAAAGGACGGGGCCTACCGTTGGGCGCTCGATGCCGCCTCCCCGCGGACCGGCGCGCACGGCGAGCACCTGGGCTACTTCGGCTCGGTCATCGACATCGACGAGCGCCGTGAGGCCGAGGCACGGCTGCGCACTCTGACCAACGTGGTACCTGCCTTCGTCTGGTTCGCCTCGCCCGACGGCCGCCTGCACTTCCTGAACGATCGCTGGTGCGCCTATACGGGCTTGACCCTGGAACAATCGCTGCCGGACGGCTGGACCGACGCGGTCCACCCCGACGACCGCGCCCGCACGGCCGCGATCTGGTCGGACGCACGCGAGCGCGGCGTGACCTACGAGATCGAGGTGCGCTATCGCCGGCATGACGGTGCCTACCGGTGGTACGTGGCCCGGGCCGAGCCGCTACGGGATCCCGGCGGCGTGATCACCACGTGGTTCGGGACCTCGACCGACATCCATGACCGCAAGGGCGTTGAGGAGCGTCTGCGCGAGCTGAACGAGACCTTGGAGAGCCGTGTCGCGGAACGGACCTCCGAACTTCTCACGGCCGAGGAGGCGTTGCGCCAGTCGCAGAAGATGGAGGCGGTGGGCCAGCTCACGGGCGGCGTGGCGCACGACTTCAACAACCTGCTCACCATCATCCGTTCCTCGGTCGATTTCCTGCGCCGGCCCGAGTTGCCCGAGGCGCGCAAGGCCCGCTACCTCGACGCGGTCTCCGACACCGTCGACCGAGCCGCCAAGCTCACCGGCCAGCTCCTCGCCTTCGCGCGCCGGCAGACCCTGGCCCCCCAGGTCTTCAACATCGGCGAGAAGCTGCGGGCTGTGGCGGACCTCCTCGACACGGTGACCGGCGCCCGCATCCAGGTCGTCGCGGAGATCCCCGACAGTCTCTGCTTCGTGCGTGCTGACCTGAGCCAGTTCGACACGGCGCTGGTGAACATGGCGGTCAACGCCCGAGACGCCATGGACGGCGAGGGCGCGCTCACCCTTCGGTTGACCTGCGGGGGAGCGCTCCCGCCGATCCGCGACCACGCCGGGAGTACCCAGCCCTTCGCCGCCATCGCGCTCATCGACACAGGGACCGGCATCGCTCCCGAGATGCTTGAACGCATCTTCGAGCCGTTCTTCACCACGAAGGAGGTCGGCCGCGGCACGGGGCTCGGCCTGAGCCAAGTGTTCGGGTTCGCCAAGCAGTCAGGCGGCGACATCGCCGTTTCCAGCGTCGTCGGCGAGGGCACGACCTTCACGCTCTACCTGCCCCAGGTGGCGGCCGAGGCCCTGGATCGGGAAGAAGCGGTCGAGGCCACGGTGTCTCCGGTCGGCATGGGGCAGCGGGTGCTGGTGGTGGAGGACAACGTCGAGGTCGGCACCTTCGCCACCCAGATCCTGGAGGACCTCGGCTACGAGACCACCTGGGCGGCCACAGCCGAGGAGGCGCTTGACCGACTGGGAAGCGAAGGGGCGGATTTCGACGTCGTGTTCTCAGACGTGGTGATGCCGGGCATGGGGGGGCTCGCCCTCGCGAGGGAGATGCGGCGGCGTATGCCCCACATCCCCGTGCTCCTGGCCTCCGGCTACAGCCATGTGCTCGCACAGGACGACCAGCACGGGTTCAAGCTGGTGCACAAACCCTATTCGGCCGAGCAACTCGGGCGCCTCCTGCGGCAAGTCGCGTCCCGCAGGCCCGAAAGGTCGGAACGCTACACTTGAGGATCTCGGCCACGGCGCGGGGCACTTTGGAAGTCGACAGGCAGGAAACAACCCATCCAAAGCGCAGACGGGGGTTCCGCAACTGGCCGAGATCCGCACGTCTGCTCCTAGAGCGCAGCCGCCATAAAACGGACGGCACCTCACGGCTCCGACCGATTGTCTTTGCCAATCATGTCTATCGGCAGAATCCGAAATGAGCTGGCAGATTCGCTAGGCGCCGCTCAGATCACCACCTTCTCAAATCATCGCGGTCGAAGCACACATTAGTGCGTATTTGCCTGCAGTCTCTGTAGCGGCGCCTCATGACAGGTAGGCGGTCGGCAGCGAGGCCGCTTCGGCGATCCCCCCACACGCGCTTGAGACCTCCCGCGCCCGGGCCGTCTGACTTGCCGCACAGGCGACAAGGCCGGCTCTATCGATCCATTCGATCTGCTAATGGCATCCATTGAAACTATGCGTTTCCCTGGGTCGCTGCGCACGTGCAACCTGCGTCGCGTGCATGAAGTAGACGTCCGCGGAGCCGCCGTCGGGTCTCTCCGGGAGGATTAGGAGCATCATGGCCGAGCGCGGGTCTGCCCCAAGCTTCAGATCAGGCGGCGTTCTGCCGAGGTTTATAGCGCTCGCCTACCTCGCCCCGATCGCGTTGGCCGCGAGCGGCTGCGTGGCGGTTGAGGCGAGACGCACAGTCATCACACCGCAGCCGAACGCGGCTTTCACTGCCATGTATGGAGCTCAGCCAAACGAGCGCTTTGCCCTGCCGGCCACCAACATCCGCGCTGTCGATCCGCGCTACTTCCGACAGGAGGTCGCCTATCCGCGTTCCGAGCCGCCGGGCACACTCGTCGTCGATCCGGGCAACAAGTTCCTCTACCTCGTCCGCGAGAACGGCCGAGCGCTGCGCTACGGCGTCGGCGTTGGCCGGGCGGGTCTAGCCTGGAGCGGGTCCGCGCGGGTGGGACGTAAGGCAGAATGGCCGCGCTGGACCCCCACTGCTGACATGATAGCCCGTGAGCCGGAGCGCAACGCGCCCTGGCGCAACGGCATGGCCGGCGGCCTCGGCAACCCGCTCGGGCCGCGCGCCCTTTATCTCTTCGACGGCCCGCGCGACACGCTCTATCGCATCCACGGCACAACCGAACCCCGAACCATCGGAACCGACGTCTCCTCAGGCTGCATCCGGATGTTCAACCAGGACATCATCGATCTCTACGGTCGTGTTCCAGTCGAGACGCGAGTCGTCGTCTTGCCAGCGAGCGAGCATGTCGAGCCGCTCGAAGAACGGAGCATCGCATCCGCACTCCCTGCCGCTCGTAGTTGACCACGCCGCGACGTGGGTGTCCGGAGATGTTGACGGGCGCCGTAGCCTGCGGGAACGCAGCCATCCACGAACGGACAGGAGGCGGGGGAATGCGTTACCCAGATCTGGAGATTGATCTTCTGCGCGCCTTCGTGGCAGTCGCCGAGACCGGCAGCTTCACCGCTGCCGCGGATGTGGTGCATCGCTCGCAATCCGCGGTGAGCCAGAAGGTGCTGCGCCTTGAGGAGATCCTAGGACGGCGTGTCTTCGACCGAACCAGCCGCACCCTCGGCCTGACGCCCGACGGCGAGCGCCTGCTGACGGCGGCGCGCCAGATGCTGGAGTTCAACGACCGGATCATGCGCACGTGGCGCGAGCCACCCGCCAGCGGCACGCTGCGCCTTGGCGTGTCGGAGGATTTCATCCCCGGCCAGCTGCCGAAGCTACTCGCCCGGTTCGGCCGGCTCTATCCGGACCTGCACATCGACTTGATGACGGGCCTGAGCTGCAACCTCTTGGAAGCCTATGACGGGAATCGCCTCGATGCGGTGATAGTGAAGCGCGGCGGCGCGGGCGGCCGGGGGCGCGTGATCTGGCGCGAGCCACTCGTCTGGCTGGCCTCCGCTGACTACCAGCTCGACTTCACCCGGCCGGCGCGCCTCGTCATGCTGGCGCCGCCCTGCAGCTACCGCGAGATGATGATCGCCGCGCTCGATTCGGTGCGGCGGGACTGGGTCGCGGCCTGCACCGCCAGCAGCCTGATGGGCGTTCAGGCCGCGGTGGCAGGCGGCCTTGGCGTAACGCTGCTCGGCCGCTCGTTCGTGCAGGAGGGGATGCAGATCCTGCGGGCGCCGGAGCTCTGGCCGGCTCTTCCGATGACCGAGGTGACGGTCCTGGGTGAGGACCGGGCACCTGACCTCGTCCAGCCGCTGATCGCCTTCTTGAGCCAGAGCCTGGCCGGCCACGACGCGCTCACGCTTGCGGCCTGAGGCGACCTGTCCACGGCGCTCCACCGCGCTGCAGGCTGATGGTATCCGGCGGTGCTGGACCGACACGGAAGCAAAGAAGACAGCAAGGAAGGCAGACTGTGTCCGAACACGTGCATCTGATTGCTCGTCTGATTGCCCGCGAGGGGCAGGAGGCGGCGCTGGCGCAGGCCGTGGCGGCGATCGTGCCCGCCGTGCTGGAGGAGCCCGGCTGCCTCGCTTACACTGCCCACGAGAGCTGCGAGCGGCCCGGTACGATCGTGATGTACGAGATCTGGGAAAGCCAAGCCGCTCTCGATGGCCACGCTGGCGGAGCGAGTTTCTGTGCGCTCGCCGCTCGTTTCGACGAGCTCCTGCGCAAGCCGCTCGCCATCGAAACTCTGCGTAGGCTCGCCTGATCTTCGCGGGCTGCAGAGCCGGCGAAACGCTCGGGCCGCGCTCAGCGCGTCGGCGCGTTGCGAGCCATGAAGGTCGTGGGAGAGCCGTCCGCGGGGTTCAGGAAGACGATGTCGGTGGGCTCGCGGCGCGGCGTGTCGACGGAGAGGAAGACGACAGGTTCCTCGCAGAGCGTCGGCATCGCGTGCACGGTGCCGCGCTCGAAGAATAGCAGCTCGCCCGGGCCGAACGCCGCCTCCGTCGCGGGCTCCCCCATCCAGAACGTACCGCGGCCGGACAGCACGTAGAGGTACTCGTCGCAGGTGGCGTGGTAATGCGGTGGCGTCGGCCTGTAGACCCGGAAGACCCGCGCGCTCGCGGCTGCGCGGTCCGTCAGGTAGGTGTCGACGAGCAGCATCTCCGCCGAGGCGGGGAGCGCTGCCGCGATCGTCCACAGATCGAAGCGACCGGTCTTGCGCGTGTCCGACATGGCTTCTCCTGGCCTCTCCTGGAGGGGTTCCCCGGCACCAGGTCGATGCCGGAGATCGTTGAGTGCAGCGGCGCCCGCGCGGTGCCGCTCAGCCCCAGCCTTCCAGCACGATCTTGCCCTTGGCGCGCCCGCTCTCGATCAGGGCGTGGGCCCGGCGCAGGTTGGCCGCCGAGATCGCGCCGAAGCTCTCCGCGAAGGTGGTCTTCAGCGTGCCGGCGTCCACCAGACGCGCGACTTCGTCGAGGAGCCGGCCCTGCTCGGCGATGTCGGCGGTGGCGAACATCGAGCGCGTGAACATGAACTCCCAGTGCGTCGACACGCTCTTACGCTTGAATGGCAGCACGTCGAGGCTCGCCGGATCATCTATGAGCGCGAACCGACCCTGCGGGGCGATCAGGCCGGCGATCTCGGCAAGGTGCCGGTCGGTGTTGGTCGTCGAGAAGACGAAGCCCGGGGCGCCGAGCCCGAGCGCGGCGACCTCGGCCCCGAGCGGCACGCCGTGATCAATCACGTGGTGGGCGCCGAGGGCCCGGCTCCAGGCCACCGTCTCGGGCCGCGAGGCGGTGGTGATCACGGTCAGGTCGGTGAGCTGGCGAGCGAGCTGGGTCGCGATCGAACCGACGCCGCCAGCTCCGCCTACGATCAGGATCGCGCTCGCCGCGCCGGGCACGGGCCTGCGCAGGTCGAGCCGGTCGAACAGCGCTTCCCAGGCCGTGATCGCGGTCAGGGGCATTGCGGCGGCCTCGGCAGGGCTGAGCGAGCCCGGCCTATGCCCGACGATCCGCTCATCGACGCAGTGCAGTTCCGCGTTCGTGCCTGGCCGGCTGAGATCGCCCGCGTAGAATACCGCGTCGCCCGGACGGAAGCGCGCGACCGCAGCGCCGACCGCCTCGACTACGCCGGCGGCGTCGTAGCCAAGAATGTGCGGCTGTCCTGGCGCGGGCGTCACACGGGCGCGGACTTTGGTATCAACCGGGTTGACCGAGACGGCCTGGATGCGAACGAGCAGGTCGTGCGGGCCCGGGCTCGGCACCGGGACGTCGAGATCGACCAGGGCCTCGTCGTTCTCGATGGGCAGGGACTTGTAGAAGCCGACGGCCTTCATGGCTGAGGTCCTTTCTTCTGGAGACAATCATGGAAGTGAACGGCGGGAGGGGGCAGCGGCCGCCGCGACACCCAACACGATCGCGCCGGCGCCCAGGATGAGGTCGAGGCCTGGACGTTCGTGCAAAGTCAGCGTCGAGAGACCGAGCCCGGTAACCGGCACCGCCAGCGTCAGGGTCGACATCGCACTTGCTGGGAGCCGGGCGCTCGCCGCGTTGACGGCGCAGAAGCAGAAGGCGGTAGCAACCGGACCAATGAAGGCGAGGCAGGCCCAAAGCGCCCCCGTCCCGTCACCGGTGAACGGCCCCTCGATCGCGTAGGCAAGCGGCGCCAGCACGAGCGCGGCGAGCAGCATCTGCCAGGGCGCCAACTGAAGCGCCGAAGAGGACGCGCGGCCGTAACGCAGGTGCAGGATGCACACGGCCCAGGCCGCCGAGGCCGCCACCAGCATCGCGTTGGCGCCGGCCACGCGGTTGTCCTGCCAGTCGATCGCACTCGGATTGAGCAGGATGACGACGCCGAGGCCGGTGAGGCCGATTCCGGCCCAATGCCGCCGCCTGACGCGCTCTCCGAACAGCAGGACCGCTGCCGGAAGCACCCAGACCGGAGTGGTGTAGCTCAGGATCGCCGAGCGGCCCGCCGGCAGGTGCGTCATCGCCACCGCGCCGAGCGCGGTGAACAGCATCATCTGAAGTAGTCCGACGGAGGCGAGGACGGGCAGATCCGCGCTCTGCGGCCGCCGCGCCTCGCCGCGCAACGCCTGCCACGCAAACAGGCAGGCCGCGCCAGCGGCGAAACGCGAGGCGGAGAGCCAGAGGGGCGTGACGTGCCCGAGCCCGAGCTTCATCACCGGCCAGTTGGCGCCCCAGAGCAGGATCGCGCCGCCGAGGAGGAGCATCGAACCGCTTCGGCCTTGCAAGCCCGGCATCGCCGAGCGGTGGCAACAAGATCGATGAGCGGCGGCATTCGCCGAGGCTGACTGTGTTGCGGCGGACATAGCTGGCCCCGTCCGGAACGGTCTCGGGATTCGGTCGCGTCCCGGTGCCCGGGCCTGCGGCGCGCCGTCATCGACTCTGCTCGCAGAGAATGCGGCTGAATGAGCGATACGATAAGCGCATAGTTCTGATCGATGAGAACAGATTTTCATCTAGATTGGTCGAGGCGGCCGGTTTCGGGCCGGCCGATGTTCGGCCGGCCCCATCGACGGCAGCAGGGGATCGTAGCCCCTTGCCGGCTTCTTACCGTGCGCTCGGCCGGGCCGCGCTGTCCCGGAAGCGGTCCTGGCGAGCGGGTGCGGAGCGGCCGATCGCGCCGGTCACGCCGACCGCCTCGGCCGAGGGAGCGGCGGCGCTGCCGAACAGGCCGCCGGCGCCCTGATCCGGAACGTCAAAATGGCCGCCCCACGCCTCGATGGTGTGCGTGGGCTGCGCGGCGGCCGCGCCGGCGGTGACGGTGACGAGAGCGACGACAATCATGGACTTGCGAAACATCTTGATCTCTCCTGGTTTGCGGCAGCTCCTGAGTTCGCCGCCGATGAGGACAAGATACTTCCTCGGACCGGATTCGATATTCAGACGTCGGTCTATCGGAATGATGCTTCTAGAAACTTCGATCATACGAAGGTTTGACTGTCGAAATTCGGTTGGGCGATAGATGGGTATCGGGGCTGTAGCCGGCATGGGCGCCGGCCCACCCGACACCGTGCGGTGGGAGCCGCGAGGGCATGAGGAGATCCGCGCCAGCCGCGTCACGCACGGGCGGCGGGAAAGAGCCGTCGGGATGGCAGGGTCTTGCGGAGGGCGTCGCGCGGTCGCTGTCCCTCCTTCGCCGGAGGCGGCAGAGGCCTGCGCGGAGGGCGGAGCGCTGGCGCGACCGGTCCGCCCGCACGATCCATGGGCGGGCCGCGATGCACGCTCATCCGGGCACGCTCATCCGGAGCGGCCGCACGCCGGGTCCGGGCGCTCCGCCGGGCCGGGATGCCGGAGCCTCTAGGGGCGTGCCGGACGGTGGCGGGGTGCCGTCACGCTGAAGACCGAGCCTCGGCCGCGCCGCGAGCGCACCTCGATCGGATGGGTGAGCGCCTGCGCGGTCTGACGGACGATGTGCAGGCCGAGCCCTAGGCCGGCGCCATCGCGGCGACCGGCGCGGTCGAAGGCATCGAAGATGCCTGAGAGGCGCTCCGGCGCGATGCCGGGGCCGTTGTCGCGCACCTCGATCGTGACGCGGTCCGGCCGCCACCGGCATCCGACGAGCACGCGACCGCCCGGGCCGGCATACTTCACGGCGTTGCCCACGAGGTTGCGAAGGATGGTCATCAGCATCACGGCCTCGCTGTTGACCTGCAGCGCCGAGGCGCGAACCTGCACCCGGACGCCGATGGCGTCGGCGTAGGGCTGCCACTCGGCGACGACCGCGTTGAGGAGCGGCGCCAGCGGGACGGGGTCGAGCCGGGGCGGCGCGTCGCCGCTCTGAGAGGAGCGGGCCAGATCGTCGAGCTCACGGCCGAGCCGTACCAGAGCGTCGCTGGCGAGGCCGAGCCGGGCGGCGGCCCGGGGCGCGACGCCGTCCGAGACCGCGCGCTCGATCGCCATGAGGGCCACCTGCAGGGGCTGCTTCAGATCGTGTCCGGCGACCGCGAGGAGCCGGGCCATGGCGCTGCGGGCGGCTTCGGCGCGCAGCACGGCCTCGTCAACCGCAGCCCCGCTCAAGATCGCCACCGTCAGTCCCATCCCGGCCTCCTCGTCCGCCCCGCATCCGAGGCGCCATATCCATGGTCGGACCATGCCTCCTGGCCAATCCTGACGAAATCATACGGAGGTTTGATGGGCTGAGGGCCGCCGTTCGCCGTCGTGGAGCTGCGTGCCGCAAGTGTTCCAGGCACCTGCCAGGGGCGGGTACGCGGTGTCGTGCAGAATCCGATCGGACACTGCAGCGTCGATTGCGCGCCGGACACATGACTCGATGCATGGCTCAAGGTCGAACCCGCGGCTCTCGCTACGGAGGCGGCGCGCGAGACGGGCGGGACGTCCGGAGAGACTGCGTTCCCGGGCGCGACCGGTCACCGGGTCTCAGGATCCGATCGTGTCCTCGAGGCAGCGGATCAGGTCATCGGCCGCGAGCGGCTTGCGCAGCAGTTCCCGGGCGCCGCCGGCAAGGGCGCGCCGCCGGAGCGCGTCATCGGTGAGCGCGGTCATCATGATGATCGGGAGAGCTGGACGCAGCTGTCGGACCCGGTCCTGCAACTCGAGGCCGCTGATCCCCGGCATGTTCACGTCGGTCAGGAGACAGGAGACACCGCCCCCCGCATCCGAGGCCAGGAACGCCTCGCCCGAACTGAACGCGAGCGCGTCATAGCCCAGCGCTTCGAGGAAGCTGGACGTCGCGTCCAGAACCGCCTCGTCGTCGTCCACGACCGCAACCGCTTTCTTCAGGACCGACACGGATACCCTTTCTAGTGCCTCCCAGAGGCGCATCGAGCCCATTTCAGTGAGCCGGTCACCGATCCGATGATAGCTATACGTTGGTCTGATGCGCCCCGACTGGCCGATGCTCTGTTGAATTAAGCCCTGCCGCACAAGGGCTCTGACCTGTCTCTCGATGGATTGTCGGCGGAACATATTGAATATATTCATCGCCCGATCATGCAAATCTGATCGGCCGGCACGACATCAACTCCGCGTCAGGTCTGCCGAGCCAGCCCGCGGCCAACGCGCCGGCCTCCGCCATCGTTCCGCCCGGCCCGCTGCGGCGCGCCGGGGCCGCCTCCCCTGCCTTTCCGGCACCGGCAAGACCGCCCGCCCGGACCAGCTGCCGATTGGCCGCTATGAGCCCGCGGATGGCCGAACCCGGGACCCCTGCACGCCGGACGCTGCAGGATCGGACGGCACGGCGTTCCCGGAGGGCAGGTCCGCCTGGGACGCCCCGAGAAGTCGATGTGGTAGGCTTCAGCGCACCCGTCAGCGCACCGCGCGGCCGAACCCTGTATCAGGCGCCCGCCGACGTCTTCAGCAACTCGGTCTTGCGCACGAGGTCGGCCACAGACCCGGCTCCCATCTTCCGCATGACGTTGCCGCGGTGGATCTTGACGGTGATCTCGCTGATGCCGAGCGCGTGGGCGATCTGCTTGTTGAGCAGGCCCCTGACGACGTGCTGCATCACCTCGGCCTCGCGCGCCGTCAGGGTCGCGGCGAGGGCTTCGAGTTCGGCCACGCCCGCGCTCGACGCGCGCCGGACCCTGTCCCGCTCGATCGCGACGGCGATCGCGTCGAGCATGTCCTGATCGCGGAACGGCTTCGTCAGGAAGTCGAGGGCGCCGGCCTTCATGGCCTGCACGCTCATGGGAATGTCGCCGTGCCCGGTCATGAAGATGATCGGCAGGCGGTTGCCCGTCGCGGCGAGCTTCGCCTGGAGGTCGAGTCCGCTGGAGCCCGGCAGCCGCACGTCGAGGATCAGGCAGCCGGGACGGTCCGGCAGGGTCGCACCGAGGAGATCGCCCGTCGATCCGTAGGCGATCGTATCCAGGCCGACGGAGCGCAGGAGGTCCTGAAGGCCTTCCCGGACGCCCTCGTCGTCCTCGACGATGACCACTAGGGGAGCGGCCGTATCGGCCTTCGGCTTCGCTACGGCCCCCCGAATGTTGCCTGCCATCGTCATCGACGCGTCCTCGCCCGCCCCTGGCAGGCCGTCTGCAAGGGCCGTGCTTACAGGTTGCATCCTCGCTCGATCAAGCGTCTGCCCTGTGGATGGCGCAACTCCTGCGTGTCTTGCATGGCTTGGCGCAAGTGCGCGCCCGCAGGGAGCGCCAACAGGTGCGGGCACTCTCGACATACGGTTGAGCTTGCGGCTATGAGCGGCTCCATCGCCGCCGGAGGCGAATGGGGCCTTCATCCAGGGCGGGCACCTCTTCGGCCGCGCTCCCGTGCGACAGTCGCTGGAACAGCCCCTGGATGCAAGGCGCGAGCATGACCTCGGCTGGAAGGCCGGTCGCCAAGCAGACGACGGCGCGCGTCCTCCTCGCGAGCCTGATCGGCACGACGGTCGAGTTCTACGACTTCTACATCTATGCAACCGCCGCGAGCCTGATCTTCGGGCCGCTCTTTTTCCCGGCCTCGCTCCAGTCGGCGGAGCTGATCAGCGCCTACGCGAGCTTCGGCCTCGCCTTCGTGGCCCGTCCGATCGGCGGCGCCCTGTTCGGGCATTTCGGCGACCGGGTCGGGCGCAAGGCGACCCTCGTCGCCTCGCTCCTGCTCATGGGTCTCTCGACCTCGGCGATCGGCCTGCTGCCGACCTTCGCGCTCGCCGGCTGGCTCGCGCCCGCCCTGCTCTGCCTGCTGCGCTTCGGTCAGGGGCTGGCGCTCGGCGGCGAGTGGAGCGGGGCCGCCCTGCTGGCGCTGGAGAACGCGCCGCCGGGCTGGCGGGCGCGCTACGCCATGTTCGCGCCGCTCGGCGCCCCGCTCGGTTTCTTCGTGGCGAACGGGCTGTTCCTGACCCTCACCCTGGCCCTGACGACGGACCAGTTCGCCGACTGGGGCTGGCGGGTGCCCTTCCTCCTCAGCGTCCCGCTGGTCTGGCTCGGGCTCTGGGTACGCACGAACCTCGCCGAGACCGAGGAGTTCGCCGCCGCCCTGAAGGAGGCGCAGCCCCCGCGCGTTCCGTTTCTGGAGCTGATGCGCCACCACGCCGGCCAGGTCGTCGCCGGAATGTTCGGCGTCGTGGCCTGCTTCTCCCTGTTCTGGACAGCGACTGCCTTCGCGCTCGGCTACGGCACGACGATGCTCGGCTATTCCCGGGCCTCGTTCCTGACGGTCGAGCTTGGCGCAATCCTGTTCATGGCCGCCGCTATCGTCACTGCGAGCTGGCTGTCCGACCGGCTCGCCCCTGAGCGCGTCCTCATCGTGGGCTGCGCCGGCACGATCGTCGCCGGGATCCTACTTGCGCCGATGCTCGGCAGCGGGTCGCTCGTCACGATCTTCGCGTTCCTGGCCTTCGCGCTCTGGGTGATGGGCTTCGTCAACGGGCCGCTCGGCGCGTGGCTGCCGAGCCTGTTCCCGCCGCGGGTGCGCTACACGGGCACCTCGGTGGCCTTCAACGTCGGCGGCATCATCGGGGGCGCCTTCTCGCCGATGATCGCCCAGGCGCTCGCCGAGGAGAGCGGGCTCACCGCGGTCGGGTTCTACCTCGCGCTGACCGGCGGGGTCAGCCTCATCGCTTTCGATACGAGCGCCCGGCAGCGCGCGCTCGGCGCCCTCGCCCGGAGCGAGCGGCGCTACCGCGCGCTCTTCGAGCAGGCGCATGTCGCGCTCTGCGAGATCGATTTCTCGGACGCGCAGGCGCGCCTCGCCGAGCGGCACGCGGCTGACCCGGAAAGCGAGCTTTGCGCGCAGGCGGACGCCGCGCTCGTCTCCGCCTGCGCGCGGCGCATCACGCTGGTCGATGTCAACGACGCGACGGTGCAGCTGCTTGGCGGCGCCTCGCGCGAGGCGGTGCTCGGCCCGATCGACCGCTTCCTCGTGCCGGGAAACGACCTGCTCCTGCCGCTGCTGCGCCGGATCTGCCGAGAGGGCGGCCGCTTCGAGGCACAGGGACGCCTCGTCCGCGCCGACGGGCGAGAGATCACCGCGATCCTAGTCGCGGCGCTGCCGGAAGACCAAACAGGGTTCGACAGGGTCGCCTGCGCGATGATTGACGTGACCGAGCGCGAGCGCGCCAAGGAAGCCTTGCTCGCCGCCCAGGGCGAGCTCGCCCGCGCGGGTCGGATCACGACGGTCGGCGCAATCTCGGCCTCGATAGCCCACGAAGTCAACCAGCCGATCGGCGCCATGGTGATGAGTGCCGAGGCCTGCCTGCGCTGGCTGCGGCGCGAGACGCCTGACATCGAGTCTGCCATGCGCGCGGCCGAGCGGGCGGTGCGCGACGGCATGCGGGCGAGCCAGATCGTGCAGCGGACACGCGAGCAGCTGCGGCGCGACCGGCGCGAGCCCGAGGTGATCGACCTGCGCCATCTCCTGGCGGAAGTCGCAAGTCTTCTCGACCGCGAGATCCTGGCGGCTGGTGCCGCGGTCCGCACCGTGGTCCCGGCGCACGCGGCCCCCGTCCTGGCCGATCGCGTCGAGATGCAGCAGGTCGTGGTCAACCTCGTGACGAACGGCTTGCACGCCATGCGCGCCGTGCCCGAGCGACGCCGCGAATTGCGCATCGAGCTGAGCGCACCCGCGCCGGACCAGCTCTGCATCGCGGTGTGCGACAGCGGCACCGGCATCGATCCAGAGCAGCTGCCGAAGCTGTTCAGCCCCTTCTTCACGACGAAGCGCGACGGGATGGGCATCGGCCTCGCGATCTGCAAGACCATCGTCGAGGCCCATGGCGGCACGATGAGCGGCCGCAACAACGACGGGCCGGGCGCGACCTTCGAGGTCGCGCTGCCGGCCGCCGAGCCGGGCGCGGAGCCGCGCGCCTTGGAGCCCATCCGCGCGGAGGCCTGAGCCTCAGCTTGCGGGCACGGCCGAGAACAGGCTGTTCAGCCCCTCGGCGGTCGTCGGATGGGCCAGGACCGCGTCGCGCAGGGCCGTGTATGGGAGGCCGGCGAGCATCGCGACCTGGATTGCGGCCATGACCTCGCCGGCATCCGCGCCCAGCATCGTGAAGCCGAGGATGCGGTCGTCCGGTCCGATGACGGCCTTCATGAAGCCGCTCGTCTGCCCCGTCGTGCGCGTGCGCAGCACCGCAGCCATCGGCAGCTTCACTACGCGGACGGGCTCGGTTCCGGCCCGAGCCTCGCTCTCGCTCAGGCCGATCCGGCCGAGCGGCGGGTCCGTGAACATGCAGGCGGGCATCTGCCGGCCCGCGGCCGAGCGCGGGACGCCCGCGAGCGTGTCGCGGATCACCCGGAAATCATCGAGCGAGGCGTGGGTGAAGGCCGGGCTGCCGGCGCACTCGCCGATCGCCCAGATGCCGGGTGCCGTCGTGCGCAGCCGGTCATCGACCTGGACGGTGCCGCTCGCGGTGAGCGCAACCCCCGCGAGGTCGAGCCCGATCCCGTCGGTGTTCGGCGTGCGCCCCGCCGCGACCAGGATGTGGCTGGCCTCCACCGCGCTCTCGCCCTCGGGGTCCCGCAGGGTGAGCGCGACGGCCTCGCCCGAGCGCCCGCTGACGCGCAGGATCTCGGTGCCGGTGCGGATCGCGATGCCCTCGGCCCCGAGGAGCCGCGCGAGTTCGGCGGCCACGTCCGGGTCCTCGCGGCCGGCGATCCGGGGCCCGTGCTCGACGATCGTGACCGCGCTGCCGAAGCGGCGGTAGGCCTGCGCCAGTTCGAGCCCGACATAGCCGCCGCCGAGGACGACGAGGTGGGTCGGCAGCGCGTCGAGTTCGAGCGCCTCGATGTTGGTGAGCGGCCCCGCCTCGCGCAGGCCCGGCACGTCCGGGATCATCGGGCGCGTGCCGAGGTTGAGGAAGATCCGCTCGGCCGTCAGCGTCCGCGCCCCGCCCGCGTTCAGCGCCACCGCGACGGCCTTGGGAGCGCTGAAGCGGGCCGTGCCCATCACGAGTTCGGCGCCGCTCTCGGCGAAGCGGTTCAGGTGCATGTCGATGAGGCCGCTGACCATCTCCCGCTTGCGCGCGACCACCCGGCGCATGTCCACCGCGACCGGCCCGGTCTCGACGCCGTAGCGGCCTGCGCCGCGGGCGAGATGCGCGATCTCCGCGCTCCAGATCTCATTCTTGCTCGGCAGGCAGTTGGTGTTGGGGCAGGAGCCGCCGATCCAGCGCCGCTCGGCCACCGCGACCCGCTGCCCGGCCTTGGCCAGGTGCCAGGCGAGGTACTTGCCGCCCTCGCCGCTGCCGATCACCAGTGCGTCGTAGTGCTCGTCCATCGCGTCCTCCTCAGGTCTTCGGATCGACCGAAGACGTAGAGGACCCGGAATCCGCCTTATATCATGCCTGTGTATGATCAGGCGGGATCTTCGCGGCTGCAGATCGGGCCGCTGCACGCTGGAGATCAAGTCTTCGCGCGTTGACCCCTTCGATGCGCGGAGGTCTCTGCGCGGCGGCTCGCCCCCAGACCGGTGCTCATACCTTCGTATGCCGAAGGACGAGGCCGGACGCCGTCCCCAGCCTAGCCTCTACGGCATCTCTTCCGTCGAACATTGGCACGATCCGCATCAAACCTGGGTATGATTGAGAACGGCCGGCCCTTCCTCGAAGCTCCTGTCATCGCCGACGCGATCGACCGTCCCGGCCGGCGCGCCCCTCCGCGAACCCCAGCCTCAGAGGATCACGCCCATGAACACGACCGTCCGCTCCGCCCTGCGCCTCATCACCGGCCCGGCCGCGAACCGCCTCGGCATCCATGCCATGCGGATCGCCATCGCGATCATCTTCCTCTGGATCGGCGCCTTGAAGTTCGCGCCCTACGAGGCGGACAGCATCACTCCCTTCGTCGCGAACAGCCCGGTGATGTCGTTCTTCTACGCGCAGCCCGACCAGTACGCGCAGCACCTGACCCACGAGGGCGAGCTGAGGCTGGCGGAGCGTGGCTGGCAGGCCGCGAACCACACCTACGCCTTCTCGCGCGGCCTCGGCGCGGTCGAACTGATGATCGGGCTGCTCGTCCTCGTCGGGCTGGTGTCGCGCCGCCTCGGGCTCGCCGGCGCGGCGCTGGCCTTCCTGACGCCCTTCGTCACCCTCTCTTTCCTCGTCACCACGCCAGAGGCCTGGGTGCCGGCGCTCGGCGACGCGCAGCACGGCTTCCCCTATCTCTCGGGAGCCGGCCGCCTCGTCCTGAAGGATGTCGCCCTGCTGGCGGGCGCCTGGCTCGTCCTCGCCGACAGCGCCCGAGCGGCGCTGCACGGGGCGCCCCGGACCGCCCCCGCGGCACTCCCCCTTGAGGCGAAGGCCTGAGACGCGGCGGGGAGACGGTCGCTCCCCGCCGGACCCGGACCGGCTCCCCGCGCCCGTCTGCCGTCACCCTGGCAGGCGGGCGTTTCGTTGCGTAAAGCGGGCCCGAGGGGAAGCGTCGGGCGAGCGCGGGAGCGGTGTGGAGATGAAGGTCGCGGTGGTCGGGGCGGGCTCGGTCGGCTGCTACTACGGCGGCCTGCTGGCGCGGGCCGGGCACGCCGTCACCCTGATCGGGCGGGAGCGGCACGTCGCGGCGATCCGCGCGCGGGGTCTCGTCGTGGAGAGAGCCTCGGGCTCCGAGACCGTGCGGCCCGACGCCACCACGGTGATCGACGGGGCGGCGGACGCCGCTCTGGTGCTGGTCTGCGTGAAGTCCGGCGACACGGACGCCGCCGGGCGCGCCCTCGCGCCCGTCCTGGCGCCGGACGCCGCCGTCCTCAGCCTGCAGAACGGCGTCGACAACGCCGAGCGGCTGAGTCGCGTGCTCGGGCGGACGGTGGTGCCGTCGGCGGTCTATGTGGCCACCGAGATGGCTGGGCCGGGCCATGTCCGGCATCTCGGCCGCGGCGATCTCGTGATCGGGCCGGGCCCCGCGAGCGAGGCGGTCGCCGCCGCCTTCCGCGAGGCCGCGATCCCCACGACGGTCTCGCCGGACGCGCTCGGGGCCCTCTGGAGCAAGTTGGTCCTGAACTGCGCCTACAACGCGCTCTCGGCGGCGACGCGGCTGCCCTACGGCCACCTCGTCGGCGTCGCAGGCGTCCCGGCGGCGATGGCCGACATCGTGGCGGAATGCGCGGCCGTCGCGGAGGCCGCGGGCGTGCGGCTGCCGGCCGACACGCTGGCGAGCGTGCTGGCGCTGGCCGAGACCATGCCGGGCCAGCTCTCCTCGACGGCGCAGGACGTGATGCGGGGCAAGCCGAGCGAGATCGACCACCTGAACGGCTTCATCGCCCGCAAAGGGGCGGAACTCGGCGTGGCGGTGCCGGTCAACCGGCTCCTGCACGCGCTGGTGAAGGCGTTGGAAGCGGGCGCCGACGCGCCGGGCTGAGCCGGGCGCGGGCGGCTCCTCCGGCCGCCCGCACAGCCTCGCTCAAATCAGACCGGGATCGGGTTGGCCTCCAGGGATGCGTTGAAGGCGTTGATCATCGCGTGCTCGTTCGCGCCGGGATTGTCGCGCACCGGGCGCACCGCCTCGACCACCACCTCCTCGGCCTCCGTGGCGAGCCCCGCCATGGTCTCGGCGATGAAGGCGTCGAGCGGCATGGCGCGGGGATCGCCGCTCTTCTTGATCAGGTCGGTGTCGACCCACGGCGGCGCGATCTCTTGGACCGTGACGCGGGTGTTCCGCAGCATGAAGCGCTGGGACAGGGTGTAGGCGTGCAGCGCCGCCTTGCTGGCCGAGTACACGGCGGTGCTGGCGAGCGGCAGGAAGGCCAGGACCGAGGTGTTGTTGAGGATCGTCGCCCGCGGCTGCGCCTTCAGGTGCTCGATCAGGGCCGAGGTCATCCGGATCGGCCCGAGCAGGTTCGTGGTCAGGATCGCCTGGACGACCGCGTCGTCCATCGGGCCCGAGGCGTCGTCGAAGGGCATGATGCCGGCGTTGTTGAACAGCACGTTGAGGGCCGGGAATTCGGCGACGACCCGGGCCGCCGCGGCCTTGATCGCCTCGGGATCATCGATGTCGAGTTCGACCGACCGCATCCCGGGATTGGCCGCGGTTACCGCGTCGAGGAGCGCGCGGCGGCGGCCCGCGATGATCACCTGGTTGCCGAGCCGGTGAAAGGCCTCGGCAAAGCCCCGGCCGATGCCGGAGGTGCCGCCGGTGATGAGGATGGTGTTGCCGGTCAGTTTCATCGTCTGTCTCCACGGAGGTGGTCGATCGCGCCGCGGCCCACTGATGGACCGGCGACAGGCACAGACTGAGCGGGCCGATGCGGCGGCGCTATCGGTGACCTGTGTTATCCGGCTCACACCTTCCGAGAGTGGGGTCATACGAAGGTTTCATGCGCCGCGCGCAGCCACTGCACTTGCGGCGTCCGGCGCTTGTCTTGAGACCACGCACTGTTTCGGGTGCTGACCCCTAACCTTCGTATGATTCCAGGCGGCGGATCGCGGCTGTACCCCTCTCCTCACAGGCCATGACCCGGCCATCGCGGCCCGGACGCGCCGCCCCCAGCCTCACGAGGTCGGACGATGATCACGCTCACGATCAACGCGCAGCCCCACAGGGTCGAGGCGGAGCCCGACACCCCGCTGCTCTTCGTCCTGCGCGACAGCCTCGGGCTGACGGGCACCAAGTACGGCTGCGGCATCGGCCAGTGCGGCGCCTGCACGGTCCTCCTCGACGGGCAGGCGACCCGCTCCTGCCAGATCCCGCTCGAGAGCGTCGGCACACAGGCGATCACCACCATCGAGGCGATCGAGCAGGATCCGGTCGGCGCCCGGGTCGTGGCCGCCTGGGTCGGGATCGAGGTGCCGCAATGCGGCTACTGCCAGTCGGGCCAGGTGATGGCGGCAATGAGCCTCCTGAAGCAGACGCCCAGGCCCACGGAGGACGACATCGCGGGCGCGATGACCAATCTCTGCCGCTGCGGCACCTACAACGCCATCGCGGCCGCCGTGCGGCAGGCCGCGGCCTGAGGGAGGGGACGATGAACGATCTCACACCGCTCCGCCGCGCCGGCCGGCACGACCGCGAGCCTGTCCGCAATCTCTCCCGCCGCGGCTTCCTGGAGGCCGCCTCCGGCGCCCTCCTCCTCGGCGTCGGCATGCGGCTCTCGCCCGCCGCCGCCCAGGCCCGCGCGGAGGGGCCGGCCGCGGTCGCGCCGAAGCCCGGCACGCGCGTCGCCGCCTTCCTGGAGATCCGCCCCGACAACTCGGTGCGCCTGCTCAGCCCCTTCGTGGAGGGCGGACAGGGCATCAACACAGGCCTCGCCCAGACGATCGGCGAGGAGCTCGACCTCGACCCCGCCCGCTTCGCGGTGGAATGCGCCCCGCCCGGCCCGGACTACGCCGTGGTCAACGGCCTGCGCATGACGGGCGGCTCCTTCTCGACCCGCTCCAGCTTCGAGGCGATGCGGCGGCTCGGCGCCACCGCGCGCGAGATGCTGCTGCGCGCCGCCGCCGCCAAGCTCGCCGTGCCGCAGGCCTCCCTCACCACCGAGGACGGGCGCGTGATCCACGCGGGTAGCGGCCGCGCGCTGGGCTACGGCGAGCTCGCCGCGGCCGCGCTGGCGCTCCAGCCGCGGGACGACGTGCCGCTGAAGGACCCCAAGACCTTCCGCTGGATCGGGAAGCCGGTGGCCCGCCTCGACATGCGCGACAAGTCCACCGGTCGGGCGGTCTACAGCATCGATATCCGGGTCGACGGGATGCTGCACGCCGCCGTGCAGCACGCGCCCCATCTCGGCACCGAGCCGGAGGCGATCGCCAACGAGGCGGAGGTCCGGGCCATGCCGGGCGTCCAGGGCGTGCACCGGCTGCCCGGCGCGGTGGCGGTGGTGGCCGACACGTGGTGGCGGGCCCGCAAGGGCGCGGAGGCCCTGGCCGTCACCTGGACCAAGCCCGCGCCGGAGGGCGTCGAGACGGTCTCGGCCGGCTTCTCCTCGGCCGCGATGCTGGCGGCGCTGAGGGACTCGGCCGCGCCCGGTATCCCGGCCGAGCAGGAGGGCGATGTCGCCGCCGCCTTCGCGGGCGCCGCGAAGATCGTCGAGGCGGCCTACGACGCCCCCTACCTCGCCCACGCGCAGCTCGAACCGCCCTCGGCGGTGGCGCGCTTTGCCGAGGACGGCAGCCTCGACCTCTGGCTGCCGAACCAGATGCCGGAGCTGTTCCAGCAGGTCGCCGCCAAGGTCGCGGGACTGCAGCCCGACGGCGTGCGCATCCACTCGCCGATGCTCGGCGGCTTCTTCGGACGGCACTTCTACTACGGGCCGGCCAATCCCTTCCCGCAGGCGATCCTGCTCGCCAAGGCCACGGGCCGCCCCGTCCGGGTACTGTGGTCGCGCGAGGAGGAGTTCGGGATGGATGCCGTCCGCCCCTTGAGCTTCGCGCGCTTCAAGGCCGCGCTCGCGGCCGACGGTCTG
Source organism: Methylobacterium radiodurans (assembly GCF_003173735.1). Taxonomy (NCBI): domain Bacteria; kingdom Pseudomonadati; phylum Pseudomonadota; class Alphaproteobacteria; order Hyphomicrobiales; family Methylobacteriaceae; genus Methylobacterium; species Methylobacterium radiodurans. The sequence continues at coordinate 3,535,405 of NZ_CP029551.1, read as the reverse complement.
CCGGTGGCGCTCCAGACCACGGCGGTGGGCGAAGGTCCGATCGGACGGTGGTTCGGGGCGCTGTTCAAGTCGCCGGTCGATTCCTCGGTGGTCGAGGGTCTCGACAAGAAGCCCTACGCGATCCCCAACCGGCGTCTCGACTACGTGAAGGTGCCGCACCCGGTCACCATCGCATTCTGGCGCTCGGTCGGGCACTCGATGAACGACTTCTTCTACGAGAGCTTCCTCGACGAGATCGCGCAGGCCGGCGGACAGGATCCGTTCGCGCTGCGCCTGGCCCTCCTGAAGGACAGCCCGCGCCATCGCACCCTCCTGCAGACGGTGGCCGACCTCGCGGGCGGCTGGCGGCGCGGGCCATTCACGGCCGAGGACGGCACGCGCCGGGCGCGCGGCGTCTCGATGGCCTCGCCCTTCGGCTCGGAGACAGCGACGATCGCGGAGGTCTCGCTGAAGGACGGCGAGGCGCGGGTGCACGACCTCTGGATCGCGATCGATCCGGGCAGCGTGGTGAACCCGGCCATCGTCAAGCGGCAGGTGGAGAGCGCGGCGGCGCTCGGCCTCTCCTCGACGCTCCTCGAGCAGGTCGTGTACGAGGGCGGGCAGCGCCAGGCGCGCAACTTCGACGCCTACCCGATCCTCGACCGGGAGCGGATGCCGCGGGTGCATGTCGCGATCGTGGAGAGCGGGGCCCCGATGGGCGGCATCGGCGAGCCGGGCCTGCCGGGCGTGCCGCCCGCGGTTGTCAACGCGGTGGCGGCGCTCTCCGGGAGCCGCCTGCGCAGCCTGCCGCTCGCCAAGACCCGCCTGTCCGGCGCCTGACGGGCGGGAGCGGCAAGACTTTCCTGACCATTGGTGGAGACGGCTATGGGTTTCGTATCGACCACGGACGGCACGCAGATCTTCTACAAGGATTGGGGCCCGAGAGACGCGCAGCCGATCGTCTTCCATCACGGCTGGCCGCTCAGCGCGGACGACTGGGACAACCAGATGCTGTTCTTCCTCGGCCAGGGCTACCGCGTGGTCGCGCATGACCGGCGCGGCCACGGCCGCTCGACCCAGACCGACAGCGGCAACGAGATGGACACCTACGCGGCCGACGTCGTCGCGCTCGCCGCCGCCCTCGACCTGCGCGCCGCCGTCCATGTCGGCCACTCGACCGGCGGCGGCGAGGTCACCCGCTACGTGGCCCGCGCCGAGCCCGGCCGCGTCGCGAAGGCGGTGCTGATCGGGGCGGTGCCGCCCGTGATGGTGAGGTCCGAGACGAATTCCGGCGGCCTGCCCATTGAGGTCTTCGACGGCTTCCGCGCCGCGCTGGCGGCCAACCGCGCGCAGTTCTACCGGGACGTGCCGGCCGGCCCCTTCTACGGCTACAACCGCCCGGGCGCGCACATCTCCGAAGGCGTGATCGGCAATTGGTGGCGCCAGGGCATGATCGGCGGCGCCAAGGCGCAGTACGACTGCATCAAGGCCTTCTCGGAGACCGACTTCACCGAGGACCTGAAGGCCATCACCGTCCCGGTCCTCGTGATGCACGGCACCGACGACCAGATCGTGCCGATCGCCGATTCCGCGCTGCTCGCCCATCCGCTCCTCAGGCACGGCACGCTCAAGACCTACGAGGGCCTGCCGCACGGCATGTGCACCACCCATCCGGACCTGATCAACGCCGACCTGCTGGCCTTCATCCGGGCCTGAGGCGCCCCGAAATTTGCCTGGGATCCTCCGAAGCTGGTACCGCCGGATTGGTAGCGCGCCGGCACGTTGATGAGCATCCCAGGCATGAGCAGCGGTCCCGCAGCGGCGGACAGCGGCATCGTCGTCTCCTACGACGCCGACTGGAACGACGCCTGGTACCTCGTGTGCATGAAGGTCTCGACCATCGGCTTCGTCGTGGTCGACGCCCGCGAGCGGGTCGCCGCGCTCGACGCGCTCCGGGCCAGGGGCGTGACGGACCTGTCGGGCTATCTCGATGCCAATCCCGGCGCGGCGAACCGGCTGCGCCGCGGCATGATCATCCTCGACGTGAACGAGGCGGCCGTGCGGATGTTCGGCGCCGCCGGCCGCGCCGACATGATCGGGCAGCGGACCCAGCGCTTCTTCGATCCGAGCTGCACCGCGCAGGTGAACTCCGCCCGCGCCTTCGCGGAGGGGGCGGCCGCGTTCCAGCAGCAGGCCCGCAGCGTCCGGATGGACGGCTCCCGCTTCGACACGCTGTTCTGCGTCGTGCCGCGGGCGGACGGCGTCGCCTCAGGCCTCTGGCTCGCCTCCTTCGTGGACATCACAGAGCACGTGCAGCGCCAGACCGCGCTCGACGCGCTGCGCGACGAGCTGGCCCACGTCTCCCGGATCTCGACGCTCGGCGAGCTCTCGGCCTCGATCGCCCACGAGCTCGGGCAGCCCCTGTCCTCGATTGGGATGACCGCCGGCGCCATGCTGCGCCGCCTCGACGGGCCGGAGATCGACCGCGACACGCTCCGGCACCAGTGCCGCCGCATCGTCGATCAGGTCGCGCGGGCCGGTGACATCATCGATCGCACGCGGCGCATGGCGGGCAAGCGCGGCGGCCTGCGCAGCCCCGTGGCGATCGCCGACGTGCTGGCTGAATCCATCCAGTTCGTGCAGCACGAGCTGAGCCGGCACGCGATTGACATCCAGGTCGGCGTCTCCGGCCCGGATCTCGTCGTCCAGGCCGACCGGATCCAGCTTCAACAGGTCTTCGTGAACCTCCTGATGAACGCGATCCAGGTTCATCACGGGGCCGGCACGCCCCGGCCTGAGATCCGGATCGACGCGATACGCAAGGACGGCACCGTCCGGGTCGACGTGGCGGATAACGGGCCTGGGATCGAGCCGAGTCATGTAGACCAGCTCTTCGACGGGTTCTTCACCACCCGGGCGGACGGGCTCGGCCTCGGCCTCAGCATCTGCCGCACCATCATCGCCGCGCATGACGGCGCGATCGCGGTGACGAGCCCCAGCGGTTCGCGCGGTGCAACGTTCTCCGTCTGCCTTCCAATTCATCTGATCTGAGCGAAAAACATTGCCTGCATTAAAATAATCACACGCATGAACGCTGTTTTGAGAACAAAATAAAACCAAATATTCAAATCACACGGATGACTAGAGTCGAATATGAACCAAATCTGGAGCCGAAAGACTGCTTTCTTGACGACGGCCAAGACCCGCTAGTGGCGCGATTGGGATCCACAAGCTGAGCTGGCGTGGCGTCCGCTTTGGAGAAGCTGCCAGAAGCGGTTGAGGGGCCGAGACGGGCGCGGAGCCGAACGTCTGGTTTCCGGCTGAGACCTAGAGTCCGCTGCTGGCGCGATGCAGCCCGACGGCCAGGGACTCCAGCGCACGAAGATCTACGCGGGATCATCTCGACCACCGGAGCGTTCCGCTTCGGCACGAGCGCGATGGATAGCGGGACGGATCCGACAATGGGAGTGCGTGAGTGCAAGGGGCTGGCGGTGGTGACGGGCGCCTCCAGCGGCATCGGTCTGGAACTGGCAAAGCTCTTTGCAGCCGATAGCTACGACCTTCTGATCGCCGCCCGCAGCGAGCACGTCGACGAGGTGGCCATCCGGATGCGCGAGGCCGGAACGTCTGTCGAAGCCTGTCGAGCTGACCTGTCGACACCGGCGGGCGTCGAGACACTGCATGCGGCGATCAAAGCCGCCGAGCGGCCCCTTGAGGCCATCGCCATCAACGCCGGTGTCGGCCTCGGCGGATCCTTCGTCGAGAACCGCTGGGAGGACGAGTTGAACCTCATGCGGGTCAACGTCGTCGAGACCGTCCACCTCGCCAAGCTCGTTGTGCCCGGTATGGTCGCCCGGGGCCGCGGGCGCGTCCTATTCACGTCCTCGATCTCCGGCACCACACCGGTGCCGTTCGAGGCCGTCTACGGCGCCTCCAAGGCGTTCGTTCTCTCATTCGCCGAAGCCATCCGCAACGAGCTGCGCGACACTGGCGTCACCGTAACGGCTCTCCTGCCGGGTCAGACGGAGACCAACTTCTTCCATCACGCCGGCATGGACGACACCAGCATCGGAGCAGGTCCAAAGAGCGACCCGGCCGATGTGGCCAAAGCCGGCTACGAGGCGATGATGGCGGGTCGGGAGAAGGTTGTAGCTGGTAGCATCGCGACGCAGTTCGAAGCTGCGGTGCTGAACCGCATCCTGCCCGACTCGATGAAGGCGGAGCGGCACAGGAAGATGTCCGAGCCGGGCGGCGCAGAGTAGCGGTGGCCTTCGGAAACCGTCGCTCTGATCCTGCTTATCGATAGCGGGTTAGTTCCTGACTGAGAGCTCGGGCGACACCTACGTCGTGGACTGGGCGCCGCGTTCGGCCTCCGTCGTGCCAGGCACGACGCCCTTCCTGGTGACGTGCTCGACGAAGGCGTCCACCCACCCGTCGAAGCAAACCATCGCATCCGGCTCTTTCGCCATGTCGTCCGGCTGGTCGTCGGCGTAGGGACGTCCGACTCCGACGGAGGCATGGCGCCAGAGTTGGTCCGGCACCTCGATGCCGCCGTAGCGGCACTGCCAGACGAGCCCCTGATAGGCTAGGCGCTCGTTGCCCTGGTAGGGCTCCTGGGCGGGATCAAACCATTCCTTGTGCCTGAGGACATGCGGCCGGCGGTCGTCGTCGAGCTCGTTGCCGCCCTCGTTGCCGTAGCAGAAGAAGGCTGCGCTCCGGCCCTCAAGGTGGTTCCTGGTCAACTCCTTCCAGAGCGGAGACTTCTCCAGCGCCTGAGCCTTCAACGTGCTCTTCTTGTCGATCAGGTCGGGCCGGGGATTGCCGCCGCTCATGCACACGAGGCGGTCGAACATCGCCTTCAGATTGGTGGAGGGGCCGTACCACCAGACCGGGCCGATGATCGCCCAGGCGTCGGCCCGGGCGAGACGCTGGTACAGCTTCTCGTTCCAGATCAGGTCCGGCTGGTGATCGCTGTCCGGCCCGTAGCAGTTGCAGGGCCAGACGCAGAGCGCCATCGAGGAGCCGACGCAGCCGTTGCAGCCCTGGATCTTGGGCTTGCCGTGCTCGTTGCCGATGTCGACCGCGTCGACCTGCCAGCGGGCCGGCAGCCGCCCGAGCATCCGGTGCATCAGGAAGCGCGCCTTGCCGTCCATGCCCGGGCAGCCATCCAGTCGCCGCGCAGACCCGGCGATCACCAGGACCTGCAGGGGCCGCTCCTCCAGCGGCAGCGTCTCGGCCTCGACCTTCAGGTCATCCAATGCAGGGCAGTCCACTCTCGGGCGGCGGGACCGTCCCGCGGTAGAGTTCAAGCCGGATCTGTCACGGTTGGTTCCTGGAAATATTCCAACTTCGGTGACCGAGCAGGGCGATTGGACCTGCTGTGTGGCGGAGCCGCCGCATCCCGGGGCAGGCGTTACGTCTACCTTCAGCGCCTCTTCCGGAATCGGGCATGTCGATCCTCTCTTCCGCTGGAAAGCTGCGCCTTCTTGCAGCTTTCCTTCTCTTCGCCCCCCTCGTCGTCGTTCGTTTCGCCCTCGCCGCGCCGGGTCCAGGGCAGGAGGCCCGTGAAGGCGGGCCCGACGCGGGCAAGGGGGACGAACCCGACAAGGTCGACACCGAGAACCTGTTCGGGTTCACCGAGGGCACTGACGTTGGCAAGAAGGGCGAGCAGGAGATCCTCGTCGACACCATCGGCCGCTTCAGCAAGCGCCGCGACGGCCCCGGCCGCTCGGGCTACGGCGCCGCCCAGCCCATCGTCAGCTACCAGTACGACCTAACCGACAACTTCAGCATCGAGCCGGGCCTCTGGTTCGACGCGCGCGACAGCCGCAACGTCGCGGGCGTTCCGGGCAAGTCTTTCGGCACCTTCAACGGCGGCTCGCTGGAGCTGAAGTACCAGTTCTTCAAGCGCACCGCCGAGCGACCATTCAGCCTCGCCCTGCAGGCCGAGCCGCAATACGCCCGCGTCACCCCAATCGAGGGCCAGGGCGCGGACGTGTACAGCGTCGAGACCCGCCTCATCGCCGACGCCCGGCTCGTGCCGGACCGGCTCTGGGGTGGCATCAACCTGATCTACGACCCGCAGGTCGCGCGCCTGAAGGGTTCGGGCGAGGTCGACCGATCCTCGACGCTGTCCGTCTCGGGCACGCTGATGGCGAAGGTCGCGAGCGACCTCTACCTCGGGCCGGAGGCCCGGTACATGCGCGCCTACGAGGGCGCGTTCCTGAACCGCTTCGAGGGCCACGCAGTGTTCGTCGGACCCGTGCTGCACTATCAGGTCATGGAGAAGGGCTTCCTGACCCTGGCCTACTCGACGCAGGTGTTCGGGCACGACCGCGACCCGGACTTCGCGGACCGGGCGTTCAACCTCAACCAGTTCTCACGCCACAACTTGAGGGTACGCTTCGGCGTCGAGTTCTGAGGCGGCCGCTCGGCCCGCTGCGCAGTTCGATGACCGGTCAGGCCGCGACCTGCTCCAGGGCCTCGGCCAGCTTGCTGGCGAACGCGTCGCCCTTGTAGATCTCGGACACCGCCTGCTTGAGCTTCTGCTCGTCGTCGGTGCGCCCGAGCGCCTTGGCGTAGGCCGCCGCCGAGCCGAAGCCCGCCAGGCCGTAATGCGACATGCGCTGGTACTGGGCGATGATCGCGACGTCGCGCAGCTTGCCGTCGCTCGGCGCCTCCTTGATGCCGTGCTTCTTGGCCTCGGTGACCAAGCCCTCCATGCCTTTGCAGTGCTCGGGCTCGGCCTCGCCGCCATTCTGCTGGATCAGGCCCTTGAGGATGTCGGTGTGCTTCTGAATGCCGCCGACCGAGTGTTCGAGCATCTGCTTGAGCTTAGCGTCGCTGGCGTGGCCGCTTAGCTCCTTGACGGTCCGGATCATCTGGTCGTTCGCTGACCAAAGATCCTTCATCTCGTCGAGATAGACGTCCTTGAGGCTGCTGGGTGCTGACATCGGCGGCTCCTATCGTTCGCCACCTGCCAACCGGACCCCGCCCGCGATGTTCCTGGCCGCGGCACGGCGCTCGGTCGGCGCGCCGGGTCTCGTCCGCCCGCCCCGGCTACGCCCTCCGGCGCGGCGGTCCGCGACCGCGGGCGTGGACCATGCGGTGACCAGCAAGCCGGCAGCGGCCTCGACTCCGCGCGGGGCGCTTACTTGCTCTTGCCGCCCTTCTTGCCAAGCTCGGCCTGGGCCGAGGACGACGTGCGGGGGTTGGACTTGCCCTCGTGGCTCGCCTTGGCGTTCGCCTTCTTGGCCGTAGCGCTGCCGTGGCCCTTCTTCTCGGTCATGGTCGTCTCCTCGGATGGTGACCGGGAAGTCCCCGGCCACCCTGCAGTTCCACGGGCAGGCTGCCCAAGGCGTTCACGCGTGCTTGAGGTCGTCCGGGACCTTGCCGCCATTCTCGGCGAGCTTCTGGACGACCTGTTTGTGCAGCCAGACGTTCATGGTGGCGGAATCGTCCTTGTCGCCCGTGTAGTGAAGCTCGTCGGCAAGCTGCTTGCGGGCCTGGAGGCTGCTGTCGAGGTCAAGCAGCTTCATCAGGTCGACGATGGAGCGCTTGTAGTCGAGCCCCTGGCCCTTCTTGGTGGCGAGCTCGGCCAGCACTTGGCCCACGTCGACGTTCGCCTGGCCGGCGCCGGACGGGCCGGCCGCGACCGGGGACGGGGCACCGCTCATGGAAGGGGCCGCCGCGCCGCTCGCCGAACCCGTCGGTCCGTCAGAGCCCTGGGCCGCGGCCGAAACGCTCGGCGTCTCCGGGGCGTGCGGGGCCGCCGCCTGGGCGCTCGCGCCGCCGCCGAAGATCTTCGACATGATCGACCCGAAGATGCTCATTCTCTTCTCCGCGTTCCTGGGCCCCGTCGGGGGCGAGAGCTCGACAACGGGAGGGCGCGCGCCGTGTTCCGGTGTGGGGCGCCGGCCGCCTAGGGCCCTGTGTCGGGCCGGTTGCGGCGATGGGGCGCGGGTGCGGCGACTGGAGGCGTCCCCACGGGCGGCAACCGGCCGGCCCGTCGACGGTTGATCCGCAGCCTTGCGATCGGAGCCAGGAGGGAACGGCTTTGGAGGTGCGGGACGACGCGATGGTGCCGAGGCCGGACCTAGAGTTGTTCAAAGCCGCGGTCGAGGCGGCGGGCGAAGCCATCGTGATCACCTCGGCCGATCTGGACGAGCTGGGCCCCTTCAACGAGTCCGTCAACCCGGCCTTCACGCGCATGACCGGCTACGAGGCCCGCGAGGTCCAGGGACGCTCGCCGCTCCTTCTCCAGGGTACAAGGATGTCGCCTGAACGCGGGGCTCGGCCGCTTTGCCCTTCACCCTTGGTAGGCTGACAGCGAGGATGTCGTGGCCGCCGGACCGATCAATACAACCCAACGGCAGCTATCGGGCTCCAAGCGGCCTTTCTGAAGGTTTTGGTTGCAAGTCCGCTCATGGCGCACAGCTGAACGATCGGCGCACGAACTCCTGACCCATAGCTGTCCCTCCCATCCGCGGCCTTCGTAGTCCGCTTCGACGTGGGAAGCGGACGTCCCGAAAGTCCTCCCGGCACTGCGAGTAGGTCAGCCAGGGCTACCTGCCGGCCTTCGGGCAGGCGGTCGTGCAGGTCGCTGGCCCGGTTAAGGCTGTTTGAACGGAGGCGAGGTTCACCAACGGTGACAGGACGCGGTGCCGACCGGCGCCGGGGCTCTCATCTAGCTGAGCTTCGGCTGGCCGTTGGAGGCCGAAAGGCCGCCGTCCACCGGCAGGTTGACCCCGGTAACGAAGCGCGCGTCCTCGCTCGCCAGGAAGGCGATGACCCCGCTTATGTCGTTCGGCTGGGCGCCCCGTCCCATCGGGATGCGCTCGTTGAACTTGGCCACGAGGTCCGGCTGGTCCTGCATGCCGGCGGTGAACGGCGTGTAGACCAGCGTCGGGTTGACCGCGTTCACCCGGACCCCGTGGGCCGCCTCGTCCATCGCCACCGCGCGGGTGAAGTTCGTCACCGCACCCTTGGCGGCGCAGTAGAAGCTGTGGTTCCAGTCGCCGCCGAGCCCGGACACGGACGAGACGTTGACGATGCAGCCGCGGCTCTCGCGCAGGTGCGGCAGGGCGAAGCGCGTCATGTAGAAGACGCCGTACAGGTCGGTCTCGATGATTGTCGAGAAATCCCCGATGTCGCCGTCGTCGACACGTCCCAGGTGATCCTTCCCGGCATTGTTCACGAGGACGTCGAGGCGGCCGAAGCGCTCGATTGCCGCCGTGACGACCCCCCGGCAGCGGTCGGCGTTCGAGAGGTCGGCGACCTGCGTAAGCGTTCTGTCGGCCCCGATTTCGGCGGCGACCCGCTCCAAGCCCTCGCCGTTCATGTCGGCGAGGACGAGGCTCGCCCCCTCCTCGCCGAAGCGGCGCGCGGCGGCCTCGCCGATGCCGGACGCGGCACCCGTGACCAGGACGACCTTGTTCGAGAAACGTGACATCGCGATTCCTGGGGCTGTGCGCCGGGCAACCCGCCCGACGCCTTGACGAAGGGTGGTCTCAGGCGCTGCGGGCCTGGTCCGGATGACGCCCTTCAGCGAACTCCTCGACGATCTTGGCGCAGAAGGCCGGCAGGTCCTTCGGGTTGCGGCTGGTGACGAGGCCCTTGTCGACCACCACCTCCGCATCGACCCATTCCCCGCCGGCGTTGCGGATGTCGGTCTTCACCGTCGGGAACGACGTCAGCTTGCGCCCCTTCACGACGTCGGCCTCCACCAGCGTCCAGGGGCCGTGGCAGATGACGCCGACCGGCTTGGCCTGCTCGAAGAAGTCCCGCACGAACCTGACCACGGCTTCGCTGCCGCGGAGCTTGTCGGCACCGACGCTGCCGCCGGGGATGACGAGCCCGTCGAAGTCGGAGGCGGACACGCCGTCGATGGCCTTGTCGACCGGGTACTTCCCGGCGGGGTCGAGGTCGTTGTTGACGGTCTCGGCCTCGCCCGCCTCAAGTCCGACCACCGTGACGGTCGCGCCGGCGGCGAGCAGCGCCTCGCGGGGTTTGGTGAATTCCGGCTCCTCCGTTCCCCGGGGGGCGATCAGGACGGCGATGGTCTTTCCCTGAAGGGTCATGGGTCATTCCTCTCTGAGTGATGTGGGTGGGGGGCGCCTCAGGCCGGGATGCTCTCGGGCGAGGCGGTGTTCTCGGCGGTCACGTCGTTCTCGCGGTGACGGAAGTCGCTCAGCGCCCGGTAGACCTGCAGGCGCGCCCGCATGATCGAGCCAAGCGGCCGGTGCGCCGCGAGGCTGTGAGCCGGCCGGAAGGTCATCACCTCGTCGAAGTAGCGCACCCGCCCGGGCGAGTAGGCGTCCTGCCGGGGCAGGCGGATCGTCGCCACCGTGCGGTACGGGCTGATCGATACCGGCCAATCGACTGAGGAATCCTCGATGGGCTGGCGTTCGGTATCGGCCCAGAGCTGCGCCTTGAGCTCGAACACCACGTCGTCGTCTCGGAAGAACGCGACCGTGGCGTGCCGGAAGCCGTTCTCGTCCCCGTGCGGATCGAGGCGCCATTCGGCAAGGTCCCGTTGCGCCTGCGTCGCGGGCACCGCGCCGAGCTTGGCCACGTAGTCACCGAACCGCATCGGCGCCTGGCTGAAGTAGCTGTCCGCCAGCGGGTGGCTGTAGGGATGGCCGAAGAAGTCGGCCATGGCACTCTCCGTGCCAAAGGCGTGCAACACCTTGTTGAGGTTGCGCGCGGTCGAGGAAACAGCGCTCTTCACTCCTTCCGGCAGGCCCGTCGACTTGCCGATGACCGTCCCGTCCCGCAGGAAGCCCGACGCCGTGCCGGACGGGAAGGTCGTGCCGGTGGCGAGCACGAAGTCCTGGGTCTCGACATCGTGCCCGGGAAGCTTCTCGCCGGGCACGCCGAACACCTTGATCGACATGCCCCGGTGGGTGGACACCCGGTCACCGAGGGTCTCGCCGGGGCCCTGCGCGAAACGTACGGCCACCTTGTGCGTACCCGGCGTCGCGAACAGGCCCTGGGCCAGCTCCGGCGGCAGGCCGGCGGCAACCGTCAACTCGCCCGTGACGCAGGCCGAGCTCTTGGCGTGGCTGGCGCGCACGGCATGGTGCTCGCGCTTCTCCACCGTCTGCGACTGCTGGGTCATACCCTGGATGATGCCGTCGATGGTCTCCTGCTCGTCTGGGGCGGGCTGCTCGATGTCGGGCGCGTAACGCAGGTAGGTCATGCTCGTCCTTCACTTTCCGCCTCGTCCCCTGGCCAGGGGTAGAGAGGCTGCCGAGCTCCATCGAATGCGCGCCTCTCAGAAGCGGCACCGTTAAAGGCATGAGGCCACACGGTCGGGAATGCGGGTCCAGGCGGACCGTCGCCCTGACAAACGCCAGCCGGCTCGGACGTTCCCAACGGGTCGTTCACGGGCAATTGAGCGGCGCGCAATCCGGAACGCCGATCCGTCGGGCATGTTCTGTCCCGAGACGAACGACGAAGGACGACGAACCTTGCAAGCACCTGTCCGCTACAGCGCCGACGTCGAGGTTGTGAAGCCCGACGAGGATCGGACCATCGAGCAGCTCAACGCAACCTTCGACACCATTCTGGAGACCGTCGCGAACGATTCCGGGCATGCCGTGCGCTCGGTCCACGCCAAGTCACACGGCATCCTGGAAGGCGTACTGCGCATCGACGCGGGGCTTCCTCCCGAACTCGCGCAAGGGCTGTTCGCGACGGCGGGCGAACACAAGGTCTACCTGCGGATGTCGACCAATGCCGGCGACATCCTACCCGATGCCGTCTCCCTGCCGCGCGGCCTCGCCATGAAGGTCCTGGACGTGTCCGGCGAGCGCTTGGCCGGCGCGGAGGGAACGACGCAGGATTTCGTCTTGGTCAACGGCCCAGTTTTTCAGGCGCCGAACACCGAGAAGTTCCTAGGCAGCCTCAAGCTGCTGGCCAAGACCACCGACCGCATCGAGGGTGTGAAGGTCGCCGCCTCTACCGTGCTGCGCGGGGTCAACAAGGCGCTCACCGCGGTCGGCATCGAGAGCCCGACGCTGGGTTCGCTCGGCGGCGCGCCGAACGTCGATCCACTCGGCGAGACCTACTACAGCGTCACCCCGTTCCGCTACGGCGACCACATCGCCAAGTTCTCGGTGGCGCCCGTGGCTCCCGCGCTCAAGGCGCTGACCGGCACCGAGATCGACGCCTCCGGCCGCCCCGACGCGATCCGCGAGACCGTCCAGTCGGAAATGGCCGGCATCGAGGGCGTCTGGGAGTTCCGAGTGCAACTGTGCCGCGACCTTGAACGCCAGCCGGTCGAGGACCCGACGGTGCAGTGGGACGAGGAGGAGGCACCGTTCCAGCGGGTCGCCACCATCACCGTGCGACCGCAGGACAGTTGGGACGCCGAGCGCGTAGAGGCGGTGAACGAGCGCATGCGGTTCGCGGTTTGGACCGGCCTCGCCGCCCACCGTCCGCTCGGCAACATCAACCGGGCGCGCAATGCCCCCTACAGGCATTCAGCGGAGTTCCGGCAGAAGTTCAACGGCTGCCCGATCCACGAGCCAACTACGGGGTGTTGAGCATGACCGCATACTCCTGACCCATAGCAGCCCCTTCAAACCGCGGCCTTCGTCGTCCGCTTCGACGCAGGAAGCGGACGTCGTAGAAGTCCTCACGGCCTCGCTTGTAGGGCGGATGCAGCGCGTGCCGTGAACCCTGCGATCAGCATCACCAACGTCACCGCCTTGCGGCTGCTGACCGTGCCGACGCGCAGCTGTTTGATAGCCGACCCAAAGTTCCGCATTGAAGAGGTTGTCCTCGGGCAGGTCCTCCTTTGCCACCTTCCGCTGCTCGAACGTGACCGTGACCGGGCCGCCGCCTACGACATGTAGCGACGACGGCAGTCCGCAAGCGCTGTGGGAAGCGCTGTCCCGGACGATGGCAGGCACCCACCCGCAGACCATCCCCGATGCGGAGAGTGAACCGCTGGAGCCCGCTGTTCCCGGCCGCTCGCGTCGTCCGAGAAAATTTGGCTCGCCGGGCACCGCATCACGCGAACTTGTCAGGTAACGGACATCTTTGCGCCGGGAAGTCCGCTACTGGACAACCCGATTGCCGCCGACCGACGAAATCCCGTGAACAGATCCCCCCTACGCTCCCTCGACGGCAACCTGCTGCTCGAAGCCCTCGACGACACCGACCGAGCGCTCCTGGCACCGCATGCCGAACGGCGCGAGGTGGGGCGGGGCGATGTGCTGTTCCGGGCCGGCGACGACGTCAGCCACGTCACCTTCCCAGCCCAGGGCTGCGTCGTGACGCTGGTGGTGCCGCTTCAGGACGGCAAGTCGGTCGAGACCGCCACCGTCGGTCGGGAGGGGGCCATCGGCGGCGTGGTCAGCCAGGGCTACCTGCCGGCGTTCGGGCAGGCGGTCGTGCAGGTCGCCGGCCCGGCCATCCGCATCGACGCCGACCGCTTGGCCGAGGCCAAGCACACCTCGAAGACCGTTCGCGACCTGTTCGTGCGCTACGCCGACTGCCTGCTGGCGCAGGTGCTGCAATCGGTCGCCTGCAACGCCGCCCACACCATCGAACGACGCTGCCTGCGCTGGCTCCTGACCCTGCAGGACAGGCTGGGGACGCCCGACCTGCCGGTGACCCACGAGGTCCTGGCCGACATGCTCGGGGTACGGCGCGCCTACCTCACAGAGGTGCTGGGGCGCCTGCGGCGGGACGGCTTGATCGAGATCGGCCATCGGCGGTTGACGCTTCCGGACCGGGCGCGGGCCGAGGCGGCCTCGTGCGAGTGCCACGCCGCGGTGCGGCACCACTTCGCCGAGGTTCTCGGGGCCGTCTACGCCCCGGGGGGCCGGATGGTCGCCGTCGACGCCAGCGAGCCGGACAGGCTCAAGCCGCCTTCTCCCGCGGTCACGCTCCGGGAGATGGCTCCGTGAACCTCGAATTCCTGAACCGCCCCTCCGTCGAGGATGAGGCGCGCCTCGCCGCACTCGGCGCGTTCGACGTCCTCGACACGCCGCCCGAGCGGGGCTTCGACGACATCGTCCACCTCGCCCGCCGCCTCTGCGGCGCACCCGTCGCCCTGGTCAGCCTGGTCGACCGTGACCGCCAATGGTTCAAGGCGCGCGCCGGCTTCCCGCCCTGCGAGACCGACCTGGACCGCTCGGTGTGCAAGTTCGTCCTCACCGAGCCCGGCGTCCTGCAGATCCCGGACCTGACGCTCGACCCCCGCACCCGGGACAACCCGCTGGTGACCGGCGAGCCGCACCTGCGCTTCTATGCTGGCGCGCCGCTGCGCACGCCCGAGGGCCACGTGCTCGGCAGCCTGTGCGTGATCGACCACCGTCCCCGTCCGGGCGGCCTCTCCCCGGAGCAGATCGATGATCTGGAGGCGCTCGCCCGACAGGTCATGGACCAGCTCGTGCTGCGCCGGTCGCTCGCCGACCGTGACCGCGCCGGGCGCCAGGGCGAGGCCGTCGCGGTGGCCCTGGCAGGGGTCGCGGCGGCCGGCGGCGACCTCGAAGCGAGCTTCCGCGCCGTGCTGGCGGGCGCGATGCGCGCCGTCCCCACCGCCGAGGCCGGGGCGGTCGAGATCCGCGACGGGGATTCCCTGGTCTACCGCACCGTGACGGACGGGCTCGCGCAGCATCTCGGCCTGCGCCTCCCGATCCGGGGAAGCCTCGCGGGCGCCTGCTTCCTCGACGACGCGCCGCTCCGCGTCCCCGACGTCCGCCGTGACCATCGGGCCGAGCGGGATATCGCGGAGCGCCTACGGATGCGGTCCTGCCTGCTGGCGCCGGTGCGGCGCGGCGGCGTGGTGGTCGGCGTGCTGAAGCTGCAGTCGAGCTGCCCGGACGCCTTCGCCGACGGTGACCTGCAGGTCCTCGGCGTCTTCGCCGGCTCCGCCGCCTCCGGTCTCGCCGAGGCGGGCGAGTTCGCCGCCACCCGGGCGGCCGCCCGGACGGAGTACCGCCGACGCGCCGTGTTCGACAGCGCGCACGACTACGCCATCGTCCTGCTCGACCTCGACGGCAAGGTCACGGACTGGAACGCCGGCGCGACCAAGATCCTCGGATGGCGACCCGAGGAGATGTGCGGGAAGCCCGCCGACGCGTTCTTTACCCCCGAGGACCGGCGCGACGGCATCCCGGACATGGAGATGCAGTCCGCCCTGGAGGAAGGTCGGGGCATCGACGAGCGCTGGCACCTGCGCAAGGACGGCAGCCGCTTCTGGGCCAACGGCGAGATGATGGTGCTGCGCGACGAGGCCGGCGCGGCCATCGGGTACGTGAAGATCCTGCGCGACCGGACGGAGCAGAAGGAAAGCGCCGTCCGCCTGCAGGAGAGCCAGGACCGCTATCGGCTGGCGGCCCGGGCCACCAACGACGCGATCTGGGACTGGAACCTCGCCGCCAACCACGTGCTCTGGAACGAGGCCCTCACCGAGGCCTACGGCCACGTCTCCGAGGCCGTCGAGCCGACCGGCGACTGGTGGATCGCGCAGATCCATCCCGACGACCGGGCACGGATCGACGCCTCGATCCACGCGGTCATCGACGGCGCCGGCACGGCCTGGTCGGACGAGTACCGCTTCCGCCGTGCGGACGGCTCCTACGCGCACGTGCTCGACCGAGGCTACGTCCTGCGCGACGACGACGGCCGGGCCTGCCGCATGATCGGCGCGATGCTCGACCTGAGCGAACGCAAGCGGGCCGAGGACGCCTTGCGCGAGAGCGAGCGGCGGTTCGAGCTGGAGCGCGGCCTGCTGGAGGCGATTTTCCGCCAAGCCCCGGTCGGCATCTCCATTGCTGGGACCGAGGCCGGCATGCCGTCGTCGCTCAACGCCAAGGCCGAGGAGATCCTCGGGCACGGGCTCGGGACGGAGGGCGACGCCCGATACGTCTCCTACGGCGCCCTTCACCCAGACGGTCGCCGGTACGAGCCGGCGGACTACCCGACCCTGCGCGCCCTGCGGAACGGCGAGACGGTGCGCGGCGAGGAGATGCGCTATCGCAACACCGAGACGGGCGAGGTGCGCCTCCTGGAGGTGTCGAGCGGTCCGGTGCGCGACGCCGAGGGCGCGATCCAGGCCGCGGTGACGGTGCTGGTCGACGTCGGGGACCAGCGCCGGGCCGACGCCGAGACGCGCCGCCTCGCCGCCCTGGTCGAGCAGAGCCAGGACTTCATCGGCCTGGCGGCTCCCGACGGGAGCGTCGACTTCGTCAACGAGGCCGGCCGGCGCCTCATCGGCCTAGCCGATCTCGCCGCGGCGCGAGCCATGCCCATCGTGGACTATTTCGCGCCGGAGGAGCGCGCGCGGGTCCTCGACGAGGTGCTGCCGGCGGTCGAGCGGGACGGCTTCTGGGAGAGCGAGCTGCACTTCCGGCACGTAGTCACCGGTGCGGCGGTGCCCGTCCTCTACAATCTCTTCCCCGTGCGCGGTGCGGATGGGCGCAGGCTCGGCTACGGCACCGTCACCCGCGACCTCACGGAGCAGAAGCGGGCGCGCCAGGCGCTGCAAGCCAGCGAGGCGACGCTCAGGGCGGTGCTGGACACGGTGCCGGTCGGCATCCTGTTCGCGGAGGCGCCCTCCGGTCGCATCGTCGGAGGGAACCGGCGGCTGGAGGAGATTTTTCGCCATCCGGTCCTGCCCTCGCCCGACGCCGACAGCTACGGCGAGTGGGTCGCCTTCCACGAGGACGGCCGCCGGGTCGCACCGGAGGAGTACCCGCTGAGCCGCCTCATCCGGGAGGGGGTCGAGCACGCCGAGATGCGATGCGAGTACCAGCGCGGCGACGGCAGCCGCCTCTGGATCGAGATCGCGGGTGCGCCGATGCGCAACGAGGCTGGGAAGAGGGTCGGTGCGGTCGTCGCCGTGGCCGACATCGATGCCCGCCGTCGGTCCGAGGAACGGCAGGAGCTGCTCAACCAAGAACTCTCCCACCGCATGAAGAACCTGTTGGCGATGGTGCAGGCCATCGCCGCATCGACCCTGCGCGGCGCCACCGACATCGACGCGGCGCGTGACGTCCTGGGCAGCCGGCTGGTCGCGCTCGGCAAGGCGCACGACGTGCTCCTCGGCGGCGCCGCGGAGAGCGCCTCCCTTTCGGCCGTGGTCCGGGAGGGCGTCGGCGTGCAGGAATCGGCCGGTCGGCGCGTCGAGTTCGCCGGGCCGGACGTGGAGATCGGCGGCAAGGCCGCGCTATCCCTGGCGCTGACCCTGCACGAACTGACGACGAACGCGGTCAAGTACGGCGCGCTGTCGGTGCCGGACGGCGAGGTCGCGGTGAACGCGTCGCTGGTCGGGACGGAGGACGCGCCACGGCTTCGCATCGCCTGGATCGAGCGCGGCGGCCCGCCGGTGGTGCCGCCATCGCGAAAAGGGTTCGGATCGCGCCTGATCGAGCGCGGCCTGACGGCGCAGGTCAACGCCAGCCTCGCCCTCGATTACCGCCCCGAGGGGGTGAGCTGTGTCGTCGAGGCCTCGCTGGCCGATTTCCAGGCGGTCGCTTGAGGGTGCGACGCAACGAAGGGCCGGGCGACCAGTTGCCGATTGCCATGACGGATAACCCGAGCGTGACGACGGCCTTGGTTGTCGAGGACGAGATGCTCTGCCGCCTGGAAGTCCGCGACCTCCTGGAGGCCGACGGCTATGCCGTGGTCGAGGCCGGCAACGCCGCCCAGGCGCTTGAAAGGCTCGACGATACGGTCGGGCTGGTGGTCACCGACGTGCGCATGCCGGGACCGATGGACGGCCTCGCTCTGGCGCGCGAGGTGATGCGCCGTCGCCCGGACATGGCCGTCGTGGTCGTCTCGGCGCTGGTAGCCCCGCGGCCCGGGGACCTGCCCGACGGCATTCCCTTCGTCGCCCGTCCTTACCTGGAGAGCCGTCTGCACGAGGCCATCGGCGAGGCGCTGGCGGCCAGGGCGGCGCACGGTTGAGTTCGACGAAAACTCATCCGCCGGCCGGGGGGAGCATTCCCCGGGACCCGCGCACGTTGACGTCCGCTCACGCCCTCGGGGGCCGACAGGGAAACCCGCCAAGCAATCGGACACGGCGCTCCTGGGACCGCGTCCGGCCCGTGCCGCGTTAGGTCCGGCCCCGGCGATCCGCGGCCGCCTCCTGGACGGCACGGCGGAGGATGCGCGACAGGTCGGCGACTGAGTAGGGTTTGGGCAGCAGGTCGAAGCCGTGCGTACCCTCGGCCGCGAGCACGTCGCTGTAGCCACTTGTCAGGACCACCGGGAGGTCCGGCCGACGCCGACGGATCACCCCCGCGAGCTCGACGCCGTTCATGCCCGGCATCATCACGTCCGAGAACACTACCTCGAACCGGGTGGGGCCGCGTTCGATCTCGGCGAGCGCCCTTTCCGCGTCGACCGCCCAGACCGTGTTGTAACCGAGTTCGCGAAGCGCCTGCTCGGCGAATGCGCCGACGTCGAGGTTGTCCTCCACGACGAGGACCCGGGTGCCGTGCCCGTCGGCGAGCGCCTCCGGCTCCTCGACCGGCCCGGCGGCGTGCGAAGGAGCGACCCGAGGAAGGTAGAGGGTGAAGGTCGTGCCCTCGCCGAGCGCGCTTTCGACGGTGATCTCGCCGCCGGACTGCTTGGCGAACCCGAAGACTTGGCTCAGCCCCAGGCCCGTGCCCTGGCCGACGGTCTTGGTCGTGAAGAACGGCTCGAAGATCCGCTCAAGGTTCTCCGGGGCGATGCCCGAACCCGTGTCGGAGAGCGAGACCGCCACGAAGTCCCCACGCTGGCGCGGGTGCGCCCGCACGGCCGGGATCACCGTCGTACGACGAAGCCGGATGCGCAGGTTCCCTTGGCCGTCCATGGCGTCGCGGGCGTTGACGACGAGGTTCACGAGGGCTGTGTCGAACTGGCTCGGGTCGGCGTTCACGTGCAGGTCGAGGCTGTCACCCTCAGGCAGGTCGAGCTCGACCCGGACGCGCGATCCCGTGAGCGTGCCGACCATGTCGGAGACGGCAAGCACGGCGCGGTCAACCGCGAAGGTCTCGGGCCGTAGCGCCTGGCGCCGCGCGAAGGCAAGCAGTTGGCCGGTGAGCTTGGCGGCCCGGTCGACGGTGTCGGAGATGGCGCCGACGTAGCGGATCCGGCGCTCCTCGGCGAGGTCGGGTCGCTTCAGCAGGTCGGTCGACGACTTGATGACTGTCAGTAGGTTGTTGAAATCGTGGGCGACGCCGCCCGTCAACTGGCCGACGGCCTCCAGCTTCTGAGACTGGCGCAACTGCTCCTCAAGAGCCCGGCGCTCGGTGACGTCGCGACCGGCGGCGTAGAAGTGGTCGCCGCGCGGGATGGCGTTCCACGACATCCAGCGGAAGCCGCCGTCCTTCGTCCGGACGCGCACGTCGACGTCCTGCAGGTGGAGTCCGCCGCTGACGCGCTCGAAGGCCGCGGCCGCCTCCGGAAGGTCGTCGGGATGTACGAGGGCATCGAAGCGAGCCCCCACGACCTCGTCGGCACCCCACCCCAGCAATTCGGTCCACGCGGCGTTCGCCTTGCGGAAGATTCCGTCGAGCCCGCAGACCACGAAGAGGTCGCGGCTGGCCCGCCAGACCATGTCGCGCTCGTCGGCCCGCTCCTGGGCGGTGGCCTCCAGATGGTTCTCCAAACGGCGTCGGTCGGTAATGTCGTTGAACAGGATGGCGACCCGATGCTGCTCGGGCTCGCCCACCCGGAGAGCATGCACGTCGAAGTACCGTCCCATCGCAACGGAGCCGCTCTCGAACCGCACCGGCTGCCCCGTGCGGGCGACCTCGCCGTAGGTGTCGAACCAGGAGCGTTCGAGGTTCGGCACGAGGTCGCTCGCCCAGCGTCCGGCGGCTTCGTGTAGGCCGGTCTGCGCCGCGAAGGCGGGGTTCAGTTCGACGAAGCGGTAATCGACCGCGCGGTCGTTTGCGTCGAAGCGCATCTCTACGACACAGAAGCCACTATCCACGGCATCGAACAGCGCCCGGTAGCGGGCTTCGCTCTCTGCCAGGATGCCTTCCGTTGTCCGGAAGCGGGTGATGTCGAGCTGGCTCGCGAAAAAGTAACGGAGTTGTCCCGCCGGATCGAAAACCGGGCTGATGTACAACTCGTTGATGAACGACGTTCCGTCACGGTGGTAATTCAGGATCTCGACGACGACGTCGCGCCGGGCGGCGACCGCGTCGCGAACCTTGGCCACGTCCGCGGGGTCGGTGTCGCGGCCTTGGAGGAAGCGGCAGTTTCGTCCGATAAGCTCGGCGGCGTCGTACCCGCACAGGTTCTGGAACGCCCGGTTGGCGAAGACGATGGGATTGTCGGGCAGGTTGGGGTCGGTGATGATCTGCGGCATGCGGGTCTTCTCCGCCGCCGTGAACAGCAGATCGGTCGAGGCCGCGGACGTGCGCTGCCCCTGCTCCGGCTGGCGCAGACCGTCACCTAGCCGGGCCTCCAGCATCGCGACGCGCTCTTCGAGCTCGCGCTCGCGCCGCCGCAGCCTCTCGGTCTCCGCGTCCATGGCTCCCCCGTCACGGATGTCAGTAACTTTCCATCCGGCTCGAGACAACGTCCGCCCGCAGGCGACGCGGCGACACGGCGCATGCCGGTCTCCCTCCTTCGGGACGTTCGGCAGCGTCGCGCGTTGTCGACCGCTCCCGCCACGGGGGCGGAGAAGGGGACGCCATGCAATCGGATACGCCACGGCCGGGGGACGACCCGTTGCCGCCCATCGGTGACCCGCCGCCGGACACAGGGCCGCCCGAGGGCGATCCGCCGACCGAGCCGCCGGCGCCGCAGCCGCCCGGCCCCATCAACGGTCGCTGAGGCTGCTGCCCGCCCCCGCACGGGTGGCGCCCCTGCAGGACCGGGATGCCGCCACCGGCGCCCGGTCATCTCGCGGACGACATGGCTGGGGGCAGGTCGACGCCATTCTGCCGAGTGAGGACGGAGCCCGGGCCCGCGGACGACCGGCGATGATTGCGTAAGGGTGGAGGTGCGGCGTGCGTCCATGCCCTGGCCGCTCCCCTTCCGTGCTATCCAGCCGCTCGATTCCCCCACCGCCGCTGCCTTCGGTTCCCCGGTTTGATCACGCCCGCATTCATCCCAGACACGCGTTGCCACCCGAAAGCCGGGTGTTTCCCCGAAGCGGATCGCCCACTTCCCGGTGCGTCGAAGGGAGGATGCCTCGTTGAGCGCGCTTGAGATCGAGCGGCTCCGGCGGCGCGAGCGCGAACTGGAGGCGGAGGTGGCGCGGCTGCGCGACGAGCGCACTCCGCGCCAGGCGGGACACTACCGGGAGATCTTCGACAGCGCCGTCGACTTCGCCATCGTTACGACCGACCACGAGGGGCTGGTCACCGCCTGGAACCCGGGTGCCGAGCGCATCATGGGCTGGTCGGCCGGGGAGATGCTTGGCCGGGCGACCGATACCTTCTTCACGCCGGAGGACCGGGCGGCCGACCAGCCCGCAACGGAGATGCGGCGCGCCGCCGGGACCGGGCGCGCCTTCGACGAGCGCTGGCACCTCCGGAAGGACGGCTCCCGGTTCTGGGCCAGCGGCGAGATGATGCCGCTGCGCGCCGCGGACGGCGCCGACCTCGGCTTCCTCAAGATCCTGCGCGACCGGACCGAGGCGAGGGCCTCGGAGGGCGAGACCCAGCGCGTCCGGGACGAGCTGCAGGTCGTCACAGACGCGCTGCCGGTGCTGATCTCCTTCATCGACCGGGACCACGTCTACCGTTTCGTGAACCGGCGCTACGAGACCTGGTTCGGGCGGCCGGCGAGCGAGATCCTCGACCGCGAGGTGCGGGCTGTCGTCGGGGAAGAGGTCTACGCGGCGCGCCTTCCCTTCATGGCGCGCGCTCTCGCCGGCGAGGACATCACCTTCGACGCACTGATGCCGTCGCAGGGCGGCGCGTTCCTGCAATCGGAGATCCGTTACATCCCGCGCCGGACCGTGGGCGGGGCGGTGGACGGCTTCTTCGTCATGGTCACCGACATCGCCGAGCGCGAGCGCGCCCAGGCCGACCTGCGCGAGGCCGAGGACCGCCTCAGGCTGGCGCTGGAAAGCTCCGGCACCGGCATCTACGACTACGACCTCGTCACCGGCGCGCTGACCTGGGACGTGCGCACCCGGGCGCTTTTCGGCCTGTCCCCGGACGACCCGGTCTCGTACGAGGAGGCCTTCCTGCCCGGCGTGCACCCGGACGACCGGGAGCGGACGGACCGCACCGTCCAGGCCGCCATCGGTGCGGTTAAGGGCTTTGACACCGAGTACCGCGTGGTCGGGCTACGCAACGGCGTCGGGCGCGTGCTCGCGGCCAAGGGCAACACCGTCTTCCGGGATGGCGTGCCCGTGCGCTTCGTCGGCACCGTGCGCGACGTCACCGAGGCTCGCGCCGCCGAGGCCCGCGCCCGGCGCCTCGCGGCCCTGGTGGAGCAATCGAGCGACTTCATCGGCATCGCCGACGCGGGGGGCATGCCTGAGTTCGTCAACGAGGCCGGCCGCCGGCTGGTCGGGTTGGCGAACCTCAACGAGGCTTGCTCCCACGGTCTCGTGGAATACTTCGCCCCGGAGGACCGGGCGACCGTGCTGGAACAGGCGCTTCCGGCCGTCCGTGAGACCGGGTTCTGGGAAGGAGAGCTCGCGTTCCGCGACTTCGCCACCGGGGCGGCGGTGCCGGTCCATCACACAATCTTCTCGGTCCGCGACGCGCAGGGGGCGCTCTCCGGCTACGGGACGGTTGCGCGCGACCTGACAGAGCGTCGGCGCCAGGACGCGTTCCGTACCGCCCTGATCGAGCTCGGCGACCGCTTTCAGGCTTGCGGCGACACCGCCAGGATGGCCTACGCCGCCGCCGAGGTCGTGGCCCGCACGCTAGGGCTCGACCGGGCCGGCTACGGAACCGTCGACCTGGCGCTGGACTCCATCGATATCGAGAGGGACTGGACGGCCCCAGGCGTCGCCAGCGTCGCCGGCCACCATCGCTTCGGCGACTACGGCGATGTCCAAGCGGGTCTTGTCGAGGGCCGCGAGGTCGTGATCGCGGACGTGGCGACCGACCCGCGGACGGCGTCCGACCCAGGGCCCCTCCTAGCCATCGACGCCCGGGCCCTGATCAACATTCCGGTGATGGAGCACGGACGGGTCGTAGCGGTGTTCTTCCTGCACGACCGGCAGGTGCGGGACTGGCGGCCGGACAAGCTCGCCTTCGTACGCGACGTCGCCGAACGCACCCGCGCTGCCATCGAGCGCTTCCGCGCCGAGGCAAGCCGGCGCGAGAGCGAGGAACAGTTTCGGGTCTTCGCGCAGGCCATCCCCAACCAGGTCTGGGCCGCGTACCCCGACGGCTCGCTGTACTGGTTCAACGACCAGTTCTACGCCTACTGCGGCGAGCCGCGGGGCAGCCTGCTTGGCCCGGATGCCTGGGCTCGCATTGTCTATCCGGACGATATCCCACCCGTCGCCGCCGCCTGGGGGCATGCCCGCGCGACCGAAACCGTCTACGAGGCCGAGTACCGGCTGCGTCGTGCCGACGGCGCCCATCGCTGGTTCCTGGTCCGGGGCGAGCCGGTGCGCGACGCCGCCGGCCGTGTCACGCGCTGGGTCGGCACCAATACCGACATTGATGACCAAAAGAGCGTGACGAGCGAACTGGCCCGCCTCGCCGGCAGCCTGGAGCAGCAGGTCGAGGAGCGCACGCGCGACCGCGACCGGATCTGGCGCCTGTCGACCGACGTGATGCTGGTGGCGCGCTTCGACGCGACCATCGTGGCGGTCAACCCGGCCTGGACGGCCCTGTTCGGCTGGTCGGAGGGCGAGCTCCTGGGTCGCCCGTTCATGGACCTCGTGCACCCGGACGACGTGGCCTCGACCGTGGCGGCGGCGGGCGACCTCTCGGCCGGCTCGGTGATCCCGCGCTTCGAGAACCGGTACCTTCACAAGGACGGCAGCTACCGGTGGCTGTCGTGGACGGCGGTGCCGGACGAGAGTTTCATCCACGCGGTGGGCCGCGACTTCACGGCCGAGAAGGAAGGCGCCGACGCCCTCGCCAAGGCCGAGGAGGCCCTGCGGCAATCGCAGAAGATGGAGGCGGTCGGGCAACTGACCGGTGGGTTGGCGCACGACTTCAACAACCTGCTGGCCGGCATCTCGGGCTCGCTGGAGCTGATGCAAACCCGGATGTCGCAGGGGCGCATGGGCGACCTCGACCGTTACATGACCGTGGCGCAGGGCGCGGCCAAGCGGGCCGCGGCCCTCACGCATCGCCTGCTCGCCTTCTCCCGGCGCCAGACCCTCGACCCGAAGCCGACCAACGTGAATCGCCTGGTCCACGACATGGAGGAACTCGTCCGGCGCACGGTCGGACCCGGCATCCACTTGGAGGTCGTCGGCCTCTCGGGCCTGTGGCCGGCCTTGATTGATCCGGGTCAGTTGGAGAACGCGCTGCTGAACCTGTGCATCAACGCGCGCGACGCCATGCCGGACGGCGGACGCATCACCATCGAGACCGCCAACAAGTGGATCGACGACGCCGGCGCGCACAGGCACGACCTGGCGCCGGGCCAGTACCTCAGCGTCTGCGTGACCGACACCGGCACCGGCATGACGCCGGACATCGTCGAGAAGGTGTTCGAGCCGTTCTTCACCACCAAGCCTACCGGCCAGGGCACCGGCCTCGGCCTGTCGATGGTCTACGGTTTCGCCCGCCAGTCCGGCGGCCAGGTCCGGATCTACTCCGAGGTCGGCGAGGGCACGACGGTCTGCCTTTACCTGCCGCGCCACTACGGCGAGGCGGACGAGGACGACGTCGCGCGCAAGCTCGCCGAGGCCGGGCGTGCGGGCCGGGGCGAGACCGTGCTCATCGTCGACGACGAACCGTCGGTGCGGATGCTGGTGACCGAGGTGCTGGAGGATCTCGGCTACACCGCCATCGAGGCCGCCGACAGCGTCGCCGGCCTGAAGGTGCTGCAATCGGACGTGCGCATCGACCTGCTGGTGACCGACGTGGGCCTGCCGGGGGGCATGAACGGCCGGCAGATAGCCGATGCCGGCCGCGAGCGGCGGCCCGGCCTGAAGGTGCTGTTCATCACCGGATACGCCGAGAACGCGGTTTTGGGGAACGGGTACCTGAACCCCGGGATGCAGGTCCTGACGAAGCCGTTCGTGCTGGAGACGCTCGCCGCCCGCATCAAGGACCTGATCGCCGACGCGTAGGGGGCCGGCGCGCTACGCTTCGGCGGGCGAGGCCGCGAAGCCTCGCATCGCCTCGATGGCCTGCGCCCGCATGCGAAGGAGGGCGAGCCCGTCTAGGACGCCGAACAGCTCCCGCTCCGCCTCGCCGCAGTCGCGACCCGCCCCGAGCAGGGCCGTCACCTTCCCGGCCAAGCCGTCGGCGCGGAGTTGTTGCGAGGCGGTCTCGGCGCGCATCGTGCGCAGCATCGTGTCCAGGGGCATCGTCGGGTCGTCCGGTAAGCGCCCACGAACTCGGGCACGGATCAATGCGCGAATACGGCCAAGGTTGCGCCGGCTACCGCCCTAGGCGCGCCATGACGACCTGCCTCGGGATACCTTTCGGGGGTGGGGGTGTTGTCGGCGGCCCCCTCTCTCGGAGACCCTATGTCGAACCCCTTCTGTGCTGCGTTCCTGCTGGCCTTGGAGGCGCAGAAGGTCATCGAGTTGCGGCTGGTTCGGATCGCCTGGGGCGGGCCCGAAGCCCAGGTCGAGATGGTGTCGATGGTCGGCGAGAAGGTCGTGGCCGCGATGGAGGCGGCCAACACCCTGATGGCGGGCGGCACCCACGGCGACGTCGTCGCGCGCTATCGGGAACTGGTCGCCGACAACACCCGCCGCCTCATGGGCTGAGGTGCGGGAGGGCATCGGGGGGGATCGCGGAAGCGGGTGTCCGGCCCGGGATCCTCAGGCGTTGCGCCGGCCGTAGCGTCCCTCTAAGGGCGCCTCGAAATAGCGTCGGTGGGTCACCCGGACGTCAATCTTCTTGCGAAGCGTCCCGGCGGTGAGCGACTCCATGTGAAGGGCGGCCCCGCGGAAGGTCCAGGTGCGTAGCCCGGACAGGATCTCGTCGGGCGTGAGGGAACCGCGCTCGGCGATGAGCTCGGCTATCTCCTGCATGACGCGGTCCCAGAACTCCTCGGCCCGGAACCGGTCGAGTTGGTTCTTGACCTTGGCGACGCGGGCGGCCTCGTCCTCGGCCGCCTTCGTCCGGTCGGCGAGCGCGGCGTTCCCGGTCTGAAGTCTTGTAGCCAACTAGCTCGATCGTTCCGTTCGGAGGCAGCTTTCGAGCGAAGAGCGGCCATTCCAGCAGTTGTGGCAGAAGGTCCGGAAGTGGCGCCTTGTGGACCTTCGGCATGCTTCAGTGCGACTTGAGTGAGCGAGAGGGGGATGCCTTACAGCCGCCTGTGGATGGTCCGAGGGCGCCCTTGGCAGTGATCGCAGGATCGTATCCACTGCGTGTGCACACGAAGCTAAGGCGCCTGCAACTGCAATAACTTAGCTGATGCCTTCTGTTGAGGTCATGTTGGGTGAGAATCCTGGCTACTCACCCGCGGACTGGCGGATCCGCAGAGCGCTGGCCCTCTGCGCTGGGCGACCCGGCAATAGCAAAGCCGGCCCGGCTTGAGCCGGCTCAGCCGCTGCGGCTCTCTTCAAGCTCAACAGACGGCTTGCGCTCGCCCGCGTTTCCAGGAATCTTAGCCGTACACAGCGGTTCGCGCTCGAGCGAACGCGTCGTGTCGCGCCGGGGAAGGTGAAGAAACTGCCCCACGCTGGCCGGCGGCCAGCCTCGGACGCGTAGGCTGCCGGTCGGCGTGGGACCTCACGTGCTTCGTGGTGTATCGACCCTCCGCTCCGCCGGTGGCGTGCACCCCAGGTGCATCGACGCCGGCACGGATGACATCGGGCGCGGCAGCCGGCGCCAAGACATCGCTGAAGTCCCCGGCCGCCGGAGCACCTGTCAAAGGTCGGGGAGCCTACTCCAGCACCGATGTGCCTGCGCCGCTGTCCCCGCAGCGTAAACGCGGACGCATGCCCCGACGCGAGCCTGATCCGCCTCAGGTCGTGGACGATCTCCTGCGCCCGCTGCCCGTCTCACGGGCCGAGCTCGATGTGCTCGAGACCTTCCTCGGCGCCGAGATCGACGCCCTCTTGCGCGATCTGTTGCGATGAGGTGCGCGCCCCCCCCCCAGACCCTGCCGGCCGAAGTCTCGCCCGCACACAGCGCGACGACAGGCCTGTGGATCGCGACGCATCCCGGCTTTGCCTCTTACCATCACAGACTCACCCTGCCGCGACCGTCTGCGAGGCTCAAACCATGAAACTGATCAAGCGCTCGAACGGCTCGCTGCCTGCCCGCGACGGCCAGCTGCGCGCCTGCCTGTACCTGCGCGTCTCCACTGGCCGGCAGGCCGAGAGCGACCTCTCCATCCCCGATCAGCGCAAGTCCGTGCAGGCCTACTGCGCCGCCCATAGCTGGCCCGTCATCGCCGAGCATGTCGAACCCGGAGCCTCCGCCCTCGACGATAACCGCCCCGCCTTCCAGGCCATGATCACCCGGGCCGAGGACGGCGACCGCCCCTATGACGTCATCGTGGTGCACTCGCTCTCCCGCTTCTTCCGCGACGCGCTCGGGCTGGAGATGTATGTGCGTCGCCTTGCCAAGGTCGGGGTGCGGCTCGTCTCGATCACCCAGGAACTCGGCGATGATCCCGCTGCCGAGATGATGCGCCAGATGTTCGCGCTCTTCGACGAGTACAGCAGCCTCGAGAATAGCAAGCACGTCCAGCGCGCGATGAACGAGAATGCGCGTCAGGGCTTCTACAACGGATCCAATCTGCCCCTCGGCTACACACTCGAGGAGGTGGAGCGGCGCGGCAGCCGGATGAAGAAGCGGACGATCGTCGATCCGGTCGAGGCGGAGACGGTTCGGCTGATCTTCCGGCTCTACCGGCACGGCGATGGGCAATCCGGCCCTCTCGGAGTGAAGGCGATTTGCTGCCACTTGAACGAACGGGGCTACCGTACGCGGGCCGGCGCCCGCTTCGGCGTGGCAACGATCCACCGGATCCTGACGAATCGAATCTATGTGGGTGAATGGGGCTTCAACAAGCGCTGCTCGAAGACGGGGCAGGAGAAGCCGAAGGCAGAGCACATCGCCGTTGCGGTGCCGCCGATCATCGCGCTGGATGTGTTCGAGGCCGTGCAGGCGACGCTCAAGGCGCACAATCCGCGCGTCACGCCGGCGCGTGTGGTGTCGGGCCCGATCCTGCTCACTGGACTTGCGACCTGCACGACCTGCGGTGGCGCGATGACGCTTCGGACCGGCACCTCGAAATCGAAGAAGGTGCACAGCTACTACAGCTGCTCGACCAAGGGACGTCAGGGTGCGACGGGCTGCTCGGGCCGGTCGATCCGGATGGCAACGCTCGACACGCTCGTCACGGACCACCTTGTGACTGAACTGCTGCAGCCCGACCGCCTGCGGGCGACGCTGGCATCGCTCTGGGCGCTGAGGGCCGAGCGGGCAGCGGAGGTCGATGTTCGGGGAACTGCGCTACGCGGCGAACTCGCGGCAGCGGAAGAGAAGCTGCGGCGGCTCTACCGGCTTGTCGAGGACGGCGAGGACGAGCCGGACGATCTGCTGAAAGAGCGGCTCTTGGCGTTGCGGGCCAAGCGAGATCTGGCGAAGGCCGCCCTTGCGCGGATGCGCGAGGCCGGTCCGAGCCCATCCGAGATCGGACCTGAGCTGATCGAGCGCTTCGGGCGGCTGATGCGCGAGAAGGTGTCGTCGGGCGAGGTCCCGTTCCGGAAGGCGTGGCTTCAGGCGATCGTCGACCGGATCGAGGTCGGCGCGGATATGATCCGCATCATCGGCGACAAGGAGAGCCTGGAAGCCGCCCTCACCGGCGCAGACGGCACAGCCGTGCCCGGTGTTCGCAGTTCTGTACGCAAGTGGCGCGCCCTGCGGGAGTCGAACCCGCCTCTTCAGCGTGAAAGGCTGACGTCCTAACCGATAGACGAAGGGCGCTGGCGCTGGGCCGGGGCCTCTATAAGCGGGCGCGTCCCGGAGGGCAACGGCTCGTTTGCGGCTTGACGGGAGCGGCCGCGGCCGGTTTGTCGCGGGCGACACCGTTTGGACGAGGCTCGGATCGATGACCACCCGGCGCGACGACAAGGCCGCCCGCCCCCGGGGCCCGCGGCCCGGCGAGGGGCGGCGGCCGGCCCGTCCGTCCCGGCCTGCCGGGGCGGAGGGAGTCGGCGTCCTCTACGGATGGCATCCCGTGGTGCAGGCGCTCGGCAATGCGGGGCGCCGGCTCCACCGGCTGCTCGCCACCGAGAACGCCGCCGCGCGCCTCGCGGCGGAGCTCGGCCCCCTGCGGATCACCCCCGAGCTCGTGCGGCCGGGCGACATCAACGCGCTGCTGGGGCCCGACGCCGTGCACCAGGGCCTCTATCTGGAGGCCGAGCCCCTCCCCGCCCCCGGGCTCGACGATCTGCCGGACAACGCCCTGCTGCTCGCCCTCGACCAGATCACCGATCCGCACAATGTCGGCGCGATCGTGCGCACGGCCGCGGCCTTCGGCGTCACGGCCATCGTCACCACCGCCCGGCACGCGCCCGGCGCCACGGGCGTGCTGGCGAAATCCGCCTCGGGCGGGCTGGAGCATGTGCCCTTCGTCACCGTGCGCAACCTTGCCGAAGCGCTGATCGAGCTCGGCGAGCGCGGCTTCACCCGGATCGGGCTCGATTCCGAGGCGGCGGTCGATCTCGACACGATCACCCCCGCCCGGCCCGCCGTGATCGTGCTCGGCGCCGAGGGCAAGGGCCTGCGCGAGCGCACCCGCACCTGCTGCGACGTGCTCGCCCGCATTCCCTTCACGGGCGAGATCCGCAGCCTCAACGTCTCGAACGCCGCCGCGATCACGCTCTACGCCCTGCGGGTGCGCTGACCCGGGGCTCCGCCCGGATCCCGCCGCAGCGCCCTCGGGCGCCAGAAGGGCCTTCGGGATCCCCGGGGGTTCAGCCCGCCAGCAGTTCGCGGGCGACCGCCCGGTAGCCGATGTCGCGGCGGCAGAAGCCCTCCGGCCAGTCGATCCGGGCGACCGCCGCGTAGGCGCGCGCCTGCGCCTCCTTCACGCTGTCGCCGAGCGCCGTGACGGCGAGCACCCGGCCTCCGTCCGCGAGCAGGCGTTCGCCGTCCTGGCGGGTGCCGGCCTGGAACACCAGGGCGCCGTCGGCTTCCGCCGCGTCGAGGCCGCGCACGGCCGAGCCACGCACCACCGCACCGGGATAGCCGGCGGCGGCCATCACCACGGTCAGCGCCGCCCGTTGCGGATCGAATTCCAGCGCGACCCCTGTGAGGTCGCCCTCGCAGGCCGAGAGCAGGGCCGGCACGAGGTCCGAGCTGAGGCGCGGCATCAGCACCTGCGCCTCGGGGTCGCCGAAGCGGGTGTTGTACTCGATCAGCTTCGGTCCGTCGTCGGTCAGCATCAGCCCCGCGTAGAGGATGCCGGTGAAGGGCGTGCCCCGCGCCCGCATGCCGGCAAGCGTCGGCGCGATGATCCGCTCCATCACCTCCGCCTCGATCTCGGGGGTGAGGATCGCGGCCGGCGAGTAGGCGCCCATGCCGCCGGTGTTGGGGCCGCGGTCGCCGTCGAAGACGCGCTTGTGGTCCTGCGCCGTGCCGCAGGCGATCGCCCGGGTGCCGTCGCAGAGCGCGAAGAAGCTCGCCTCCTCGCCGAACAGGCATTCCTCCACCACCACGGCGGCGCCGGGCTCGGCGAAGAGGGCGCGGAGCGCACCCTCCGCCTGGTCGAGGGTCTCGGCCACCGTCACGCCCTTGCCGGCGGCGAGCCCGTCGGCCTTGACCACGATCGGCGCGCCCTGCTCCCGCACGTAGTCGAGGGCCGGGTCGAGGGCGTCGAAGCGCGCGAAACCGGCGGTCGGGATGCCGTACTCGGCGCAGAGATCCTTGGTGAAGCCCTTCGAGCCCTCGAGCTGGGCCGCCGCCTTCGTCGGACCGAAGGCGCGGATGCCGGCCGCCGTCAGGTCGTCGATGAGGCCCGCCACCAGCGGCGCCTCCGGCCCCACCACCACGAGGCCGACGCGCTCGGCCTCGCAGAAGGCGCGGACCGCCGCGTGGTCGGCCACGTCGAGGTCCGGGCGGTTCTGCCCGTGACGCGCCGTGCCGGGATTGCCGGGCGCCGTGAACAGGCGGGTGCAGAGGGGGCTCTTGGCCAGGGCATAGGCGAGGGCGTGCTCGCGGCCGCCGGAGCCGATCAGCAGGATGTTCATGGGTCGACGCTTGTCCCGGAAAAGCGGCTCCGGGGGAAGGGGGGAGCGGCGGCGCGCCGCGCATCCGGCCCGGTTGGCCGGTCTTTTCCGGACTTTCCTCAGGGGGCCGGCGCAGCGGAGCCCCTTCGCTGGTCCGCCTCACTGGGGCAACACCCCACTCGGTACCCGCTCAGTCCCCCTTCGCCAACGGATCCCTGCCGGCGCCGTTCCCCGCTGCCGTGCCCAGCGCGCCCGCCTCCGGCCGGGCGGGCAGGACCGCCCGGACCGTGGTCCCGACCGCGAGCGCGCTCTCGATCTGGAGGCGGCCCTGGTGGCGGTTCAGGCTGTGCTTGACGATGGCGAGGCCGAGCCCGGTGCCACCCTTCTCGCGGCTGGAGGCCACGTTCACCCGGTAGAAGCGTTCGGTGAGGCGGGGGATGTGCTCGGGTGCGATGCCGGGCCCGTCGTCGCGCACCGTGAGGACGATCTCGGGCCCGTGGCGCCCCTCCATGTGGGCGAGTTCCACCGCGACGCTCTCGCCGCCGTAGCGCACGGCGTTCTCCACGAGATTCTCGACGACGCGCGCCAGCTCGTCCGGCTCGCCC
Organism: Methylobacterium radiodurans; assembly: GCF_003173735.1. NCBI lineage: Bacteria > Pseudomonadati > Pseudomonadota > Alphaproteobacteria > Hyphomicrobiales > Methylobacteriaceae > Methylobacterium > Methylobacterium radiodurans. Next base: position 3,503,563 of record NZ_CP029551.1, on the reverse strand, counting down.
AGAACCGGGAAGGCGCCCTCCCCGTCAAAGGTCACCGTGACCCCGCGCTCGGCGGCGAGCGGGGCCTGCATCTCGACCATCTGGCGGGCGAGGCTCCCCAGATCGACTGGCTTCGTCGGCGGCATGTGCTCGCGCAGCTCGATGCGCGAGAGCGAGAGCAGGTCGTCGATCAGCCGCGTCATGCGCTGGGCCTGGGCGCGCATGATGTCGAGGAAGCGCGCGCGGGCGGGCGCGTCGTTGCGGGCGGGACCCTGCAGGGTCTCGATGAAGCCGAGCAGGGAGGCCAGCGGCGTGCGCAGCTCGTGGCTCGCGTTGGCGACGAAATCGACCCGCATCGCCTCCAGGCGCCGGGCCGCGGTGAGGTCGCGCAGGAACAAGACCACGTTCGGGCCAGACCCGTCCGGCATGGCGAGCGCCCCGATCTGCACCTCGAAGGCCCGCTCGGTCGGCACACGGGTGGCGTAGGCGACCTTGAGGGTCTGGCCGGTGCGCAGGACCTCCTCGATCCCGTCGAGCACGTCGGGCGCGCGCAGGCCGAAGGAGAGCGGGTGGCGCAGGCGCATCGCCGGCAGCAGGGCGCGGGCCGCCGGGTTGGCCTCGATCACCACCGCGCGCCGGTCCACTAGGATGACCGGGTCCGGGATGTTGGCGAGCAGCGCCTCGGCGATGACGTGGCGGTCGGCGCTGCGGGGCTGCGGCTCGGGCGCGGCGGGGCTGCTGCGGCGCGTCCCCGAGAGACCCCCGAGGCAGGCGGCCGCCAGCCCGGCGAGCGCGAGGAACCCGTCGAGCGCGCCCTGGAGCCAGGCCGCCAGGAGGATCAGGCCGATCGCCACCGCCGCGCCGGTCCAGGCGGCCCTCGTCCGGCTGTCGCGGCCCATCTCAGGCGGCCCGCATCCGTCAGCGGCCGCCGAGGCGCCGCTTGGCCTCGAAGGCGCCCAGCATCAGTAGGGCGATGCCGAAGGGCACGAGGTAGTAGCAGACCCGGAACAGCAGGAGCGAGCCGAGCACCTGATCGCGCGGCAGGCTGGAGAGCGCTACCAGGATGGTCGACTCGAACACGCCCGCGCCCCCCGGCACGTTCGAGGCGATGCCAAGCATCGCCGCCAGCACGTAGATCGCCAGGAAGGTGGTGAAGCCGATGGCGAGGCCGTCCGGCAGCAGGACGTAGAGGACGGCCGCCGCCGCGCAGACGTCGCCGATGCCCACGATCATCTGGCCGATCGAGACCGAGGCGCCGGGCAATTCCAGCCGCCAGTGCTTCACGGTCACGCTGCGGCGCTTGGCCGAGACCCAGGCGAGGTAGCCCAGCACCGCCGCGAGCGCGGCCAGCCCCACCCCCTGGTTGATCCGGATCGACGTGAAGGCGAGCCCCGCGAGCTGGCCCGCCTCGATGATCAGGCTCAGCCCCAGCACCACGCCCATGCCGAGCCAGAAGGTGAAGCCCGCGATCACCGTGAGCGCTGCGATCTTGGCGGCGTTGAGCCCGTGCCGGGCGTAGATCCAGTAGCGGATCGTGCCCGCGGTGAAGAGCGCGAAGCCGAGGGTGAAGCTCACCGCGTAGCTCGTGAACGAGGCGAGCGCGGTGACCCAGTAGGGCACGCTCACCCGCAATTGCCGCAGCGCCAGCGCGTCGTAGCCGGTGAGGAAGAGGTAGCTCACGACGACGAAGCCGAAGGCGATGGCGAACTGCTCGCCCGTCTTCTGCACCATCGCGGCGTGGAGGTCGGCCCAGGTGATGTCCTGTGCGAGGTGCCAGAGCACCCCGAGCGAGACGACGAAGAGGACGACGCTCGCGACCGTGCCGATCCAGGCGTAGCGCCTGCGCCCGCGCGCGGCCTCCGGGACACCTGCCGCGCGCGCCTCCGCGTCGGCGTCGACGGCCTCGGCCCGCTCGATCGCCGGGCGATGCTGGCCCTGGAAGTTCATGCCGATCGCTGTCCGCCTTCCTCCGGAGCGGCCGCCCGCCTCGCGACGAGACGACGGCGCCGGGCCGGCATCCGCGGACATGCTGGAACGATGCCTGCCCGGAAACCTGCCAGTGTTGTCGTGTCCGCGGGCAGCCCCGCGGCCTGTCGCCCGCATGTAGGACCTGTGGCCGCGGAAGGCCAGCGACGCGCGCCGCCCTCCACGGCCGCGTCAGGGCGCAGCGATGCCCGTCCGAGATGTCCGCAGGATGACGGAGGCTTGCCCAAGCCCCGCCCGGATGCGCTCGGCCACGGCGGGCGCGGTGCAGACATAAGTCGGGCTCGGATGCGGCACGCCGATCACCGGCAGCCCCGGCCGCAGGGACGCGAGCGCGGGCCGCGCCTCGCCCGCGAAGCGCCCGGCGAGCACCGCCACCGCGAGCCGGGGCAGCAGGTCGAGGAGCGGGGCGAGATAGGGCTCGGCGGCGCGCAGCTCCGCCCGGCGTGGGGCGCGGTTGAGCGCGCCGGGCGCGTGGATGACCCAGGGCACGACGTTCCAGATCAGGGTGTCGGCCCGCGGGATGCCGGCCTCGGCGAGGAACCGGAACAGGTTGGCGGCGGTGCCGGTGGCGCTGTCGCGGGTGACGAAGCCGGTGCGGAGAACCGCGGGTCCCGGCGTCTCCAGCAGGAGGAGCATCCGGGCCCCCACGCCGCCGTCGAGCGGGTCGGGATCGGGGACGGGCGCCTCCCGCTCCGCACTGACGCGACCGGCGAGCGCGCGGATCGGCGCGATATGGGGGGCGTCCAGGAGGGCGCGGCGCGCGGCGAGCTGCGCCGGGTCGCGCAGGGATTTCGGCTGGTCCGGCGCGGCCCCGGTCATACGGCCGCGGCGCACAGCGCCGCGAGCGTCGGCGGCAGCGTGCCGGAGAGGCGGAAGCGCTCGCGCCCCTCCTCCTGCGCCAGCCGCGCCTCCAGGCCGGCCGGGCCGCCGAACTGGAAACCGATCTGGCTGGCATAGGCAGCGCAGGCCCGGAGCTTGGCCGCCTCGCCCTCGGAAGCGAACGTGATCGTGATCTCGGGCAGGCCGGCGAAGAGGGGGGCCAGCGGCTGCTTCGGCTCGGCCGTCCGCACCGTGTAGGGGAAGTCGCGCCACCACAGGACCGGCAGGGCGAAGCCCGGCTCCTGCAGGGCGGGGCCTGGCCCGCGCAGGGCCTCGACCATCCGGACATGATCGACATGCCCGCCGATCGCCTGGGGGGCGAGCAGCACGTCCGGCGCGGTCTCGGCGATCAGCGCCGCCAGGGCGGGGGCGAGCGCGTCGGCGATGCGGTCGTCGGCCCGCGGCGCCTCGAACAGTTCCGGCGCCGAGCCGTAGCCCCGGTGCGGCGCCTCGCGGAAGGGCAGGTGCAGGGGCGGGGCGAGCCCAAGCTGGCGCGCGGCTTCCGCGTCCTCCGCCCGGCGGAGCGCCATGTAGTCGATCTTGGGACCGAGGCCCTTGTCGAGCTGGCAGGCCAGCGCGAAGCCCTGCGGCTCCGGCACCGAGGCGGTGAACACCGTCGCCATCACCACCCGCCAGCCGTTCGTGGCGAGCCGATTCAGCGTGCCGCCGCACGAGAAGGCTGCGTCGTCGAGATGGGGCGAGAGGGCGAGCGCTGTGGGCAAGGGGAGAACGGTCTCGCGCGGTCAGAGCAAGTGCGGCTCGGCGCGGAAGCGGCAGGCCGGATCGTGCGGCAGCGTCTCGGAGAAGTCCGTGTGCGGCGCTTCCGACCTCACCGCGGCGTAGACCTCCATGATCTGCCGGCCGACCGCGCTCCACGAGTAGACCCGGCGGCACTCCTCCAGGCCGGCCTCGGCGATGCGGCGGCGCAGCGCGTCGTCCTCCACGATCCGGGTGAGGGCGCGGGCGAGCGCCGGCACGTCGCCGGGGTCCACGAGGAGTCCGTTCTCCTCGTCGCGCAGGCAGTCCGAGACGCCGACCGAGTGGGTGGAGACGCAGGCCAGCCCCGCCGCCATCGCCTCCAGGATCGTGTTCGAGAAGCCCTCAGCGTAGGTCGGCGAGACGAAGACGTCGGCCGCCCGGTAGAGGTCCGGCACCGTGGCGTAGTCGGCGTAGCCGGTGAAGCGGATCGCGTCCTCGGAGAATCCCAGGCGCTGGGCCAGCTCCCTGGCCGGATCGACGTCCGGCCCGATGCCGGAGATCACCGCGGCGAAGCGCGTGTCCTGCTCGCGGAGCAGCGCCAGCGCCTCGATGAAGTCGAGCACGCCTTTCCGGCGGTCGACGCGGCCGTGGTAGAACAGGCGCACCGGCCCGTCATGGGCGGCCGGCAGCCCGTCGCCGGTCCCTTGCGCGAAGCGCGCGGTGTCGACCGCGCCCGGCACGATGGTGAAGCGGGCCGGATCCGAGCCCAGCCGGTCGCAGACCTCGGCCACGAAGGACTGGCCGCCGATGAGCAGGGCGTTGGCGTGGGCCAGCACCTCGCACATCGCGACCCGATGGGTCTCGCAGCAGGAGCCGACCCAGTGGCCGTCGCCGCCCTGGATCGAGACCACGTTCGGCAGGCCGAGGCGCTTGGAGGCGAGAAGCGTCGCCCAGCCGGTCGGGTAGCCGTACTGCGCGTGCAGCACGTCGAAGGGCTTTCTCGCGTGCTCGGCACAGATCGTCTCGACCATCGTGGCGATGTCGCGCTCGAAATCGCCGCTCTCCTGCTCGCCGAGCTGTTCGAGGCCGATCACCCGCACGCCCGGCACCGGCGGGGGCGGGCCGCCGCCGTAGACGCGGGTGCCGAAGGCGTCGCCCCGGTATTGCGAGATCATCGTGATGTCGTGGCCGGCCTGCACCAATTCGCGCAGCAGGTTCTGCGCGTAGACGCTCATGCCGGAGATCGCCGGGAAGTAGCGGCGGCTGACGAAGCAGATCCTCATTGCGGGCGGGTCTCCTGCACCGGCAGATCGGCGCCGGGGCCCCGGCAGGCGCGCAGGTATTCGAGCGCCTCGGGGATCATCCGGTCCGCCCGGTGGCTCTCCCGGGACAGCTCGACGCAGATCAGCTTGTCGTAGCCCACCGCCTCCAGCGCGTTCAGCACGCCCGGCACGTCCATGTCGCCCTCGCCGAAGGGCAGATGGATGTGGATTCCGCGGGCCATGTCCTCGATCGCCACGGTGCCGATCCGGTCGGCGAATTCGTGCACGGCTGCTGCCGGCTCGCGCTCGCCGGTGACGAGGCAGTGGCCGGTGTCGAGGGCGAGGCGCAAGCCGTCGATCCGCAGGGCGGCGTAGTCGTCGAGCGTCTCGACGAGCATGCCGGGCTCGGGCTCCAGGCAGGGCACGACGCCCCGCTCGGCCGCGTAGGCTACGACCTCGTGGAGCCCCTCGGCGAGCCAGCGCCGGGCCTCGTCGTGGTCGACGCCGGGCTTTGGCACGCCGGCCCAGAACGAGATCGCCTCGGAATGCAGCATCGCCCCGATATCGATGGCCCGCTTCAGGAAGCCGACGCGCCGGGCGCGGCCCGCGGCGTCGGCCGTCACGAGTGTCGGCTCGTGCTTGGCGGTGGGATCGAGCAGGAAGCGGGCCCCGGTCTCGATCACCGAGCCGAGTTCGAGCTTTTGCAGAAGGCTCGACACGCGGCCGGCCTCCGCCGCCCAGTTCTCGGCGAAGGGGTCGAGGTGGTGGATGTCGAGCGTCAGCGCCACGCCGTCGTAGCCCGCCGCCTTGATGAGGCGCAGGGCGTCGTCGAGCCGGTGGTTGGCGGCGCCATTGGTGTTGTAGGCGAAGCGCAGGCTCATGCGGCGCGCCCCCGCTGCTCCAGCCGGAAGGGCGCGTGGTGCGATTCCGGCTCGCGGTAGAGCGGGTAGTGGCTGCCGACGATCTCCTCGGCGAGCGCGGTGTCGAAGAGCGGCTGGCCGCCGAAGCGCTCGATCGCCTCCGGGGTCAGCCGCACCGGCCGCAGGGTCTCGCTGGCCTCGCCGAAGCGGATCAGCGGGTGCTCGCGCTCGAGGAGCTTGCGGGTGTTGCGCTCGCCGATCCGGTAGTAGCTCATGGTCTCGACCTCGAGACCGGGCACGATCGCCTTGGCGACGCCCACGCCTCCGCCGGGCGGCGAGCAATCGACGTAGAGCACGTCGAAGCCGGCCTGCTCCAGCCGGTCGCAGGCGATCCTGCCGCGGGCGTGGCCGTCGGCGGCCTCCTGGGTCGGCAGTTCCGAGAAGCGCTTGGTGGAGCGCTCGGAATAGACCGTGCCGGCGAGCACGCCGTGCAGGCCCTCCGGCGGCAGCACGATCCAGTCGAGCATGGCCTTGAGCGCCCGGCTCTCCTCCAGGTCGAGGCTCGGCAGGGCCTTCTGGATGAAGGCATCGACGTAGCCCGGAGGCGTGATGCGCCGCGCGAAGTCGAGGGGCCCGTGGCCGAAGCTCTTGCGCACCCGCGCGGCCTGGAATTCGAGCAGCGCCTTGCGCAGGGCCCGGTCGCGGTCCGGGTCGCAGGCCTCGCCGCAGGCCGAGAGCGCGATCGGGGTCGGGGCGTCGGCGAGATTGCTGTCGTAGCCGACCACGTAGAGGTTGGTCAGGCCGAACTGGTCGGTGGCGAATTTCGGCAGTGCCCGGATGCCGAGGCTCTCCAGCCGCGCCAGCATGGCGGCGTTCTCGTCCGAGATGCCACCTTCGAAATCGAGCATCACGCCCTGGTCGAGGGCGCGGAACAAGAGGCCGTTGCCGTCGCGCTGCAGCAGTTCCAGCACGCCGTGCCCGAGGGCGAAGTCCACGTCCGGGCCGGCGCCGAGGCCGTTGGTGATCAGGTTGGTGAAGGGCGTGTAGCCCTCCGACAATTCGAAATAGTCGGTCGCCGCGACGTCGAGGGGCATCAGCACGGTCTCGCCCGTGCCGCGGCGGGTGGCCGGGGTCCATTCGAGCACCGTGTCGCGCCCCACGGGCGAGCCCGCCGGCAGGCAGAGCGTCAGCGGGTCGGCGACGGATTTCGGGCCGAACACCCGGACGAGGTCGTTGTAGGAGCCGCGCTCCTTCTTGCGCGGCATGACGGCGAGCGACGGCATCAGGTTCTCGGCGATCTCGGCGACCGCGCCGATCAGCGCCTCGTCGTCGGTGGCGCCGTAGCCGATGCCGGACGGCATCGCGCCGACGAAGAAGGGATCGTCGAGGAAGAGCGAGACGAACCAGACCGGCACGCCGGTGCGGTCGAGGGGCGCGAGGTTGAAGCCGACGACGCGGCCCGGGGGCAGCACGTCGAGATAGGCCCGCACGGGGTCGGGCAGGCGCTCGGGCAGGCCCTCGATCCGGCGCGGGGCGCCGTAGCTGTAGGGCCGCGGCGCCTTGATGCGGGCGTGGCGGGCGCGGGCGTCCTGGTCCTGTTGGCTGGGGGTCGTCATGGATGCACCTCAGGACAAACGCGGTTGATCAGGGCGGCTGGCGCGGCTCCCCCCTCTCCCCGCGCGGGAAGAGGCCTGTCTGCACCCCGTCGTGCAGACAGGAAGCGGAGGCGAAGCCGCAGCGGCGGTGAGGGGGCTTGTCCGGATAAGCCTCTTCCGTCGAAGCCCCCTCACCCCCGCGTCGATCCCTTCAGGATCGATGCGCCGGCTCGCTCCGGCGACGACCAGGTCGCCGGAGCCCTCTCCCCGCGCACGGGGAGAGGGGAGGCCGCGATCTTCAAGGTGATGATCCGGAAGCACGGCGCTGAGGTGAAGGTCGGCGTGCATCACGGTTCGAACCTCCCGCCCCCACCCCGGTCGCTCGCGTAGGCGCCCACGACGAGCCGCATCGTGTGGAGATCCCGCGCCGCCGCGTAGGCCTCGCGCTCCGCCGGGCGGCGCAGCGCCGAGCCGAAGGCGCGCACCTGCTCGGTGAAGGGCGAGGCGTCCCTGTCGAAGGCGACATCCTGGGCCGCGCCCGATGCACCGTCGATGAACGTGAGGCGGCCGCCGGCCACCTGCCCCATCGTGTTCTCGGCGACCATCTGGCCGCGCGTGCCGACCACCTCCAGGCGGCGGCGCGGCAGCGCGTCCGGGCAATTGTAGGCGACGTTGAGACTCGCCAGCACGCCGCTCTCCGTGCGGCCGATCAGCAGGGCGCCGTCGTCCACGCTGTAATCCTGCGCGCGCGCCTGCGTGAGGGCGGCGATCTCGCGGATCGACTCGTCCAGCAGGAAATCCACGAGGTCGAGCCCGTGCGGCGCGAGGTCGATCAGCGCGCCGCCCCCGGCCCGGGCCGGATCGATGCGCCAGTTGTCGTGGCCTGCCTGCGGCGCCCAGTCCCGGTGCAGCCAGCAGGCGTAGACGATGCGCAAAGCCGTCACGGTGCCGAGGCGTCCGGTCCGGACCGCGTCCCGCATCAGGCGGTGGGCCGGGTGGTGGCGCTGGTCGAAGGCGGTGCCGTAGAAGATGCCGTGGGCCTGGACGGCCGCCGCCATCGCCTCGGCGTCGCTGAGCGAGGCCGCCATCGGCTTCTCGCAGAGCACGGCCTTGCCCGCGGCGGCCAGCGCCTCCACGGCCTCGCGGTGGAGATGGTTCGGCGTCGCGACGTAGACCGCTTCCACCTCGGGATCGGCGATCAGGCCGGCGAGGTTCGCGTAGGCCCGCGCTCCCTCGGCCTCGGCGGCCGCGCGGGCCGCCTCGCCGGGATCGCAGACCGCGACCAGCCGGTGCCCGGCCTCGCGGATGCCGGGCGCCATGTAGTCGCGGGCGACCCAGCCGTAGCCGACGATGCCCCAGCGGACGGGCTCCATCACCAGCGCTCCGGCAGGTCGACGAACTCGCGCCGCCGCACCCGGTCGGATTCCGCCGCCTCCGGCACCCCGGTGAAGCGCAGGCGCTCCGGCCCTTCCGAGTGCAGCGGGTAGGTGACGAGGCGGGCGTACTCGGCCTCGTAGCGCTCCGAGGGCCAGCGGATGGTGAAGCCGCCACCCGCGTCCGGCTGGTAGAGCGGGTTGAGGTGGAGTTCCGTGCCGGCCGGCGGCAGGGTGAGGCCGTCGATCACCGCGCGCGGGGCGGGCCGCATGCCGGGCCCGGCCACCACCGAGAAGGCCTCGCAGGCGCGCAGCTCCCCGGGCTCGCGGGGGCCCGGCGCGCGGGCCTCGACGAGCGCCCGCGTCAGCTCGGCGTCGTCGTAGACGAGGGCGTCCGGGAACAGCTCGGCGATGTCCTCTGCGGTCACCGCGCGGCCCGCCGAGAAGCCGGGGCTCTCGGCGTTGTGGATGTGGCTGATCGCGAGCCAGCCGTCGTCGCCGGCCGTCTGGCGCAGGGATTCGAGCAGGCGCGGCTTGTCGTCGAGGAAGTAGAAGGCGTCGTTGCAGAGCACGAGGTCGACCGGTGCGCCTGGGATCGGCCAGTGCTCCGAGGCCGCGTCGAAGCAGACGAGCTGCGCCTTGTCCCCGACCACCCAGTGCCGGGCGACCCAGAGCTTGGCGAAGACCACGTCGGCGCCCGCCACCTTGTGGCCGCGCCGCTTCAGCTCGCGCAGGTAGTGGCCGATGCCGCAGGCGAACTCGAAGACGCAGGTCGGCTCGTTCCAGTGCGCTTCCAAGAGCGCGAGGCCCGCCAGATAGGTCGGGTCGCTCCAACGGTGCAGGAAGTAGTCGCCGACCCGGCCCCAGCCGAGGAGCCGCACCGCGTCGCGCAGGGTGGCGGTGGCGCGGCTCTTGACGAGCTGTCGGATCTCGCCCGCGTCGGCCGGCGGCCCGGTCCACCAATCGTCCTGGTCGGCGAGCAGCGCGCAGAGCGCCTCGTCGGGCTCGCCCGCGTCGAGATGGGCGATCACGCGCTCGATCAGCTGGGCGCGGTTGATGCGCAGATAGGGGATGCCGTCGATGACCGGCCAGCGCGCGCCGGTCTCCTCGTCCGCGAGCGAGTGCGGGCGGTCGGCGCGGAGCGGGTTGCCGGTCTCGGGCGAGCGCAGGGCGAAGGGAATCATGGACTCAATCTAGAGCGCTCTCCGCCGAAGTGGACGCCGGTTCGGCGCAAGAGAGCACGTCAAAACAAGAGCTTAGAGCCGCGCCCGATTGCAACGCGATCGGGCGCGGCTCTAGGCCCGAACGGGAGACCCGCGACGCCGGGCCCGGAGCAGTCCCCTGCCCCGGAACGGTCTCGCGGGTTCCTCCCGATCACGGAATCCGCATATCGGCCAGAACGCGGTCGTGGAAACCCTTCACCGGGCCGGCATGCACGAGTTCCATGTCATCCAGCACCGTCTGCATCGTCAGCGAGGCGGCGTTTAGGTGCTGGGCGATCTGGAGCACGCGGTCGATGCAGTCGGCGGCGTGGAAGGCGCGGCCCTCGGCGGTCGCGTCGTCGGGCAGCACCGCGCGGGCGCGCACGACCTGGTCGCGCAGAGCAGGATCGAGCGCGTCGAGCGCCCAGCGCGCGGTGGTCTCCATGATCGGCCCGAGATGGTCACCGAGCAGCATCTCGCCGGTGAAGCCGGCATCCGGCATCGCGGCGTTGTGGAAGTGGTGCGCCATCGCGGCGAGGAACACGGTCGCGGGATCGGCCCGGTAGAACGGGCTGAGCGCCACGCCGTAGACCGCCACCATCAGGCAGTGCTCGGCGTGGTTCTCGGGCGGCTCGAGGAGGATCCGGGCGCGGCCCGGGCAGGTCACGCCCGCCCGCGGCTGCTGGGCGAGCGCCGCGACGAAGCCCGGCAGCGGGCCCGGCACCACCTCGGTGCGGATCTGGAGGCGCTCGCGCAGCCGCTCGCGCAGCGCCGGATCGAGCGCGTCCGTCACCGCGTCGAAGCCCGAGACCAGCACCTCGGCGACCGCCGCGTCCGAGAGCCCGGCCGAGGCCAGGAAGGCCGCGTCGAGGTCGCAGAGGCGGGTGGCGGCGAGCGCGGTGGCGGTGATGTCGAGGGCGACCTCCTCCGGGCTCGCGCCGCCGGTCAGCATCCCCCACCCTTGCGCGAACAGGCGCTCGGCGATGGAGCCGGTGCGGCCCGCCGAGCGGACGCGCTTCAGGTCGTTCAGCTCGACCAGGAGGTCCCGGAGCTCGAGCGGTGCGGCGGGGCCCGAGGGGGCCCCACCCTGATCGGCCGCGGCCATCAGTTCACGCCGAGCCAGTCGCGCAGCATCTTCTCCTGCTTGCCGAAGGCGTGCTCGGGCCCGTGGCCGTTCTTGACCATCGGAGCCTTGAAGAAGGTCGAGAGCTGCTCCTGCACGCCGCCGTCGCCGCGCTTCTTGGCCAGATCCAGCACGCGGGCGATCTCGATCACCAGGGGGGCTGCCAGGATCGAGTCCTTGCAGAGGAAGTTCACCTTGATCTGCATGCGCTGGCCCATGAAGCCGGTGACGTCGATGTTGTCCCAGGCTTCCTTGTCGTCGCCGCGCGGGCGGTAATAGTGGATGTGGACCAAGTGGTCCTCGACCGGATAGCCGAGGATCGAGTCGAGCACCGTGCCCTTGGTGTTGAGCTTCGACTGCAGCGAGTTCGGGTCGTTCAGCGCCAGGCCGTCGCGGTTGCCCAGGATGTTGGTCGAGAACCAGCCGTCGACGTGCAGTGCGCGGGCCTTGAAGGCCGGGGCCAGCACCGTCTTCATCATGGTCTGGCCGGTCTTGCCGTCCTTGCCGGCGACCGGGACGTTCAGTTCCTTGGCGAGCTCCAGCAGCGCCGGCACGTCGGCGGCGACGGAAGGCGTGAAGTTGGCGTAGGGGACGCCGCTCTTGATCGCCGCGTAGGCATAGAGCATCGCGGGCGAGATCGACTCGTCGCTTGAATCCAGGCCCCGCTCGAAGGCCTCGGCCGAGTTCAGGGTCGGGTCGCTGAGGTCGGGCCAGCGCTCGGTCGAGGCGAGGTTGACCACCACCACCTCGTCGAGGTTGCTCTCCTTCTGGAAGCGGCGCAGGTCGTTGGCGATGACCGAGACCGCCTCGCGGTGGTCCTTGGCGACGATGCGGTTCTGGCCGTCGATGTTCTTGCAGAACTTCGCGCTGCCGACCGCCGGCCAGGGCGTGATGCCCTTGAGCACCTGGGCGCCGTTCTCGATATCCTGCTTCGTCAGGACGCCGTGGCCCGCGGCCGCGGCGGCGAGATCGTCGCCGTTGAGGTCCCAGCCCCCGAAGACGAGGTCCTTGTAGTCGGCCATGCCGGCGACGGAGACGCCGGCGAGCGGCAGCCCGTCGAGTCGGTTCGATCCGGACTTGATCATCTCGATGCCGGCGATGGCGGTGGTGGCGACGGCCCCACCCATACCAACGAAGGCAACGCCGACACGGCGACCGGTCTGCATGCTCATCGGACGGGTACTTCCTCAACTGCGTGGCGCGGCGGCTCTTGTCGTGGTCACTGTCGGGCTGCCGCCGCGGGGCCCTGTAACTGGAGCGTACGGGCCTCGTTCCAAGCCCGGCACGAACACAGATGTGGCGCGGTTTGGATGAGCCGAGCCTGAACACGGCGGCGAATCGGCAGAATTCCGAGGACGTAACGCCGCATCCGTCCTGCCACGCGAGGATCACGCGAGGATCACGGCAGCGTCCCATTCTGGTCACGTCGGCTGTGGATAGAGCCGGCGCTGAACGAAAGCCCGGCCAACGAACGCCGCGGCACAAGAAGGACCAGACATGGGGGTTGTCCCGGAGCCGGCGCGCTGCGCCGACGACGTGAGCCGTCTCGTGCCTTGCGAGACCTTTTGCGAGGATCAGACCGTGGCGTGGCTGCCGCGGGCCGTGCGCGGACAAGAGCGCCGGAGCTTTGCCAAGACCCGTCGTGCGAAGACCCGCCGCGGCGCCACGCTGGTGGCCGCACTCCTGGCCGGTCTCGCCCTGCCGCAGACCGCATTCGCGCCGGTCGCCTCGGCCCATGACCGCATCGACCTGAGCCCACGCGCCGCGCAGGCCCTGGAGGCGCAGGCCGCGGCAGAGGCCGTGGGGGCTGCCGCGTCCGAGATCGAAACGCCCCGGGACGAGGTTGGTTCCGATGCCGTGTGGACCGGCGTGCCGGTCCCCGAGCAGGAGCCTGCGACGACCGCGCTGATCGAGGGCGACCTCGCCGCCCTGCCCCAGCCGGTGCGGGACGCCGCCGAGGAGAAGATCAAGTTCGGCCCGATGAGCGTGCCGCGCCGGGTGGTGGACACGATCCTGCGGGCCTCGGAGGAGGCCGGCGTCAATCCGGTCTACATGATGGCGCTCGCCGACAAGGAATCGAGCTTCGACACGGACGTGAAGGCCGCGACCTCCTCGGCGCAGGGCCTGTTCCAGTTCGTGACCGCGACCTGGCTGGAGATGATCCGCGATTACGGCGCCCGCTACGGGCTCGCCGCGGAGGCGGCGGCCGTGAAGGGCCGCGGCGGCGCGATCTCGGTCGCGGACGGGATGCGCCAGCGGGTGCTGTCGCTCCGCAACGACCCCTATGTCGCCTGCCTGATGGCGGCCGAGCTGGTGAAGCGCGACCGCGGCCGGATCGAGGCGCGGGTCGGGCGCGAGCTGAGCACGACCGAGCTGTACTTCGCCCACTTCCTCGGCACCGCGAGCGCGGGCCGCTTCCTCAGCCTGTCGAGCGACAAGCCCGAGGCCTCGGCCCAGAAGGCGTTCCGCTCCGCCGCGCGGGCGAACCGCAGCCTGTTCACGCAGAAGAGCGGCAAGGGCCGCCGCGGGCTCACGGTCGCCGAGGTCTACGAGCGCATCGACGGCATGATGGACAAGCGGCTGAGCCGCTACGAGGGCGTCGCCGCGCTCGCCCGCCAGCCCGAGCCGGAGAGCGACGAGACCCCGGTGCGCGTCGCCGAGCCCGCCGAGACCGGCCGCGTGCAGGTCACCGAGGCGTTGCCCGCGGGGCTGTAACGGCCAGCGCAACTCTCCCTCCCCCTTCTGCGGGGGAGGGCGATCGCGCATGCCTCAATGCGCCGCCTGCGCACCTCCGCCGAGCTTCACGTTCTTGAGGATGAGCGCCAGCGGCACGAGGCAGGCGGTCATCGCGCCGAGCACCCAGAACACGTCGATATAGGCCCAGTAGGCCACCTGGGTGGAGAGCTGGCTGCCGATCCAGGCGATGGCCTGATTCTGCGCGTCCGGCCCCGCCAGCCCGTGCTGCTGGAAGTAGCGCGTCGCCTGCGCCAGGGTCTCCTGGTAGGCCGGGCTCGACGGATCGACCGATTCCACCAGCCGGCTCTGATGGAACTGGCTGCGATAGGCCAGGATGTTCTGGGCGAGCGACACGCCCATCGAGCCGCCGACGTTGCGCGCCACGTTGATGAGCGCCGAGGCTTGGTCGGTCTGCTCCTTCCGCAGCCCCTCGTAGGAGGCCGAGGTCACCGAGAGGAAGATCATCGGCAGGCCGATGCCGATATAGATCCGCGACCACGCGAAGAACCAGAACGTGGTGTCGCCGTAGATCCGGGTGAGGTCGTACATCCCGGCGGCCACGATCGCCCCGCCCGTCGCGATCAGCCATTTGGGCTGCACGAAGGACGAGAGCCGCCCGACCAGCGCCATCATCGCCACCGTGACGAGGCCGCCGGGGCCGAGCACCAGCCCCGACAGGGTGGCGGTGTAGCCGTAGTACTCCTGCGTGATCTGCGGGATGAACTGCGTGGTGGCGATCAGGACCGCACCGGTGAACAGCATCACCACGAAGCAGGCGCCGAACTGGCGGCTGTTCAGCAGGCGCAGGTCGATGACCGGGTTCTTCCGGGTCAGCAGCCACGGGATCATGGCGCAGAACGCGACCACGGTGAGCACGCCGAAGACGTTCATCAGGGTCGAGGTGCCGAACCAGTCCTTGCGCTGGCCCTCGTCGAGGACGACCTCAAGCGAGCCGAGGAAGAGCGCCACCAGCAGGAAGCCGACAAGGTCGAAGCGCACCCCCTTCCGCCGCAAGTCCCGGCGCTTGCGCTTGGCCGCCTCGCTGTCCTCGATCAGCCAGTACATCAGGCCGAGCGCGATCACGCCGATCGGCCCGTTGATCAGGAAGCACCAGTGCCAGGAGGCGTTGTCGGAGAGCCAGCCGCCGAGCGTCGGGCCGATCACCGGCGCCACCACGATGGCGACGCCGTAGAGGGCGAAGGCTTGGCCCCGCTTCGCGGGCGGGAAGGAATCCGCCAGGATCGACTGGGCCAGCGGCGCCATGCCGCCGCCGCCGAGCCCCTGGAGCACCCGGAACAGCAGCAGCGATTCCAGGCTCCAGGCGAAGCCGCACAGGATCGAGGCGAGCGTGAAGAGCGCCACGCTCCACATGAAGAAGGCTTTGCGCCCGTAGCGCTTGGCTAGGAAGCTCGACGCGATCAGCGTGATGGCGTTGGCCACGAGGTAGCTCGTCACCACCCATGCCGCCTCGTCGGGCCCGACCGCGAGGCCGCCCGAGATGTAGCGGAGCGCGACGTTGGCGATCGTGGTGTCGAGCACCTCCATGAAGGTGGCGAGCGCCACCACGAGGGCGACCGCCCAGGGGTTGTGGCCCCCGGGCGCTTCGGAGGAGGCGGCGCTCACCGCACGTGGGCTTTCGGCACCACCGACATGCCCGGACCGATCGAGACATCGGTGGGCCAGGCGTCGACCACGATCTTCACGGGAATGCGCTGCGTCACCTTCACGTAGTTGCCGGTGGCGTTCTGCGCGGGCAGCAGGCTGAAGGCGGTGCCGGAGCCCGGCTGCACCGAGTCGATCCGGCCGGTGATCTTGCGGTCCGGATAGGCGTCGATCGTGACGTCGACGTTCTGGCCCGGGCGCATGTCGGTGACCTGGGTCTCCTTGTAGTTCGCGGTGATCCAGATCGCGTCGGGCACGAACATCGACAGGCTCTGGCCCGCCTGGGCGTATTCCCCGACGCCGCCGGTGAGACGCACGACGCGGCCTCCTTGCGCCGCCGTCACGGTCGTGTAGCCGAGGTTGAGCCGGGCCTGGTCACGCTGGGCCTTGGCCTGGGCAAGCTGCGCCTCGGCGCTGGCGCGCTGGGCTTTGAGTGAGCCGACCTGCCGCTCGGCCGCCACTACGTTCGCGTTGGCGCTCGTCAGCGCGGCCTGGCGCTGCTGCAGGGTAGAGGTCGAGGATTGCGATTGCTGGATGGTGCCGGCGCCGCGCTCGGCGAGCTTCTGGTAGCGGTCGGCATCCTCCTGGGCGAATTTCAGCGCCGCCTGCGCGGTGTCGACCTGGGCCTGCGCCACCTCGATCTGCGCCCGCTGCGCCGCGATCTGCGCGTCGACGTTCTCGATCGCCGCCTCGGCCGCCTGCACCTGCGCCTCGGCCTGCTCCAGCGCGACGCGGTAGTCGCGCGGGTCGATCTGGAAGAGCGTGTCGCCGGGCTTCACGTGCTGGTTGTCGGTGACCGGCACGGCCACGACGTAGCCGCCGACCTTCGGGGCGATCGTGAAGCTGCGCGCGTCCACGAAGGCGTCGTCGGTGGTCTCGTAGGGATGAACGTAGACCTGCCAGTAGAGGAACGTGGCCACGCCGAGCGCCACGAGAACGAGGCCGCCGAGCACGAACCACCAAGGATGGCGCCGCAGCACGCCCGGGCGCTCGGCCTCGTCCGTCTCGTCCCCGCCATCCTGGTCGGGATCCCGCGTCCCGGCCTCCTTGCGGGCCTCCTTGCCCTCCGGCGCGTCCTCTCGCGCGTCCTCCCGGTCGCCGGGCCGGCGCGCGGCGGGCTGAAGGTCGAGGATGTCGCGCGCGCCGTCTTGGTCGCGCGCCACGTCCGCCTCGGACCGGCGCGGGAACGCGTCGGCGGGCGCGGCCTGCCGCTGATCGTCGAGCATGGATGCTGATTGCCGAAGGAGGCGCCCCCTGGGGGCTGCGCCTCGGATGAACCCGCCTCGAAACCCAAAAGGTACGGATGCCACCAAAGTTCCATCCCGGGCTCTCGCGTCGCACGGAACGGCGCCCGCCACGCTGCGTTGCGGCAGAATCGCGGGTGGCACGCGCCGTCACGCCGCCGGAGGACTTGGCATGGCAGGAACGTCCGACGCGTCCGGAGGAGCTCCTTCCTCCGGCGGAGGCCTGAGCCCCTCCGGCGTTCCCCTCACCGGGCCGGCCCGGCTCGACGCGATGAGCACGGTGCTCGCCCGCAACTGGTGGCTCGTCGCCCTGCGGGGCGTGTTCGCCATCCTGTTCGGAATCGCCGCCCTCGTGGCGCCGGCCGCCTTCGTGCTCTCCCTGGTGCTGTTCTTCTCGGCCTATATGGTCGTCGACGGGATCTTCGGCATCGTCGCGGCGGTGCGGGCGGCGCAGCGGCACGAGCGCTGGGGCTTCCTGCTCTTCGAGGGGCTCGTCGACATCACGGTCGGCGCGGCGGCCTTCCTGGTGCCGGCCGCGGCGGTCTGGGCCTTCGTGCTGCTGGTGGCGGCCTGGGCCCTCCTCTCGGGCGGCCTGATGATCGCGGCGGCCTTCCGGCTGCACCTGCATTACGGGCGCTGGTGGCTCGGGCTCGGCGGGGCCGTCTCTGTGCTGTTCGGCATCGCGCTCCTGATCAATCCCGGCATGTCGGCGCTGGTGCTGACGTGGTGGCTCGGCGGCTACGCCGTGGCCTTCGGGGTGCTGCTGCTGATCCTGGCCTTCCGCCTGCGCGGGCGCCACGAGGCGGCGGGGCGGCCGGGGCCGCTGGCGCAGCCCTGAACCGGAACGTGAGGCTTTCGGGTCGTAGCGGGCTCGGGCGGGATTCGTCTAAGAACGGCCGTGGACAAGCGTGACAGGCGGCCCGGCCGCTGGCGGCGGATGCGATGAGCCCTCCCGATCCGGAACGCCCGGGCCCCGGCGCGCCGGAGCCGCGGCCCGACCCCGATACCCGCGCGGCCGCCCGCGAGGCGGCCTCGGCCGCCCGCGCCCTCGCGCGCCAGCTCGGCATCCTCGGCGCCGGCGCCGCCCGCGCGGCTCTCCGCGGCGGGAGCCGGCTCGGTGCCCGCGGCGCCGCGGGCCTCGGTAGTGCTGCCGAGCGGCTCAGGGCCCGGCGCCCCGCCGCGGCCGGCGCATCCCCGGGGGCCGCCCCCGCCGAGCAAGCTGCACCCGAGCGAGCCGCCGCCGCGCCGCGCCGGGCCTTCCGGCCCCAGCGCCGCACCCTCGCGATCCTGGCGCTGGTCCTCGTCCTGCCGCTGGGCGCCCTGCTGCTCTATGTGCTAGCCGCCTTCCTGACCCTGCCGCCGCTGGGCTCCGTCTCGAACGATCCGGGCAGCCGCGCGCTCACCGTCGAGGCCGATGACGGGCGCGTCTTCGCCACCCGCGGCGCCTTCCGGGGCGAGCGGCTGACCGCCGCCGACCTGCCGCCGACGCTGGCACAGGCCATCGTCGCCATCGAGGACCGGCGCTTCTACGGCCACTGGGGCGTGGACCTGCGCGGACTCCTGCGCGCCGCCTACCGCAACGCGCTCGGCGGGGGCGTGCGCGAGGGCGGCTCGACCATCACCCAGCAATATGTCCGCCTCACCTCGCTCTCCCAGGAGAAGACGCTCCGGCGCAAGATCCAGGAGGCCTTCCTGGCGCTTCGGGCCGAGAGCGAGATGTCGAAGAGCGACATCCTGCTGGGCTATCTCAACACCGCCTATTTCGGCGCGGGCGCCTACGGGGCGGACGCGGCGGCGCGACGCTATTTCGGCAAGCCCGCCAAGCAGCTGACCCTGCCGGAGGCCGCGATGCTGGCGGGCCTCGTGCGCGCCCCCTCGCAGCTCGCCCCCACCCGCAATTTCGGCGGCGCCAAGGAGCGGGCCGACGTGGTGCTCCAGGCGATGGTCGAGACTGGTGCCATCTCCACCAAGGAGGCGGACGCGGCCCGCGCCAAGACCGTGACGCTGCGCACGCCGCCCGAGACGCCGCCCGGCACCAACTACTTCCTCGACACGGTGCAGGCGGACGCCAAGCGCCTCACCGACACGGGCGGCGACCTCACGGTGCGCTCGACCTTGAATCTCGACCTGCAGAGCTTGGCCGAGGGCGTCATCGCCCGCCGCCTCGACGCGGAGGGGACGAAGAAGAAGGTCTCCCAGGCCGCCCTCGTGGCCCTCTCGCCCCAGGGCGCGATCCTGGCGATGGTCGGCGGGCGCGATTACGAGGACAGCCAGTTCAACCGCGCGGTCCAGGCCAAGCGCCAGGCCGGCTCGCTCTTCAAGCTCTTCGTCTACCTCACCGCCTACGAGCAGGGGCTCTCCCCCGACTCGGTTCTGGTCGACCGCCCGGTCCAGATCGGCGACTGGGAGCCGCAGAATTCGAACAACCGCTTCCGCGGCGCGCTCCCCTTGCGCAGCGCCTTCGCGCTCTCGGTCAACACCATCGCGGCCCAGCTCGGCGACGAGCTTGGCATTCCGGCGGTGATCGCCACCGCCAAGTCCCTGGGCGTCACGTCGGAACTGCCGAATGTGCCGAGTCTCGCGCTCGGCTCAGCCGAGGTGACGCTGCTGGAGATGACCCGCGCCTATGCGGGCGTGCTCGCCAACCGCACGCCGCTCGAGACCTACGCGGTCCACGCGATCCGGGGCGGCGGGCCCCAGCCGCTCTACCTGCGCCCGGATCCGGCCGCGACCCGGGGGCTCCCCGGCGACAGCCGCACCATGATGCTCGACTCGCTCCAGGCGGTGGTCGATTCCGGCACCGGCAAGGCCGCCAAGGTCCCCGGGCTGGCGGTCGGCGGCAAGACCGGCACGACCCAGGATTACCGGGACGCGTGGTTCATCGGCGTGACGCCCGACATGGTGGTCGGCATATGGGTCGGCAACGACGACAACAGCTCGATGAACCGGGTCGGCGGCGGCGACCTGCCGGCCGCGATGTTCCGGGACTTCGTGCAGCGGGCCTCGGCCCAGCTCGCCAAGGGCCGCAAGCGCCCCTCCGCCGCCCGCGCCGAGCCGGCGCCCGCCCCGGCTCCGGCGCCTGCCCCGAATCCGTCGGCCCCGGTCCCGCCCGCCGCGATTCCCGCGGGCGCCGAGGCGCGCGGCGTGCCGGAGGTGATCGATACCGGCACCCTGTCGTTCCGGGGCCGTGTGGTGCGGCTCGCTGGCGTCGAGGGCCAGGGCGGCGCGCTCGCCCGCCAGCTCGCCCGGTATCTGCGCCGCCGCGAGGTCAGCTGCGCGCCCGAGAGCGACGGTATGCGCTGCCGCATCGACGGCGACGACCTCGCCGCCCTGATCCTGGCGGCCGGCGGCGCGCGGGCGAGCGAGGACGCGCCGCAGGACCTGCTGGCCGCCGAGGAGCAGGCCCGCTCCGAGCGCGTGGGGCTGTGGGGCCGCGAGCGCTGAGGGCGCCGCTCGCCGAGCAGGGCGCGGATCCCCTCTCCCCGCGCGCGGAGAGGGGATCCTAGCCTCCGAGCGGGTGGGGGGCAGATCACGAAAAAGCCCTCCCCGCCGGCGGCGAGGAGGGCCCGTCTCACACGGGGGGCGCCCGAGGCGGCCCCTTCATTCACATCACGCGGCGATTGCCTGAGCCGACGGACCGGCCTGCCGCACGTCGGCATCGACATGGGCCTCGAAGCGCTTGAAGTTGTCCTCGAACATCTTCACGAGCCGCGCGGCCGTCTCCACGAAGGCGCCCTTGTTGGCCCAGGTCTTCACCGGGGTCAGGATGTGCGGCTCGACGCCCGGCACCGAGACCGGCACCGCGAAGCCGAAATATGGGTCGCGGCGGAACTCGGCCTGGGCCAGCGAGCCGTCGAGCGCCGCCGAGAGCAGGCGGCGGGTCACGCGGATCGGCATGCGGCGGCCGGTCCCGACGCCGCCGCCGGTCCAGCCGGTGTTGACGAGCCAGCAATCGACGCTGTGCTTGGCGATGAGATCGCGCAGCAGGTTGCCGTAGGTGCTCGGGTGCCGCGGCATGAAGGGCGCGCCGAAGCAGGTCGAGAAGGTCGCCTCCGGCCCGGTCAGGCCGCGCTCGGTGCCCGCCACCTTCGCGGTGTAGCCGGACAAGAAGTGGTACATCGCCTCGGCGCCGGTCAGCTTGGCGATCGGGGGCATCACCCCGAAGGCGTCGCAGGTCAGCATCACGATGTTCTTCGGGTGCCCGGCCCGGCCGGTGGCGCTCGCGTTCGCGATGAAGTCGAGCGGGTAGGCGCAGCGGGTGTTCTCGGTGAGCGAGGCGTCGTCGAAGTCCGGCACCCGGGTGAGCGGATCGATGATCACGTTCTCCATCACCGTGCCGAAGCGCTCGGTGGTGGCGTAGATCTCGGGCTCGGCGTTGCGCGAGAGGCGGATGGTCTTGGCGTAGCAGCCGCCCTCGAAGTTGAAGATGCCCTCGTTCGACCAGCCGTGCTCGTCGTCGCCGAGCAGTTGGCGCGAGGAATCGTTCGAGAGCGTGGTCTTGCCGGTGCCCGACAGGCCGAAGAAGATCGCCGAGCCGCCCTCGGCGTCGAGCGCGGCGTTGGCCGAGCAGTGCATCGGCATGACGCCCTTCCCGGGCAGGATGTAGTTCAGGTAGGTGAAGACCGACTTCTTCATCTCGCCCGCGTAGGCCGAGCCGCCGATCAGCACGATCTTGCGGGTGAAGTCGATGGCGATGACCGTCTTCGAGCGGCAGCCGTGCCGGGCGGGGTCCGCCTGGAAGCTCGGCAGGTCGATGATCGTCATGTCGGGCACGTAGGCCCCGATCTCCGAGCGGTCGGGCCGGATTAGCAGGTTGCGGATGAACAGCGAGTGCCACGCGAACTCGGTGAAGACCCGGGCCTTCACCCGGTGGGCCGGATCGGCCCCGCCGTAGAGGTCCTGGGCGAAGAGTTCCCGGCCCTCGGCGTGCTTCAGGAAGTCCTGGTAGAGGGTCTCGAACTGCTCCGGCGTGATCGCGCCGTTGTTGTCCCACCAGATCTCGTTCTCCGTGGCCGCGTCGCGCACCACGAACTTGTCCTTGGGCGAGCGGCCCGTATGGCTGCCCGTGGTCGCCACCAGGGCGCCGCCGCGGGCGAGCTGCCCTTCCTTGCGCGACAGGGCCTCCTCGTAGAGGCGCGGCGCCTCGAGGTTCCAGTGGACGGCCTTCAGATCGCGAAGGCCGATGGCCTCGGCACCGTGGCCCGCGTTGAACTCACCGATATTGGTCACGATCGTCACTCCCGAGCCCCTGTTCGCGCTTTGGTTCCGGCCCCGGCTTGCCCGTGGCCTTGGGGAGCGTCCGTGCGGTCGTTCAGGACCGCCGCACGCTGGTTCTCCGCTCCCGACCCTGCCTTGGTCGGGCGGCACGAGCCGCCCGGTCAATCCGAACTTTGGGCGTAGGTCCGCCCCACGGCCCCAGAGTTCGGAGCGCGGCCGGCAGAGCCGGGCCGCCGCGCGTGACTGGAGCCGACCGCCTGTCTGTATCCTGAACGATGGTCGCACGGGCGGGCGCGGGGGCGACGGAACCCCTATATTGTAACCCAGCAGACCACCCTTTCGGCCGGCCCCCCGCCCCGCTATGGCGGGCGCGCCGCCCGCCGGAATCGGCCTGCCCCGACACGAGAGTCCCCGATGCCGCAAGCCGTCGCCGGTCCGGAGATCGAGCGCCTGATCCAGCTTCTCGCCCGGATGCCGGGGCTCGGGCCCCGCTCTGCACGCCGCGCCGCGCTGCAGCTCATCAAGAAGCGCGACACGCTGCTCGGCCCCCTCGCCGACGCCATGCGGGTTGCGGCCGAGCGCATCGTGGTCTGCCACGCCTGCGGCAACGTCGATACCAGCGACCCCTGCACGATCTGCCGCGATGCCGCCCGCGATCCCTCGACGCTCGTGGTGGTGGAGGACGTCTCCGACCTCTGGGCGCTGGAGCGCTCGGGCGCGGTCCAGGCGCGCTACCACGTGCTCGGCGGCGTGCTCTCGGCGCTCGACGGCGTGCGGCCGGAACACCTCAACATCGCGAGCCTCGTCGAGCGGGCGAGCGACCCGGCGGTCAAGGAGATCATCTTGGCCTTGAACGCCACGGTCGACGGCCAGACCACCGCCCACTACGTCACCGAGTCGATCCGGCGCCTCGACCTGAAGGTCACCCGCCTCGCCCACGGCGTGCCGGTGGGCGGCGAGCTCGACTACCTGGACGAGGGCACCCTCATGGCGGCGATCCGCAGCCGCACGGCGTTCTGAGGGCGTTCTGTGCCCGTCATTTGACCGGCACTGCGCCCCACCCTATTCGAAACGCTTCCTCAGACGCCCGCGCGCCCCGCCCCGATCGAGCCATGGCCATCCTTCCCCTCGTCATCCTGCCGGATTCGCGCCTGCGCCTCGTCTCCGAGCCGGTCGGCCCCGTCACCAGCGAGATCCGAAAGCTCGCCGACGACATGCTGGAGACGATGTACGACGCGCCCGGCGTCGGGCTCGCCGGGATCCAGATCGGCGTCCAGAAGCGCATCGTCACCATCGACACCTCGAAGGAGGAGAATGTCCGCCGCCCGCAGGTCTTCCTCGATCCGGTGATCACCTGGGAATCGGAGGAGACGCGCGTCTACGACGAGGGCTGCCTGTCGATCCCTGACTACTACGCCGAGGTGACCCGGCCCGACCGCGTGCGCGTGCGCTTCCGCGATCTCGACGGCAAGGAGCAGGAGATCGAGGCCGACGGCCTGCTCGCCACCTGCCTGCAGCACGAGATCGATCACCTCAACGGCGTGCTGTTCATCGACCACATCTCGAAGCTGAAGCGCGACCGGGTGATGAAGAAGTTCGCCAAGGCGGCCAAGCGCGACGCCGCCTGAGGCCACCGGGATGCGCGTCGTCTTCATGGGCACCCCGGACTTCGCGGTGCCGACGCTGGCGCGGATCGCCGAGGACGGCCACGCGGTCGCCGCCGTCTACACCCGCGCGCCCGCCAAGGCGGGTCGCGGCATGAGCTTGCGCCCCTCCCCCGTCCACGCGCTCGCCGACCGGCTCGGCGTGCCGGTGCTGACCCCCGCGAGCCTGAAGGGGCCTGAGGCCGCCGAGACCTTCGCGGCCCACGGCGCGGACGTGGCGGTCGTCGTCGCCTACGGCATGCTCCTGCCGCCCGCGATCCTCGCCCTGCCCCGCCACGGCTGCCTCAACCTGCACGGCTCGCTGCTGCCGCGCTGGCGCGGCGCCGCCCCGATCCAGCGCGCCGTGATGGCGGGCGACCCCGAGAGCGGCGTCGGCGTGATGCGCATGGAGGCCGGGCTCGATACCGGACCGGTGGCGCTGGAGGCGCGGGTGCCGATCACCCCGGGCCTCACCGCGGGCGAGCTGCACGATGCCCTGATGCCCTTGGGCGCCGACCTGATGGCGCGGGCACTCCGGCAACTGGAGGCGGGCGACCTCGCCTTCGTGCCCCAGCCGGAGGAGGGCGTCGTCTACGCCCACAAGATCACGAACGATGAGGCGCGGATCGACTGGTCGCAGGCGGCGGAAGCGGTCGCCCGGCAGGTCAACGGCCTGTCGCCCTTTCCCGGCGCCTTCTTCGAGGCGGATCTCGGTAAGGGACCGGAGCGCGTGAAGGTGCTGAGGGCGCTCCCCGAGGCCGGCTCCGGCGCGCCCGGGACGCTCCTCGACGGCGACTGCACCGTGGCCTGCGGCACGGGCGCGGTGCGCCTGCTCGAACTGCGTCGCGCCGGCAAGGGCGGGGTCGCCAGCGGCGCCGAGTTTCTGCGCGGGGCGCGGCTGGAGCCCGGCGCGCGGTTCGCGGGCTGACATGCCCCGCTACAAGCTCGTCATCGAGTACGACGGCGCGCCCTTCTGCGGCTGGCAGCGGCAGGCGGAGGACCCGACCGTGCAGGCGGCCGTTGAGGCGGCGGTGCTGCGCTTCTCGGGCGAGGCCGTGCGGCTCACCTGCGCCGGGCGCACCGATGCGGGGGTGCACGCGATCGGGCAGGTGGCGCATCTCGACCTCGCCAAGGAGTGGCGCACCGACACCGTGCGGGACGCGCTGAACGCCCACCTCCGTCCGCAGCCCGTGGCGGTGCTCTCGGCCGAGATCGTGCCGGAGACGTTCGACGCGCGGCACTCGGCCATCCGGCGGCACTACCGCTACCGCATCCTCAACCGGCGCAGCCCCGCGGCGCTGACCCGCGCCCATGTCTGGCAGGTGCCCTGGGCGCTCGACGCGGAGCTGATGCACGCGGCCGCCCAGCGGCTTCTGGGCCGGCACGACTTCTCGGCCTTCCGCGCGGCGGAGTGCCAGGCCAACAGCCCCGTGCGCACGCTGGAGCAGCTCGACGTGGCGCGGGTGCGCTTCGGCCTGTTCGACGAGATCGTGGTGGCGACGGCCGCGCGCTCCTTCCTGCACCATCAGGTGCGGGCGATGGTCGGCACGCTGATGCTGGCGGGCTCGCGCCGCCTCACGGGCGACGACGTCGCCGAGATCCTGGCCACGAAGGCCAAGCACCGCTGCGGCCCGCTGGCCCCGGCCTGCGGGCTGACCTTCTCGGGCGTGGACTACGCCTGATCCGGCCCCTCGATGCGGAAGGCGGTCTTCACCGCCTCCGCTTGATCGAGCCCACGGTCTGCATCTGGGCCTGCGCGTCGGCGCGGTCGTCCTCGCTCGCGGCCGCCCAGTTCTTCTCGTAGAGCGTGACGATCCACTCGTCCTTGCGCCCCTGCGCGCCCTCGCGGGCGAGCGCCAGCCACATCAGGCCGCGCACCCGTTGCACCGGCACGCCGCCCATCCCGTTGACCAGGATGTCGCCCAAGAGTGCCTGGGCCGGGTGGTGTCCCTTCTCGGCCGCGAGGTTGAACCAGCGCGCCGCCTGGCGGGCATCGGCATCGACGCCGGTCCCGTCGAGGTAGAGCCGGGCGAGGTTGTACTGCGCGTTCGGGTCGCCGAAATAGGACGCCGCGTAGTTGAACATGTCGTAGGCCCGCGTCGGGTTCGGGCGCACGTAGGTGCCCTTGATCCCGTCGAGGAAGTAGGCGCCGAGCGCGTTGAAGGCGCTCGCGGTCACGCCGGCGATCTGCGCGTCCGGCGCGTCGTCGGTGCCGGCATCCGCGATGCGCGAGAAGTACTCGAAGGCCTTGAGGTCGTCGTGGGGCACGCCGTCCCCGTCCGCGTACATGCGGCCGAGCTTCCACAGGGCCAGCGCGTGGCCCTGGCCGGCGGCGTATTCGAGGGCGCGCGCGGCGCCCTCCTTGTCGCCCGCGTTGTACTCGCGCACGCCCGCGCGCAGCGCGTCCTTGGCCGAGCGGTAGGTCTTCTCCGCCACGGGGGTGCGCGCTGCCGCGTCGAGCGCGCGCGGGGCCGGAACGGAGGCGAGCGTCATCGCTGCCGCGAGCCCCGCGAAACCGAGCATGCGCAGCATCTCAAGTGCCCGAGGCCGACACGGATCGGCCTCGACCGGCCACGCAGTCCGGCTGAGGTCGGACCTAGACGTCCGCATAGGTCTGCGTCTCCTTGGCGCCGCCCGGATGGGTCACGGCGCCGGTCACCGCCGGGCCGACGCCCTGCGCGTATTTCCAGAGGTAGCCGGAGGTCGCAGTGTTCGGGCGCGGCGCCCAGGCCTTGCGGCGCTCGGCCAGCTCGTCGTCTGACAGTGCGACGTCGAGCGTACCCTTGATCGCGTCCAGCGTGATCAGGTCGCCATCACGGATCAGGCCGATCGGGCCGCCGACTGCGGCCTCGGGCCCGACATGGCCGACGCAGAAGCCACGGGTTGCGCCCGAGAAGCGCCCGTCCGTGATCAGCGCGACCTTGTCGCCCATGCCCTGGCCGTAGAGGGCGGCCGTGGTGGAGAGCATCTCGCGCATGCCGGGGCCGCCGCGGGGGCCCTCGTAGCGGATCACCAGAACCTCGCCCTCCTTGTAGGTCCGGTTCTGCACCGCCTGGAAGCAGGCCTCCTCGCCATCGAACACGCGGGCGGGGCCGGTGAAGACCTGTTTTTCCGCCGGCATGCCCGCGACCTTCACGATCGCGCCCTCGGGGGCGAGGTTGCCCCGCAGGCCGACGACGCCGCCGGTCGGGGTGATCGGGGCGTTGGCCGGGCGGACCACGTCCTGGTCCGGGTTCCAGGCCACCTTCTCGAGGTTCTCCGCGATGGTGCGGCCGGTCACCGTCAGGCAGTCGCCGTGGAGGTAGCCGTGGTCGAGGAGCGTCTTCATCAGGAGTGGGATGCCGCCGACCTCGAACATGTCCTTGGCGACGTAGCGCCCACCGGGCTTGAGGTCGGCGATGTAGGGCGTGCGCCGGAAGATCTCGGCCACGTCGAACAGGGTGAATTCGATGCCGCACTCGTGGGCGATCGCCGGCAGGTGGAGCGCCGCGTTGGTCGAGCCGCCGGACGCCGCGACGGTGGCGGCGGCGTTCTCCAGCGCCTTGCGGGTGACGATGTCGCGCGGGCGGATGTTCTTGGCGATGAGCTCCATGACCTTCTCGCCGGCCGCCGCGCAGAACTTGTCGCGGATCTCGTAGGGCGCCGGGGCGCCGGCCGAGTAGGGCAGCGCGAGGCCGATCGCCTCGGAGACGGTCGCCATGGTGTTGGCCGTGAACTGCGCGCCGCAGGCGCCGGCCGACGGGCAGGCGACCTGCTCCAGCTCGTCCAGATCCTCCAGGCTCATGTCGCCGACCGCGACCTTGCCGACCGCCTCGAACAGGTCCTGCACGGTGACCGGCCGGCCCCGGAAGGAGCCGGGCAGGATCGAGCCGCCGTAGATGAAGATCGACGGCACGTTGAGGCGCACCATCGCCATCATCATGCCGGGCAGCGACTTGTCGCAGCCGGCCAAGCCCACGAGCGCGTCGTAGGCGTGGCCGCGCATGGTCAGCTCGACGGAGTCGGCGATGACCTCGCGCGAGGGCAGCGAGGCGCGCATGCCGGCATGGCCCATGGCGATGCCGTCGGTGACCGTGATGGTGCAGAACTCGCGCGGGGTGCCGTGGGCGGCGGCGACGCCCTTCTTCACGGCCTGGGCCTGGCGCATCAGCGAGATGTTGCAGGGGGCGGCCTCGTTCCAGCACGAGGCGACACCGACGAGCGGCTGGTGGATCTGCTCGCGGGTCAGGCCCATGGCGTAGAGGTACGAGCGGTGCGGCGCGCGGTCGGGACCCTCGGTCACGTGCCGGCTCGGCAGCTTCGACTTGTCGTTCACGCGCGCGTCCATGACCCGGGCCCTGTCCGTACTCGGCGACGATCCCGGATATGGGGTGCGCGCGGCCGTTCCACATCGCCTTGCGGCGATGCGCGAAGGGCTGAAACGCTGTCCGGAATCCCTCGCAACAGCGCGGTAAAGCGTTGCAGAATCTGCCGTTTACCGCCGATGCTGAGGTGGTCCCGGTTTATGGCGGGAACGGGGCGGTTCGGGGCAGCACTCGGGGCAAACCCGGGATGCTTTCGCGGTGTTGCGACCCCGCCACAGCCACGCTTGGGCCTCCGAATACCGATGAGGATCCGGGCTAAGCTTGGGGGAGTGCCGCCGTCCGGTCCGGCGCCTCGAGCATCCGGTCGCTCTCGTCCTTCAGCTGCACGCCGGTGAGGCCGCGACTGAGCGCCTGCCCGAGGAGCCAGGCGAGCCGGAAGGCCGCCTTGTTGGGGCTGAGGCCGGCCGCGCGCACGTTCGAGATGCAGTTGCGCTCGGCGTCCGAGCGGCCGGGGCGGGGCCCGTAGGTCAGGTAGATCCCGAGGCTGTCGGGCGAGGACAGGCCCGGCCGCTCGCCGATCAGCACCGCGACGGCGCGTGCCCGCAGGGCCTCGCCGATGCTGTCGCCCAGCGCGACGCGGGCTTGGCCCGCGACGACCACCGGCGCGAGGCGCCAGTCGGCCTCCGCGGCGCGGGGCCGGAAGGCTTCGAGGACCGGCACGGCGTTCTCGTGGATCGCCCGGGCCGAGAGCCCGTCCGCGACCACGAGGGCGAGGTCGCAAGCCTCGCCCGCGGCGGCGGCCAGCGCCTCGCGGCTCTCCGGAGCGAGGCTGCGGCCGAGATCGGGCCGGCGCAGGTAGGTGGCGCGGTCCTCCGCCCGCGAGGCGGCACCGAGCGTGGGCAGGCCCAGCGCCTCGACGCCGGCCCGGACCGCCTCCGCGTCCAGCGGCGTGTGGACCGCGTCGCGCGCCTGGGCGTGGGCGAGGCCGAAGGCGAGCACGCTGCGGGTGGTCTGGCCGCTGCCGGCCCGGCCCAGGCCGATGCGGGCGGGGGTGAGCCGGGCGAGCCGGGCCCAGATCTCCGCCTCGCTCACGCGGCGAGCCCGGCCGCGTCGGCGAGCAGGCGGTTCTGCGCGCCCGCGACGAGGGCCCCTGCCCCGTCCGTCAGGCCGATCGCGTGGAGCCAGGCCTCGAACTCGGGCGCGCGCCTCAGGCCCAGCACCTCGCGCAGGTAGAGCGAGTCGTGGAAGGCGGTGGACTGGTAGTTCAGCATCACGTCGTCGGCGCCCGGCACGCCCATGATGTAGGTGCAGCCCGCAGCCCCCAGCAGCGTCAGGAGCGTGTCCATGTCGTCCTGATCGGCCTCGGCGTGGTTGGTGTAGCAGACGTCGACCCCCAGCGGCACGCCCATCAGCTTGCCGCAGAAATGGTCCTCCAGCCCCGCCCGGATGATCTCCTTGCCGTCGTAGAGGTATTCGGGACCGATGAAGCCCACCACCGTGTTGACGAGGAGCGGCCGGAAGGAACGCGCCACCGCGTAGGCGCGGGCCTCCAGCGTCTGCTGGTCGATGCCGTGATGGGCGTCGGCCGAGAGGCAGGAGCCCTGGCCGGTCTCGAAATACATCCCGTTGTCGCCGACGCTGCCGCGCTTGAGCCCGAGCATCGCGTCGTGGGCCTCCCTCAACAGGTCGAGCGTCACGCCGAAGCTCGCGTTCGCCGCCTCCGTGCCGGCGATCGACTGGAAGACGAGATCGACCGGCAGGCCCCGCTCCATCGCCTCCAGCGTGGTGGTGACGTGGGTGAGCACGCAGGATTGCGTCGGGATGGCGTGGCGCTGGATCAGCTCGTCGAGGAGGTGCAGGAGGTCGCCCAATGCCTGCACGGAGTCGGAGGCCGGGTTGATGCCGATCACCGCGTCGCCGCAGCCGTAGGAGAGCCCGTCGAGGATCGCCGCGGTGATGCCGGCCGGATCGTCGGTCGGGTGGTTCGGCTGGAGCCGCACCGCCAGCGTTCCGGGCAGGCCGATCGTGTTGCGGAACCGGGTCACCACGCGGGCCTTGCGGGCGACCAGGATCAGGTCCTGGTTGCGCATGATCTTCGA
This sequence comes from Methylobacterium radiodurans, assembly GCF_003173735.1. Classification (NCBI taxonomy): domain Bacteria; kingdom Pseudomonadati; phylum Pseudomonadota; class Alphaproteobacteria; order Hyphomicrobiales; family Methylobacteriaceae; genus Methylobacterium; species Methylobacterium radiodurans. The sequence goes on along the minus strand of NZ_CP029551.1, from coordinate 3,473,700 downwards.
CACGGCCGCGGCGATCTCGGGCGTGACCGCCGGGGCGATGCGGGCGAGCGTCTCGGAGCAGGCGGTGAGCAGGAACTCGCGGAAATCGCCGACCGTGAGGTGGCCGATCTCCCGGAAGGCGGCTTCGTCGTGCCCGTCGAGGATCAGGCGGGTGACGGCGTCGTCCTCGTAGGGGATCAGCGGCCGGGCCAGGATCTCCCGCAGGGGCACCTCGGCGAGGCACCAGCGCGCGGCCCAGCTCTCCTCCGCGGATTCGGCCGCGATCCCGGCGAGCCGGTCGCCCGAGCGGGGCGGCGTCGCCTTCGCCATCAGGGTGGCGAGGTCGGCGAAGGCGAAGCTTCGCGGGCCGACGACGTGGCGGTAGGCCATCGGGGCACCTCTCGGGCTCGTGACGTCGGCTCAGCGTATCAGACCGGGCGCGCATGGCGATGCCCCGCGCGTCCGTCAGGCCCCTCGCACCCATCCTGTCAGCAAGAACCACGCCCGCGGACGCGTCGTCCCGCTGCGGCGCCCGTGCGACGGCCCTGCCCGCCGAAGCGGCGGCTTCGCGACTCAGGCCGCCGCTTCCAGGCCCCGGCCCGAGGCCCGACGGTCCTGGATCTCGATGAAGACCCGCGTCACTTCGCTGTTGCGCGCCCGCAGCGTCCGGTCGAGGCGCGTCACCGCGCTCTCGATCTCGGCGCCCGAGAGGTCGTCCGCCATGTCCAGGCTGACGTTCACCAGGATGTCGTCGGGACCGAGATGCTGGGTCAGCACCTCGTTGACGTGGCGCACGCCGGGCTCGGAGCGCACGATCTCGCGGATCTGCGCCACCACCTCCGGGTCGGCCGCCTCGCCGATCAGCAGGCCGTGCGTCTCGATCATCAGGAAGATCGCCATGCCGACGAGCACGAGGCCGATGCCCACCGAGGCCCAGCCGTCGAGGGCCGGCATGTCGAGGAGATGGGCCGCCACCACGCCCGTGAAGGCGATCACGAGGCCGATGAGCGCCGCCACGTCCTCGACCAGGATCGTGAACAGCGACGGGTCCTTGCTGCGGCGGATCGCGGTGATCGGCGGGCGCGCCCCCTTCTCGGCCCAGAAGGCCCGCACGGCGACGAGGCAGGAATAGCCCTCCGCCGCGATGGCGAAGCCGAGGATCGCCACGTTCACCCAGAAGCCCGGGAGGCGGTAGCCCAGGATCGTGGCGTCGGCCGCCGGCTCGGGATGCATGATCTTCTCCGCACCCTCGTAGATCGCGAAGATGCCGCCGCCGAGGAAGATCATCAGCGCGACCACGAAGGCGTAGAAGTAGATCTCGCGCCCGTAGCCGAAGGGGTGGCGCGCGTCCGCCGGGCGCTTGGCCCGCTTCAAGCCCACCAGCAGCAGGATCTGGTTCGCTGTGTCGACCAACGAGTGCGCGCCCTCGGCCAGCATCGCGGTCGAGCCGGTGAGGAAGGCGCCCACGAACTTCGCCGCCGCGATGGCGAGGTTGGCGCCCGCGGCGGTGTAGATGGCGCCGGTGCTCTCGGCCATGCGGGTCTGTCCTGGCTGGGCCGGCACGCGGACCGGCCGGGATACGGGTGAGCCTGCAATGAGCCGGCAGAGGCCAAGGTTCCAACGCCGCGCCGTCCGCGGGCGGTGGACGGATGAGGGGCCGTTCGGCATCGTGCGGCGACCGAGGAGACGACCGGAGCCGCCATGTCCGCAACGATGTCCGCGACCACGCCCGCCTACGATCCCCAGAACGTCTTCGCCAAGATCCTGCGCGGCGAGATCCCGGCCCACCGGGTCTACGAGGACGACCACACCCTGGCCTTCATGGACGTGATGCCCCAGGGCGAGGGCCACACCCTGGTGATCCCGAAGGCGCCCTCGCGCGGCCTGCTCGACGCGGAGCCGGAGGCGCTCGCCGCCCTGATCGCGAGCGTGCAGCGGGTGGCGCGCGCCGTGAAGGCGGCCTTCGCGGCGGACGGGCTGACGGTTTTCCAGTACAACGAGCCGGCGGGCGGGCAGACGGTGTTCCACCTGCACGTCCACATCATCCCGCGCCGGGAGGGCGTGCCGCTGAAGCGCCACGAGGGCGGCATGGCCGACAACGCCCTGCTGGCCGAGCACGCGGAGCGGATCCGGGCGGCCCTGAAGGGGTAGGGCCGGCGAAGGCCGGCTCGGCGTCGAAGCGCGAGCGGCGGGAACCGGTTGCCGCACGCTCGGTTCGGGCGTGCGTGGACCCCTCTCCCCGCAGACGGGGACAGGGAGGTTGTATCGCTCAGGCCGCCGCGGTTCCGCCTGCCTGGGCCATGCCGGCGAGGACCCGCCGAAGCGCCGCGTTCTCGGCCTCCAGTTCGGCGATCCGGCGCAGCAGCACCGTCAGGGGCGCGTCGGCGGTCTCCGCAGCCGGCGCAGCCGGGGCGGGGGCCGCGGCCTCCTCCGCGAAGGTCACGCCGATGCCGTCCGCACGGCGCCAGCGCAGGGTGGCCCGGAAGGTACGGTCCTTCTGCGGGATGTAGAGGTCGAAGGTCGCGGGCAGCGTCGCGGTCTCGCTGAGCGCCAGCCGGGCGCCCGAGGCCGAGAAGTCCCGGACCATGCAGTCCATCGAGGACGCGCCGTTGTTGAAGCTGATGCGCCCCTTCAGGAATACGCGCTGGCGCACCTCGTTGCGATGCTCCGCCGACATCTCACCCGCCTCCGGATCGGTTTCGGTCCCGATCCTGGCACCGCGGCTCTTAAGAAACCTTTCCCGCAATACCGCACCCGGGCGCGGTTCAGGCGGTGTAGCGCCGGTCCACCGTCTGGAAGAGGTAGAAGCCGTTGAAGCGCACGGCCGTGTCGGCTGCCCGCCCGTCGAAGTCGAGCGGCGCCCCGCCCCCCGTCCCGAGCTTGCCCTCGAAGGTCCAGCGCCCGCCGCCGAGGAAGGCCGGAACCGCGCAGGATTCCGGCACCGCGCAGCACAGCCCCTCGACGCTCCTCAGGCGGAACAGGTTGTAGCTTCGCATCGGAAGTCCTCCGCTTGGCCGCCCCACTGGCGATGCGTGTATCGCAGCTGATGCTCCGCATCGCAGCCGATGCCCCGCCCCGTTGTGCGGTGCGGAGAATCAGCTTGACCGTGCTCATAATGGCACAATCGGTCGGGTTTATGTCGGCGTGTTTGCGGGGACGTTTCTCTCCAGCTCGTCGAGCCAGATCCGGGCAGAGGCGTCGGAGGGCGCGCGCCAGTCGCCGCGCGGCGAGAGCGAGCCCCCGGCCGCGACCTTCGGGCCGTTCGGGAGCGCCGAGCGCTTGAACTGGCTGAAGCCGAAGAAGCGCGCGAGGAAGACACCGAGCCAGCGCCGGATCACGGGGAGGTCGTAGGCGACGCGCTTGGCCTCGGGGAAGTCCGGCGGCCAAGCGCCCCGGCCCGGATCTCCCCAGGCATGCAGCGCCAGGAACGCGATCTTCGAGGGCCGGAACCCGTAGCGCAGCGTGTAGAACAGGTTGAAGTCCTGCAGCGCGTAGGGGCCGATCGTCCCTTCCGTGCTCTGGGGCGTGTCGTCAGCGTCCATCGGCACGAGTTCGGGCGAGATCTCGGTGTCGAGCACCGCCTGGAGGGTCCGGTTCTCCTCCGCGCCGAGCTGCCCCGAGGCGATGACCCAGCGGATCAGGTGCTGGATCAGGGTCTTGGGCACGCCGCTGTTCACGGCGTAGTGGCTCATCTGGTCGCCGACGCCGTAGGTGCACCAGCCGAGGGCCAGTTCCGAGAGGTCGCCGGTGCCGACCACGATGCCGCCGTGGCGGTTGGCGAGCCGGAACAGGTAGTCGGTGCGCAGCCCCGCCTGCACGTTCTCGAAGGTGACGTCGTAGACCGCCTCGCCCCGCGCGAAGGGGTGGCCCATGTCGGCCAGCATCTGCTTGGCGGCCGGGCGGATGTCGATCTCGGCCGCCGTGCAGCCCATCGACCGCATCAGCGCGTGGGCGTTGGACTTCGTGCCCTCCGAGGTGGCGAAGCCCGGCATGGTGTAGGTCAGGATGTCGGAGCGCGGGTAGCCCAGCCGGTCGAAGGCCTTGGCGATGACGATCAGCGCGTGGGTCGAGTCGAGGCCGCCCGAGACGCCGATCACCGCCCGCTTGGTGCCGGTCGCCTGGAGGCGCTGGGCGAGGCCCGCCACCTGGATGTTGTAGGCCTCGTAGCAGTCCTGCGCGAGGCGGTCGGCCTCGGCCGGCACGAAGGGGAAGCGCTCGACCCGGCGCTCGAGACCGAGATCCTCCATCGGCGGATCGAGCCGGAAGACGACCCGGCGGTAGGGCGGGGCGCCCGTCGATCCGGCACGGGCGTTGTCGTCGAAGCTTCCCGCCTGGCGCCGGTCCTGGGCGAGGAGATCGAGGTCGATGTCGGCGATGGTCGCCACCGGCGTTTGCGGGAAGCGCTCGCCTTCCGCCAGCCGTACGCCCACCTCGTCGATCGAGGTCTGGCCGTCCCAGGCGAGATCGGTGGTGGATTCCCCCTGCCCCGCCGCGGCGTAGACGTAGGCGCACGAGGCCCGCATCGAGGCCGCCCGGGTGAGGAGCGCGCGGGCATCCGCCCGGCCTACCGTGATCGGGCTGCCCGAGGGGTTGGCCAGCACCGTGGCGCCGGCGAGCGCCGCCCGCATCCCGGGAGCGTCGGGCACCCAGAGATCCTCGCAGATCTCGATGCCGAGCACGAAGCCGGGCAGATCGGAGGCCTCGAACAGCAGGTCGGTGCCGAAGGGCGCCTCATGGCCCGCGACCCGCACGCTCCCGCCCGCGATCCCGGCGCCGGAGGCGAAGTGGCGCTTCTCGTAGAACTCGCGGTAGTTCGGCAGGTAGCTCTTCGGCACCACGCCGAGGAGCCGCCCACGATGGATGGCGAGCGCCGTGTTGTAGATCCGGTTGCCCCAGCGCAGCGGCGCGCCGACCACCAGGAGGGGGCGCAAGGCCGCGGATTCCGCGATCAGCCGCCCGGCCGCGTCCTCGACCGCGTCGAGCAGCGTCGCCTGCAGGAAGAGGTCCTCGATCGCGTAGGCCGAGAGCGCGAGTTCCGGAAAGACGGCGAGCGCCGCGCCCCTGTCGTGGCAGGTCCGGGCCAGCTCCAGCACCGCCTCGGCGTTGCGCCCCGGCTCGGCCGGGTGGCTGCGGCCTGTGCAGGCGGCCACCCGCGCGAAGCCGTGACGGTAGAGCGAGCGGAACTCTGGAACCTGGTTCACGGCGGGCTGGCCTCGCGTGCGGGTAACCTTTCCGGGGATCTAAGGCACGGCGCCCCCGCTCTCCAGCGGGGCAGGGGTCTGGCTCAAGCGGGGCAGGGGCGCGTCAACGGCCGGTAAGGACCGGCGTCCCGGCTCAAGCCTCTGTTAACGACGACGCGCCTAACTCGGGGACGAGCCGCCCTCCCCCGGGCGGAAGCCCTGTTTCGAGTAACAGAAGCTCTCATGCGCGCATCGGGACGGCCCCCCTACTCACACCGCGATCCCTCCCGCCCCGGCCGCGGCGTCGACCGCCCGGGCCTCTCGCTCGGGGCGCTCGCGCACCGGCTGATGTCGCTGCGCCAGAGCCTGACGCGTCGCCTCGGCGGGGCCCCGCGCCATCCGGGCTACAACCTGCCGCGTCAGGGCCAGGCTGCCGCCCAGAGTTGGGCCACCCCGCCGAACGCCATGCTCGCCCGCGAGCCGCAGGTGCCGATGCCGCGCGTCCTGCCGCGCGAGATGGCACCGTTCGGCGCGTCGGAGCCGCGGTTCGGCGCGTCGGAGCCGCGTTTCGGCGCTCACGACGCGGGCGGCTTCGGCATGCCCGAGGCGGCCCGCGCCGAGCCGCAGGGCTGGCCCGACCACGTCTTCGACGACCGCGCCGGCTTCGAGCCCCTGCCGCCGCGCCACGAGAGCCGCATCGACCACGCCGCCTCGACGCCGGGCGTCCTGGTGCGCCAGCCCCGCCGCCCGGCCGCGATCGCCCCCGAGGGCGTGCCGGCCGACGCCTACACGAGCGCACCCGCCGCAGCACCCGCATCCGCCGCGTCCCAGCCTTCCGCCGTCCGCTTTACCCGCACGCCCGATACGGTCCTCCAGGAGCGCCGCCAGCGGGCGCTGGAGGCCGAGCGCGCCGCGCTGGAGCGCGCCCGCGCCGAGGCCCAGGCCGCGCTGCAGGCCCGCGCGGACGCGCAGGCCGCGATCGAGCGCGCCGAGGCCGAGCGCCGCGCCGCCGCCGAGGAGGCAGCCCGCCTGGAAGCCGAGCGCACCGCCGAGGCCGCCGCCGCGGCGGCCCGGGTCGATGCCGGCCCGCCTGTGCCGCTCTGGCGCCAGCCCTTCGTGGCGTCGGAGGGCGTGCGCTACTTCCGCACCCCCGACCGGCGCCCGGCCCGCCCGAGCGTCGAGCTGTCGGCGGAGGCGCAGGCCCCGCAGGCGGTGTACGGGCCGGTCGCGGCGATGAGCGGACCCGAGGCCGCCCTCGCCCCCGAACTCGCGCCCGAGACCTCCTCCGAGGTCGCGGCGATGCCGGAAGCCGGCGCGACGCCCGCCTGCGCCGACTTCTCGGACCTGCCCGACTGGTCGGGCGTGCAGCCCTGGTTCGGCAGCGACGACGGCTTCTCGGCCGCCGAGGCCTGGGCCGCGCTCGACGCCCGGCCCGAGGCGGCTCCCGAGGCGGCTGCGGAGATCGCTCCCGAAGCCGCCCCCGAGCCTGCCGTCAACGAGCCTGCGGCCGACGAGGCCGCGCCCTACGTCGCGGTGCCGGTCGACATCTCGCACCTGCGCTCGCTGCCGCCGAAGCCCGTCTACGTGCTCGACCGGCTGGTGCGCTTCGACATGCCCCCGCGCCCGGCCGACCTGCAGGACAATGCCAGCGCCCGCGCCGCCGAGGCCGCGGCCGCCGCCTTCCTGCCGCCGCGTCCTGCCCTGACGCTGGTCTTCGGGCCGGAGACGCCGGCCCCGGCCGGCCCGAGCGACGCCGCCGTGCCGGCCGCGATCGAGCCCGCCCCCGTGCCGCGCCCCCTCCGGCCGGCCCTGTCGGCGATGGCCGCCCGCGCCGCCATCCGCCCGGCTCGCCAGCCGGGCGCGCCGGAGCCGGCGCCCGCCGAGGCCCCCGCCTTCGAGTCCGCCGCGGTGCAGGTGCCGTTCCAGATGCCCGTCGCGGCCGAGGGCTCCGCGCCCGTCGCGGTGCCGATCCCGGCGCGCCCGGTCCTGCTGCGCGGCCGTGCCGCCCCGGCTCCCGAGCCGGCCGAGGAGATCGTCGAGGCGTCCGAGGCCGTGGAGGCCCCCCTCCCCTCTCCGGCGGAGTCCGGGCAGGCCGTGGCCGCCGAGCCGGCCCCCCTCCCCGCTCCGGTCCAAGGCCTGGTCCAAGGCCCGCTCCAAGCCGCCCCCGTCAACGTGCCGGCCGTGGTGCGCCCGCACCTGATCCCGGCCGGGCGCCACCTCGAGGTCGCGGCCTTCGCGAACGCCGATTACGAATTGCCCGCGCTCGAACTCCTCGCCCTGCCGGCCCCCGGCGGCAGCGAGGAGGTCGATGCCGACGTGCTGGAGCAGAACGCCCTCAACCTGCAGCAGACGGTCCAGGATTTCGGCGTGCGCGGCGACATCCTGGCGGTGCGCCCCGGCCCGGTCGTCACCCTCTACGAGCTGGAGCCGGCCCCCGGCACCAAGTCCTCCCGCGTCATCGGCCTGTCGGACGACATCGCGCGCTCGATGTCGGCGGTCTCGGCCCGCGTCGCGGTCGTGCCCGGCCGCAACGTCATCGGCATCGAGCTGCCGAACGAGACCCGCGAGACGGTCTACCTGCGCGAGCTCCTCTGCGCGCCGGACTTCGTGGAGACGAAGCACAAGCTCGCTCTGTGCCTCGGCAAGAACATCGGCGGCGAGCCGATCATCGCGGATCTGGCCCGCATGCCGCACCTGCTCGTTGCCGGCACCACCGGCTCCGGCAAGTCGGTGGCCATCAACACCATGATCCTGTCGCTCCTCTACCGGATGAAGCCGGAGGAGTGCCGCCTGATCATGGTCGATCCGAAGATGCTGGAACTCTCCGTCTACGACGGCATCCCGCACCTGCTCTCCCCCGTCGTCATCGACCCCAAGAAGGCGGTGATCGCCCTCAAATGGGCCGTGCGCGAGATGGAGGAGCGCTACAAGAAGATGTCCAAGATCGCGGTCCGCAACATCGACGGCTACAACGCCCGGATGAAGGAGGCCCGCGAGCGCGGCGAGACCATCACCCGCACGGTGCAGACGGGCTTCGACCGCCACACCGGCGAGGCGGTGTTCGAGGAGGAGGCGATGGACCTCAGCCCGCTGCCCTACATCGTGATCGTGGTGGACGAGATGGCCGACCTGATGATGGTGGCCGGCAAGGACATCGAGGGGGCGATCCAGCGCCTCGCCCAGATGGCGCGGGCGGCGGGCATCCACCTGATCATGGCCACCCAGCGCCCCTCGGTGGACGTGATCACCGGCACCATCAAGGCGAACTTCCCGACCCGGATCTCCTTCCAGGTGACGAGCAAGATCGACTCGCGCACGATCCTGGGCGAGATGGGCGCCGAGCAGCTTCTCGGCCAGGGCGACATGCTGTTCATGGCCGGCGGCGGGCGCACCACCCGCGTGCACGGGCCCTTCTGCTCGGATGCCGAGGTCGAGAGCGTGGTCGCCCACCTCAAGCGCCAGGGCCGGCCCGCCTATCTCGACGCCGTCACGGCGGACGATGCGCCCGACGAGGCGCCCGCCAAGGGCTCCCGCGGCGCCAAGGCGGCCCCGGCCGCGGAGGAGCGCGAGGAGGAGGCCCCGGTCTTCGACGTCGGCGCCTTCGCGGCTGCGGTGGGCGGCGAGGCCGGCGAGCTCTACGAGCAGGCGATCCAGGTGGTGCTGCGCGACCAGAAGGCGTCGACCAGCTACATCCAGCGCCGCCTGCAGATCGGTTACAACCGCGCCGCTTCCCTGATGGAGCGGATGGAGATCGAGGGCATCGTCGGCCCCGCCAACCACGCGGGAAAACGCGAGATCCTGGTCGATGCCAGCCATTTCGCGGGCTCCGCCATCGGCAACGCGATGGCGCACCCGCTCGGCGCCGCCGCGATGGACGACGAGGACTGACCCTTCTCCGCCCGACCCCGGCCGGGCGGTTCCGCGACGCGCGTCGCATCTTCGCCACAGGGGCGGGCTCTAAGCGGGCCCGCCCCCGCACGACCCGCACCGGCGCCCGCGCCACGAGGAGACAGCCCCACGATGATCGGCCGCCGCACCAGCCCCGCCGCGTCGCTTCTCGTCCTCGCGGCCTGGCTCGGCGCCGCCGCGCCGGCCGAGGCGCAGGTCGGCAACTTCCTCGACAGCCTGTTCGGCCGCAAGGAGCAGCCCGCCCCCGAGCCGCAGCCCGAGGTGGCCCCGCCCGCTCCGGCGCCCGCGCCCAAGAAGGCGGCGCCCAAGCCCCAGGCGGGCAAGGACGCCAAGGAGCACAAGGACGGGGTGAAGGAGGCGAAAGCTGCCAACGAGAAGACCGGCAGCATCAAGGGCCGGCCCACCGAGGCGAGGGCGCCGGCCCAGTCCGAAAAGGTCGCGGCCGTGGGCGCGCCCGCGGCGATCCCGGCCGCGCTGGAGCAGGCGGATCCCGCCACCGTGCTCGCCCAGGCCAACGCCTATTTCAACGGGCTGAACACGCTGACGGGCAGCTTCGTGCAGATCTCCGCGGACGGGCGCCGGATCGGCGGCAAGCTCAGCCTCGTGAAGCCCGGGCGCCTGCGCTTCGACTACGACCAGCCCTCGCCGCTGGAGGTGGTGGCCGACGGCCAGTCGGTGGCGGTGCGCGATCGCAAGCTCGGCACGCAGGACCTCTACTTCATCGCCCAGACGCCGCTGAAATTCCTGCTGCGGGAGAAGATCGACCTCGCCCGCGACCTCACGGTGACCGAGGTCGTCAATGAGCCGGGCGGCATCCGCATCGCGCTGGAGGATCGCGCCACGCTCGGCGGCACCTCGAAGATCCAGCTCTACTTCGACGCCGAGATGAAGACCCTGTCGCAGTGGCGGATCACCGACCCGCAGGGCTACCTCACCACGGTGCAGCTCTCGAACCTGCAGCGGGGCAAGGCGGTCGACGGGGCGCTGTTCTTCATCAATTACGGTCGCGCCGAGGACAAGGCGATGGCCGAGCGCATCAAGCAGTCGCAGAACCCCTGAGGGTGGCTGGCAGCGGCGCTTCGGATCGCGCTGCCCTTTTCCCGGATCACCTTCCACTGCGTTCCAGGCGTCCGGGAAAGGGGCGGCGCCTAGTCTGTCAGGCCGCCGGAGGTCGGTGGGAAACGGGTTCTTCTGCCCCGCCTCAGGCCGCGGCCACCGGCCGCCAGCGGTCGAGCTCCCGGTCGATCGCCCGCTCCGTCCCCTCCATGAAGGCGGCCGCCGAGAGGCCGGCGGCGAGCGGCGCGAGGTAGCTCACCACCACGGTCCCAGGCCGGCTCACCGACCCGCTCGGCCAGTACAGCCCGGAATTGACCGCGACCGGCAGCACCGGCAGGCCGAGCTTGCCGTAGAGCAGCTCCGCCCCGCGCTTGAACTGCACCGGCGCCCCGAAGGCGCTGCGGGTGCCCTCGGGGAAGATCAGCACCGAGCGGCCTGCCGCCACCGCCGCGCGGCTCTCCTCGATCATGGTGCGCAGCGCCTGTGTGCCGTTGGCGCGATCGATGATGATCATCGGCGAGCGGCGCAGGAACCAGCCGACCACGGGGATCGCGACGAGTTCGCGCTTGGCGATGATCGCCACGTCCGGCACCAGGATCAGGAAGGCCAGGGTTTCCCAGGCGGACTGGTGGTTGGCCACGATCAGGCAGGGCCCGTCCGGGATGCGCTCGCGGCCCTCCTCGACATGGCGCAGCCCGACGATGCCGCGCAGCCCGAACAGGATGCCGCGCGCCCAGAGCCGGGTCGCCGCGCGGATCGGCCGGGCCGGCGCGCCGCTCGCGGCGAAGGCCACGAGGGGCACGAGGAACAGGGCGGTCCAGGCGGCCCAGTAGGCGTTGAAGCAGGCGGAGCGAAGCGAGGGCAAGGGCGTGTCGGGCTCGAGGACGGCCGTCCGGAGACGGCGGAGCGCGCCCATACCGCCTTCCCCGCCCCGGTGCACGGCAATTCGCGCGCCTGCGACCCGGATGCACTGTCGGCGCGCGCCGGATCAGCTATCGAGTGTGGCCCCGCCCGACCGGCTCGGAAAGCCCCGCCCGTGCGCCTCACCGTCACCACCTGGAACATCAACTCGGTGCGCCTGCGCATCGATTCCGTGCTGCGCTTCCTCAGCGAGAACCGGCCCGACGTGCTCTGCCTGCAGGAGACGAAGTGTCCGAACGAGCTGTTCCCGCTGAAAGCCTTCGCCGGCACCGGCTACGAGCACGTCGTGTTCTCGGGCCAGAAGGGCTACAACGGCGTCGCGATCCTCTCGCGCTTCCCGCTCCTGACCCCTGAGATGATGGGCTTCTGCGAGCGGCCCGACGCGCGCCACATCTCGGCGGTGCTGGGGCGCGAGGCGGGACCGGCGGCGGGAATCGTGCTGCACGACTTCTACGTGCCGGCCGGCGGCGACGTGCCGGACCGCGCCCTCAACCCGAAATTCGCGCACAAGCTCGACTTCCTGGCGGAACTCCGCGCCTGGGGCGGACGGCGCGTCGCCGGCCCGGCGATCCTCGTCGGCGACCTCAACGTGGCGCCGCTGGAGCACGACGTCTGGTCGCACAAGCAGCTCCTCGACGTGGTGAGCCACACCCCCGTCGAGACCGAGGCGCTGGAGATTCTGCGGGGCGAGGCCGGGTGGATCGACGCGGCGCGCCACCTCACGCCCGAGCCCGAGAAGATCTACACGTGGTGGAGCTACCGCTCGCCGAACTGGGAGCTCGCCAACAAGGGGCGCCGCCTCGACCACGCCTGGGTCTCGCCGGATCTGGCCGGCACGGTCCGCGCCGTCACCGTCTCGCGCGAGACCCGCGGCTGGGAGCGTCCCTCCGACCACGTGCCCGTGACGCTGGCGCTCGAACTCTGAGGGGAACGCAGGCCCCGCCTCGCGCATTGCCGGGCATCACGAACCGTTGATGAGGCCCTCATGCGCAAGCTCCTGCTCGCCTTCCTGCTCCCCCGCGTCGTCTCCTGGCTGCGCCGCCGCTACGGCTCGCCGAGCCACCGCACCCGCCCGTACTGAGCCTCTCGTAATTTCCCTCCCCCCTCTGCGGGGGAGGGTGGCCCTCGTGTGAGCGAGGGTCGGGAGAGGGGTGAACGCTTCAGGATGGAGCTTTAGCCTGCATGAAGGTTGCACCCTCTTCTTGAAGCCGGGTTCCCCTCTCCCGACCCGGCCTGACGGCCGGCCCACCCTCCCCCGCAGAGGGGGGAGGGAAAATGTCGGCGCTACACCGCCTGCCGCGCGGTCTCGGGCATCAGCAGCACCGCGACGAAGCTCATCGCGGCGGCGATTCCCAGATAGGCACCCACCCAGGCGATGCCGCCCATCGCCACGAGGCTCTGCGCCAAGTAGGGCGCCGCCGAGGCGCCGATGATGCCCGCGAGGTTGTAGGTCACCGAGGCGCCCGTGTAGCGCACCCGGGTCGGGAACAGCTCCGGCAGCAGCGCCCCCATCGGCCCGAAGATCCAGCCCATCGCGAAGAGGCCGAGGCAGAGGAAGCCGAGCACCAGCGGCCACGAGCCCGAGCCCAGCATCGGCCCGAGCAGGAGGCCGAGGAACATCGTGAAGAGGGTGCCCGACATCACCACGGGGCGCCGCCCGAACCGGTCTGCCGCCCAGCCCGAGAGCGGAATGCCGAGGCCCATGAAGCAGACGGCGATGCACTCGAAGAGCAGGAAGGTTGGCCGCGTGTAGCCGAGGGTTCCCGTGCCGTAGCCCAGTGCGAACACGGTCGAGAGGTAGAACACCGCGTAGCAGGCCACCATCGCAAAGGTGCCGAGCAGGATCGCCCGCGTGTGCTGCGTGACCACGGTGGCGAGCGGCACCTTCTCGGGCTCGGCCCGGGCGAGCGCCGCCTTGAAGGCGGGCGTCTCGGTGAGCGCGAGGCGCACGTAGAGGCCGACGCCGACGAGCACCGCCGAGGCCAGGAACGGCAGGCGCCAGCCCCAGCTCTGGAAGGCCTCGGGGCTCAGCCCGAAGCTCAGCGCCAGGAAGCAGGTATTGGCCAGGATGAAGCCGACCGGTGCGCCGAGCTGCGGGAAGATGCCGTACCAGGCCCGTTTGCCCGGCGGCGCGTTCTCCACCGCCAGGAGCGCCGCCCCGCCCCACTCGCCGCCGAAGCCGAGCCCCTGGCCGAAGCGCAGGATGCACAGCGCTGCGGGCGCGAGCCAGCCCGCGGTGGCGTAGGTCGGCAGGCAGCCGATCAGCACCGTCGAGAGGCCCATGATCATCAGCGAGGCGACGAGCGTCGCCTTGCGGCCGATGCGGTCGCCGAAATGCCCGAAGAGCGCCGCGCCGATCGGGCGCGCCAGGAAGGCGATCGCGAAGGTGGCGAACGCTGCGAGCAGCTGCACGCCGGGCTCGCCCGGCGGGAAGAAGACCGGCCCGATCACCAGGGCGGCGGCGGTGGCGTAGATGTAGAAGTCGTAGAACTCGATCGCCGTGCCGACGAAGCTCGCCGTGAGGATGCGGCGGGCCGAGGTCGGCGGGACGGGTGCGGTCTGGAGCATGGGACGCGGCCTGAACTGAGGACGCGCCCGCCCTAGTGCAGCCGCCCCCGTTTGCCCAGCGGTCCGGCACTATTTCGCGGCGCGATGGAGTCGGGACGACCGCCGCGGGCGACGTCGCAGGGCGCGCCGAGTCCGCCGCATCGGACCTCCCCCACCGTGTGTCCGCACCGGATCTGCCCATGCGCCGGGCGCGCGGCGCCGGAAGGGGGCCGTTCGCGACGCGAAGTGCCGCTTTTTCAGGCGCGCACAATCCGGTTGCGGGCGGCTCGGCCGGCCGTCCGCGCGCGTGCGCGAGGCGGGACGCAAACCTCGGTTGGCACGGAACCTGCTCACGACCCCGTGTCCGTCAAAGGCGACGGCACCGCCCTCCGCCAGCAACGCCGCTGTCGCGATCCCTCCCGTCCCGCGCCTCAGGGCCGCGGCCGGCGGTGTGCATCGCTGCGCGGGTCGGCGGCCGGCAATTCCTGTTTCTCGAGGCAGATACATGCAGAACGGCGAGTCGAAGACCCGGCGCAGCATCCTCAAGGGCGTGGCCGCCGCCCTGTCGCTGACGGCCGCCGCGCGGCTGGCGCTCCCCGGCGGCGCCTTCGCGCAGGGCGCGGGGCCGGAGGTGAAGGGGGCCAAGCTCGGCTTCATCGCGCTCACCGACGCGAGCCCGCTCTTCGTCGCCAAGGAGAAGGGGTTCTTCGCCAAGCACGGCATGCCCGACGTCGAGGTGCTGAAGCAGGCCTCCTGGGGCACGACCCGCGACAACCTCGTGCTCGGCTCCGAGGGCAACGGCATCGACGGCGCCCATATCCTCACGCCGATGCCCTACCTGATCTCGGCCGGCAAGGTGACGCAGAACAACGTGCCGGTGCCGATGCACATCCTGGCGCGGCTCAACACCAACGGCCAGTGCATCTCGGTCGCCAAGGAGTATCTCGACGCCAAGGTCGCGCTCGACTCCAAGGTCTTCCGCGCCGCCACCGAGAAGAAGAAGGCCGCCGGCAAGTCCGTGAAGGCCGCCATGACCTTCCCGGGCGGCACCCACGACCTCTGGATCCGCTACTGGCTCGCGGCCGGCGGCATCGACCCCGACAAGGACATCGAGACCATCGTGGTGCCCCCGCCCCAGATGGTGGCGAACATGAAGGTCGGCACGATGGACGCCTTCTGCGTCGGCGAGCCCTGGAACGCGCAGCTCGTGCAGCAGGGGCTGGGCTACACCGCGCTCACCACCGGCGAGCTCTGGAAGGACCATCCCGAGAAGGCCTTCGCGCTCCGCGCCGCCTTCGTCGAGAAGTACCCGAACGCCACGAAGGCCCTGACCATGGCGGTGCTGGAGGCGCAAGCCTGGTGCGACCGGCCCGAGAACAAGGACGAGGTCGCGCAGATCGCCGCCAAGCGCCAGTGGATGAACGTCCCGGTGGCGGACGTGGCCGGCCGCATCAAGGGCACGATCGATTACGGCGACGGGCGCGTGGTCGAGAACAGCCCCTTCGTGATGAAGTTCTGGCGCGACCACGCCTCCTACCCGTTCCAGTCCCACGACCTCTGGTTCCTCACCGAGGACATCCGCTGGGGCAAGTTCGAGGCGACCACCGACACCAAGGCGCTCATCGCCAAGGTGAACCGCGAGGACATCTGGCGCGAGGCCGCCAAGGCGCTCGGCGTCACCGACATCCCGACCTCGACCTCCCGCGGCAAGGAGACCTTCTTCGACGGCAAGGTCTTCGACCCCGCGGACCCCGCCGCCTACCTCGCCGGGCTCGGCATCAAGAGGATCGCCTGATGGCCGCCACCTCCGCCACCCTGGGCACGGCCGCGCGCGACAGTGCCGCGGTCAAGTCCCGCCGCCTGCCCCGGATCACGGGCAAGGATCTCCGGGCGCTCGGCGCCCGGGTGATTCCGCCGCTCGTGGTGCTGGCCGCCTTCCTGCTGTTCTGGGAGGTCGCCTGCTCACGCCCGACCGCCGGCCTGCCCCCGCCCTCGCGGGTGCTCTCGGAGGCCTGGCCCATCATCTCGGACCCGTTCTTCGACAACGGCGGCACCGACAAGGGGCTGTTCTGGCACATCACCGCCAGCCTCCAGCGCGTCGCGCTCGGCTTCTGCCTCGCGGTCGTCGCGGGCGTGATGCTGGGTACGCTCGTCGGACAGTCCGAGTGGGCGATGCGCGGCCTCGACCCGATCTTCCAGGTGCTGCGCACGATCCCGCCGCTCGCCTGGCTGCCGCTCTCGCTCGCCGCATTCCGGGACGGCCAGCCCTCGGCGATCTTCGTGATCTTCATCACCTCGATCTGGCCGATCATCATCAACACCGCGGTCGGCATCCGCAACATCCCGCAGGATTACCGCAACGTCGCCGCCGTCATCCGGCTGAACCCGGCCGAGTTCTTCCTCAAGGTGATGCTGCCGTCCGCGGCCCCCTACATCTTCACGGGGCTCCGCATCGGCGTCGGCCTGTCCTGGCTCGCGATCGTGGCGGCCGAGATGCTGATCGGCGGCGTCGGCATCGGCTTCTTCATCTGGGACGCCTGGAACTCGTCGCACATCTCCGAGATCATCGTCGCGCTCGTCTATGTCGGCGTGATCGGCTTCATCCTCGACCGGCTGGTGGCGGCGGCAGGCAGCCTCGTCACCCGCGGCACCAGCGCGGCCTGAGGGAGGGCCAGACATGGCAACCGCACATCTCGACCTCTCGCAGGTCGGCATCAGCTTCACCCGGGGCGGCAAGACGACCGAGGTTCTGCGCGACGTGAACCTCAAGCTCGACAAGGGCGAGTTCGTTTCGATCATCGGGCATTCGGGCTGCGGCAAGTCCACGGTGCTCAACATCGTGGCGGGCCTGCTCAAGGCCTCGACCGGCTGCGTGCTGCTCGACGGCAAGGAGGTGTCGAGCCCGGGCCCCGAGCGGGCGGTGGTGTTCCAGAACCACTCGCTCCTGCCCTGGCTCACCGTGCGCGAGAACGTGGCGCTCGCCGTCGACAAGGTGCTGGCCAGGAAGAAGTCGCGCGCGGAGCGGGCGGCCTGGGTCGAGCACAATCTCGCGCTGGTCAACATGATGCACGCGGCCGAGAAGCGCCCGAACGAGATCTCGGGCGGCATGAAGCAGCGCGTCGGCATCGCCCGGGCGCTCGCCATGGAGCCGACCGTGCTGCTGATGGACGAGCCCTTCGGCGCGCTCGACGCGCTGACCCGGGCGCATCTCCAGGATCAGCTCATGGAGATCCAGGTGCGGCTCAGGAACACCGTCATCATGATCACCCACGACGTGGACGAGGCGGTGCTGCTCTCGGACCGCATCGTGATGATGACGAACGGGCCCTCGGCCACGATCGGCGAGATCCTGCCCGTGCCGCTCGCCCGGCCGCGGCGCCGGCTGGAGCTCGTCGAGGACCAGACCTACGTCCATTGCCGGGCGGAGGTGCTGGAGTTCCTCTACGCCCGCCACGCGAAGCCGGCGCTGGCGGCGTAAACATCGGGCGGTCCTGGCGCCGACCTCAGCGGAGAGCCGGGCCTGAAGCGCGCCCCCTCTCCCGCGCGGGAGAGGGGACCCGCGCCCTCATCGGCGCGGGCGGTGACTGTCCAAGAAGGATCAATCCTTCAGGTCGGCCGGCACCTTGCCGCCGTTCTCCTCGAGCTTCTTGATCACCTGCTTGTGCAGCCAGACGTTCATCGTGGCCGAGTCGTCCTTGTCGCCGGTGTAGTGCAGCTCGTCGGCGAGCTGCTTGCGGGCGGTGAGGCTCGAATCGAGGTCGAGGAGCTTCATCAGGTCCACGATCGAGGTGCGCCAGTTCAGCTGCTGCGGGTTCTTGGCGGCCATGTCGTTGAGCACCTGCTCGACATCGACCTTTCCGCCCCCGCCGGCCGGGGCCGCGGCGCCGCCCGAACCGGTGCTGCCCGTGGTCGCGGTCGAGGTCGGGTTGCTCGACTCCGAGGGGGCGGCCTCCGCGCTGCCGCCGCCGAACGGGTGCAGGATCTTGCTGACGATGCTTCCGAGAAGGCTCATGGCGGAACTCCTTTTCGCTCCGGGGCCGGGTTCGTCGCGGGACCGGAATCCCGCAGCCGCCTGACAACGGGTCGCACCCCAGGGCGTTCCCACGCGTGGGGCGTCCCCCCTCTTCCGGGCTCAGCGGCTGGCGTGCAGGGCGAAGCCGAGCAGGCCGAGCCCGGTCAGCAGACAGATGCCGCTCCAGCGCTCCAGGCTGGCGGCGCGGTCCGGGCGGCGCAGCGACAAGGCGGCGAGACCCACGCCGCCAGCGATGCAGGCGAGACTGATCATGGTGAGCATGCCGGGAAGAGAGATCTGATTTGGACCGACCACGTAGAAGAAGGCTCTCCGTATCGATAGTGATCCCCGTGCGCGGGGGCGGATTTTGTTGTGAAATCCCGATTTGTTGATCGGGCCGGTTGATCGCCGCCCTGTTTTCGGGCCTCTGCGGTTTGCAGCCGGCCCCGCCTGTGGCATGGCGCGCGCAAACCTCACGAACGGACCCCGCCCATGCGCTCGGCGCTCACCGCCCTGGCCACGCTCGCCGCGGCCGCCCTCCTCTCCGCCCAATTCGGCACCCAAGCGCTCGCGCAGAGCGCCGTCCCGGTCCGCATCGGCGTGATCCCGGTGATCGGCGCCGCGCCGGTCTTCGTCGCCGACCGCGAGGGCGGGCTGAAGCAGGCGGGGCTGACCCCCGCCTTCACCACCTTCGAGTCCGGGCCGAACATGATCCAGGCGCTGGCGTCGGGCACCATCGACGTCTACGTCGCGGGCATCGCGCCGCTCGCGGTCGCCCGCTCGAAGGGCATCGACGTGCGGGTGGTCGCCGCCACGGCGATCGAGGAGATGGTGTTCGTGGCCGGCCCCAAGCTCGCCCCCTACTTCGCCGCCGCCCCCGACAAGGCCGAGGCGCTGCGCCAGTTCAAGGCCAAGGAGAACCGCCCGGCCCGGCTCGCCACCCAGCCGCCGGGCTCGGTGCCCAACACCACGCTCCAGCACTGGCTCTGGCAGGCCGCCAAGGCCGACAAGGCGGACGTGCAGGTCGTCGCCATGGGCATCGACGCGACCCAGCAGGCCCTGCTCGCCGGCGCGGTCGACGGCGCCTCGATCCGCGAGCCGGCGCTGACCATCGTCCAGGAGCGCAACCCGGCGATCAAGCTGATCGCCACGGGCGCCGAGATGTTCCCCGACCAGCCGGGCACGGTGGTGGCCGTCTCGGGCGCCTTCGCGGACAAGAACCCGGCCGCGGTGCAGGGCCTCGTGGACGCGCTGGTCAAGGCGACCCAGACCCTCAAGACCGATCCCGACCGCGCGGCGCCGGCCGTCGAGCAGGCGCTCGGCAAGGGCATCACCGACGTCGCCACCATCCGCCGGGCCATCACCTCGCCGGCCGCCAAGTTCACCGCCGACCCGCGGGTGATCGTGGAGGCCACGAAGGCGATGCAGGATTATCAGGTCAGCATCGGCACCCTCGACAAGGCGGTTCCGGTCGACGGCCTGTTCGTCCCCTCCTACTACGAGAAGGCGGCGCAGCCGGCACGATGACACGCTTCCGCGCGACGCTGCTCGCCGCGGCGGGGCTGGCGGTCTTCCTCGGCATCTGGGAGGCCGCGCCCCGGCTCGGCCTGATCAATCCGGCCTTCCTGCCGCCGCCGAGCACGATCCCCGCCGCCTTCGGGCGCGAGATCGCACTCGGCGTCTGGACGGCGGCGGTGCTGTCGAGCCTCAGCCACTACGTGGCGGGGCTGGCCTGCGGCGCGGGCGCCGGGATCGGTCTCGGGCTGGTGGCCGGCATGTCGCGCGGCTTCGAGGCGGCGACCGCCTGGGTGGTGCGGCTGCTCCGCCCGATCCCGGGGCTGGCCTGGGTGCCCTTCGCGATCATCTGGTTCGGCGTCGAGCCGTCGGCTGCGGTGTTCATCATCGCGGTGGGCGTGTTCTGGATCGTGTTCTTCGCAACCCAGGGCGCGGTGCGGGGCGTCGACCGCGACCTCGTCGAGGTGGCACAGGCCTTCGGCTTCCGCGGCCCTCTCCAGCGCCTCGTCAAGATCCTGCTGCCCGCCGCGACCCCCGGCATCCTGGTCGGCCTGCGCACCGCGCTCGGCCAGGCCTGGATGGCGGTGGTGGCCGCCGAGATCTTCGGCGTGCCGGGCGTCGGCCAGCGCATGATGCAGGCCTCCTCGCTCCTCTCCACGGACATCGTGGTGGTCTACATGCTGACCATGGCCGGGCTCTACGGCCTGTTCGATTCCGCCTTCGTCGCCCTCCAGGGCTGGCTCCTGCGCTGGCGGGCCTGAGATGCCGGACACCATCATCGACATCCGGGGCCTCAGCCTCGTCTACGGCACGGGCGAGCGCCGCAACGTCGTCCTCGATGCCCTCGACCTCGGCGTGGTGCGCGGCGAGGTTCTGGTCATCGTGGGCGAGTCCGGCGTCGGCAAGTCGACCCTCTTGCGGGTGCTGATGGATCTGAGCCGCCCGAGCGGCGGCACGGTGGAGATCCACGCCCGGCCCGATTGCCGCACGCCGATGGCGATGGTGTTCCAGGACGCGCGCCTGCTGCCCTGGCGCCGGGTGATCGACAACGTCGCCTTCGGCCTCGAAGGCTCGGGCCTGTCGCGGGCGCAGCGCCGGGCGCGGGCACACGCGATGCTGGCGCTGGTCGGCCTCGCCGATTTCGGGGATCGCTGGCCGCACCAGCTCTCCGGCGGCCAGCGCCAGCGCGTCGCGATCGCGCGGGCGCTCGCGGTCGAGCCCGACGTGCTGCTGATGGACGAGCCCTTCTCGGCGCTCGACAGCTTCACCCGCGAGGGGCTGCAGGACGAGTTGCAGCGCATCACCCAGGAGACGGCCAAGACGGTGCTGTTCGTCACCCACGACATCGACGAGGCGGTGACCATCGCCGACCGCGTCGTGGTGATCGCCGGTCCCCCGGGCCGCATCGCCGCGGAGGTCCGGATCGGCCTGCCGCGTCCCCGCATCCGCCGCGACGCCGCGCTCCAGGACATCGCCCGGCAATTGCGGGCTGAGCTGTCCCGGCGCTCGGCGGATCTGTGAGGGAGGCGGGCTGCGGGCGCGCCGGCCGCCTCAGACCGCGAACCCTCGCAGCCCCCACGACACCGCCATGCCCACGAGCACGGCGGCCCCGAGGAAGCGCCGCCACGGGTTGACCCCGCGCACCACCTCGTCGAGCGCCCACCAAGCGAGGCAGAGCAGGGCGCCCGCTCGCGCCGCGCGGCCGAGCGTACCGGCCGGATCGAGCGCGAACCCGACCGCCGTGAGGCCGATGAACAGCCAGAGCGGCAGGTTCGGCCATTGTCCGACCGTGATCCGCCCGTCGACGCGGCTGCGGAAGGTCCAGTCGAGCGCCTGGCGGAGCGCGGGCACTGTCAGAGACGGGCGCCGTCCGCCCGGCGGATCGGCGCGCAGATCTCGGGGCTGATCTTGTCGAGGTGCTGGCAGGCGTTGTCGCGGTACCACGTCCGCAACTCGGGCTGGTTCGGTGCGACGTACATGCCCACGAGCACGAAGCCCGCGCCCACGAGGATGACGAGAAGCAGCAGGTTGCGCATCGGGCGGTCTCCCTGAAGCCGCCCGCGGGCGGCGCTCCCACAACGCGGCGATGCCCGAAGGGCTCCCGCCGGCATCCCGGCGTGCGGCCGCGCACGGTTAATATTGCGTCGGGTGGATCATAACGCATTCACGTTTCGTTAACGGCGAAATGTGGAAACCGCGCCGCAGATCTTAACGGACGATGAAAGGACTCGCGCAAAAGCCCCGCAATGCGCGATCGTTAAACGTCGCCGAGAGAACGCGGCCCAATTCGAGACGCCAGAGCCGGTCATGAGCAGAATCGAAGACCTGAAGTTCCTCGTGACACTGACTCTCGTGGTGCTCTGCGGCAGCGGCCTCGACGCGATGCTGCGCTGATCGGGGCGTTTTAGGCCTCGCGCATGAAGGCGCGCGCCAGGGCGTGGGCCGCCGCACTCGGAACGGTTTCGACGCGCCCGCCAGGGCAGGACGGTTCGACGGTGCGAAGGACCATCCGGGTCCGGTCGGCCCGTGGACGAGGGCTCGGCACGATGCGCGGGTCCGGTCCAGAACGCAGGACGCTTCTCAGGGCGCGAACCCGCGCAGCTTCCTCGACGCGCAAGCGCCAGATCCCGACCGCGAGGCCGGCAAGGCCCAGCCCTTCGAGCCAGAGCGCGATCTCGTAACCCGGTGCCATACCCGGTGTCATGCCCGTCCCCGTTGCAGGGCCGGTCTGTCGCGCGCATGGTTAGCGGATCCTTAACGGCCATCGCGCTGCAGCAACAGGCGCCTCGCGCCGCGCTGCGGCGCGAGGCGGGTCGCGGCCTACCGGTGCCGGTGGCTCCGGCGCGTCTTCACCGTCCGCTTGCGCGGCGCGGGCGCCATGGAGGGGTCCGCGGCCCCCGGTGCCATCGCGGGCGTGCCGCCCGGGGCGCCCGAGCGGCGCTCCATTCCGCCGAGCGGACCGCCGGCCTGGGAGCCCGAGGCATTGTAGGGCGAGCCGCCCTGCGCGAGGGCGGAGCCCGCCAGCAGGCTCAGCGAGGCGGCGAGCAGCAGCGTCGTCTTGGTCATCGGAACGGACTCCGGGTGCGGGGCGTGGCACATCCTGGGGCGACCGTCGCGGCCGGCCCCTCGGAGGAACCCTATCCTCTCGGGCAAGTTCCGCCCGGGGCCGGTCGTCGAATTGCGCAGCCCGGCGGCGCGACCTATCTCGCCCGTCTGACCTTGCCGACCTCTCCCGCGCCGGAG
Organism: Methylobacterium radiodurans; assembly: GCF_003173735.1. Classification (NCBI taxonomy): domain Bacteria; kingdom Pseudomonadati; phylum Pseudomonadota; class Alphaproteobacteria; order Hyphomicrobiales; family Methylobacteriaceae; genus Methylobacterium; species Methylobacterium radiodurans. The sequence continues at coordinate 3,451,338 of NZ_CP029551.1, read as the reverse complement.
CCCCGTTGACCCTCCCCTCACCCGATGCCAGCGGCGCCTACCTCCTCATCGACGTGGCCGGCACGCCCTGCGCCCTGCCGCGCGCGGCCGCGGGGGAGATCCTGCCGCTCCCCGACCTGTTCCGGCCGCCGGCCAGCGGGGCCTGGCTCGCGGGCTTCCTCAATCTCGGCGGCGAGGCGGTGCCGGTGGTGGACCTCGCCCAGCTCCTCGGCCTGCGCGGCGCGACGCCTGAGCCGGGCCTGCACGCCCACATCGTGCTCGGCCGTGACCGGGACCTCGCCTACCTCGTGGACCGTGTGACCGACCTCGTCGGCGTGGCCGCGGAGGCGTTCCGGCCGGTCGACCCGGACCGGAGCCTGAACGGATGCGTCGCCGCCGCGATCGAGCGCGGCGGCCGTCTCGTCCACGTCCTCGACCCGGCCCGACTGCTCAGCGCCGAGGAGCGGATGCGCGTCGAGGCGGCCGCCCGCGCGGCGGCCGAGCGCCTCGCCGCCCTGCCCGCGGCCTGAGGCCCGGGGCCGCATGCGGGAGCCCGGCTCCAGGGATTCCCGGATCAGCCTCGCGGCCGATCCCGGCTACGGCGCCCTCAAGGCGCGGATCATCGCGCGCACCGGCCACCACTACTACGCCGACAAGGACGACCTGCTCTCCGACCGCCTGCGCCGCCGCTTCCGGGCCCTGGGCGTGGCTGACGCCGCCGCCTACGCCGCACTCCTGGAGCGGGCGCCCGAGGAGTGGACGGCGCTCGAGGCCGAGATCACCATCGGCGAGACCTTCTTCTTCCGCTACGCCGAGCAGTTCGCGGCGTTGCGCGGGACCATCCTGCCGGACATCCTGGCGGCGCGCGCGGCCGAGCGGACCTTGCGGATCTGGAGCGCGGGCTGCTCCACGGGGGCCGAGCCCTACTCGCTGGCGATCCTCGTGCACGAGCTGCTCGGGCCCGCCCTGCCCGACTGGCAGGTGACGATCCTCGGCACCGACATAAGCGCGGCGGCGCTGGAGACCGCGCGCGCGGCCGAGTACGGGCGCTGGGCCCTGCGCACCTCGCCGCCCGAGGAGCGGATGCGCTACTTCCGCGCCGTGCCGCCCCAGCCGGGCGCGGCGCGCGAGAGCGGCTACGCCCTGCGCGAGGCCTACCGCCGCCTCGTGCGCTTCGAGCGGCGCAACCTGCTCGAACTCCTCGGAGCCGGCGCCCCGCCGCATCTCGACGGCTTCGACCTGATCCTCTGCCGCAACGTGCTGATCTACTTCGACGCCGAGACCGTGGCGGCGCTGATGCGCGCCTTCGGCGCCCGCCTGCGGGGCCAGGGCTGGCTGCTGATCGGCCATGCCGAGCCGAACCCCGCCTTCGCCGGCTGGCTCGACGCCGTGAGCCTGCCCGGCACCGTCGCCTATCGCCGCCCGGGCGAGGCGCGCCCAGAGGTGGTACCCACGAAACCCTGGCAGCCGACGGCCCTGCCCGATCTGCCGCCCGCGCGACCGGACCCGCTCCCCGACGTCCCCCCCGCGCCGTCGCCGTCCGAGGACGGGGTGCTTCGTGCGCGGGAGTCCGTCCCGCCGCCATCCGCTCCGCCGGCCGGTGCGGCCGCCCCCGGGAGCGGGACGGATGCCGAGATTGACCTCGAGACGGACCCTGAGACCGTCCTCGCGGAGATCCGCGCGCGCGCCGATGCGGGCGAGAGCGGTGCGGCCTGGCGGGCGCTCGGCGCCGCGCTCGCCGTGCGCCCGACCGACCCGCGGCTGCGCTTCTACGAGGGGCTGATCGCGGCGAGCCTCGGGCGCGAGGCCGAGGCCGAGCGGGCCTTCCGGGGCGCGATCTATCTCGATCCGGGCTTCGTCATGGCCCACCACCATCTCGGCCTGCTGCTCGCGGGCCTCGGGCGGGCGGAGGCGGCGCGCCTGGCCCTCGACAACGCGCTGCGGCTGAGCCAAGCCCTGCCGCCGGAGATGGTGCTCCGCGAGGGCGACGGCGCGACCGCCGCCGAGATCGCGGCGGGCGCCCGGGCGGCGCGGGACGGGATCGGGCGATGAGCGGGGCGGGAGCGGCGTGAGCGCCGGGAAGGGCAGCGGGTCGATCGGCCGCACCGCCGGGGCGGTCATCGGCAGGGCCGCCGACGCGGCCGTCGAGAGGGCCGCCGAGCGGGCCAGGGCGCTCCGCGCGGCCCGGACCGAGGTGCTCGCCCGGCGCGGCCGCGACCGCGCGGCCCTGGCCGGGACGCGCGCCTACCTGGTCTGCGCCTGCGGCGCGGAGCGCTACGGCCTGCCGCTCGAGGCGGCCGCGGGGGTCCTGCCGATGCGCCCCTGCACCCCGGTGCCCGGCGCGGTGCCGGCCCTCGTCGGCCTCGCGGCCGTCTCGGGCCGCATCGTCAGCGTGCTCGACCTCGCCCGCGCCCTCGGGCGGCCCACCCCCGGAGCCGGCCCCGGCGGCCACCTCGTCACCCTGCGCAACGCCCCCGTGCCGCTGGCGCTCGCCGTCGACCGCGTGCTCGGCGTCGCCGAGATCGACTTGGACGCGCCAGACCTGGACGAGGAAACCTCGGCCAAGCCCGACCTGCCCGCGGCCGCGCATCCGTCCTCCGGCGGGATGGGCGACGCGGCCGTTTCGGGCTATGCCCCCGCCAAATCCGAGGGCGGCGACTTCGTCGTCCTCGACCTGCCGCGCCTGCTGCGGCGCGCCCTCCCCTGACGCCAGAGGCCGTTTCCCGGCCCCGGAGCACGCCGCCTTGACCTCGCTGTCGCTCTCGATCGGAAAACGGATCCTCCTCGGCTTCGTCGCCATCACGGTGGTGATCGTCGCCATGGGCTTCTACGCCATCGGCCAGATCGGCGCGGTGCGCGAGGCGACCGACGCGATCGTCGCCCGCGACCTCTCGGTGGCGCGCCAGCTCGACGACCTCGCCAACAAGGCGCGCGACATGGGCCTGTACCGCCGCAACGCGGTGATCGCCGTGCTCGCGCGCGAGACCGACGCGCAGGCGGTCAACCGGTCGCTCGACAACTGGCGCAACGCCGCGGGCGAGGCCGACGCCCTGCTGGCCTCCCTGGTCCGCGCCTCCAACGGCTACGCGGAATCGGCCTTCACGCCCGGGCGGGCCGCGATCTGGAAGCGGCTCGCGCTCGGCGCCGCCGACACCGCCAGCCTGTTCCGCCAGCTGCGCACCGCCAGCGAGGCGCAGGTCGCGGCGATCGCCGCGCGCGACGCCGCCGCGATCGAGGCGCGCAACCCCGACATCAACAGCATTCAGGAGAGCGTGCTGCGCGGCATCGAGCAGAACCGCAACGTTCTCGACGAGGGCATCGCCACGGGCCAGCGCACCGTCCAGGGCATCTACGAGGCGAGCCGCCTCTCGATCCTGGGCACGCTCGCCGCCTGCGCCCTGCTCAGCATCCTCGTGACCATCCTGATCAGCCGCGCCGTGGTCCGGCCGCTGGAACGGGTGATGGGCTTCGTGGAGCGCGTCGGCTCGGGCGACCTCTCGGGCGAGCTGCCCGCCCAGGGCGGCGACGAGATCGCCCGCCTCAGCCGGACGCTGAACCAGATGGTGGGCGGCCTCGCCGAGCTCGCCCGCACCAACCGCGCCGCGACCGCCGACCTCAACGCCGCGGCCGCCGAGATCCGCGCCTCCGCGCAGGAGCAGGCGGCCTCCGTCGAGGAGCAGTTCGCCGCCGTTCAGGAGACCGCCGCGACGGTGGACGAGATCACCCATTCGGGCGCCCAGATCTCGAAGCGGGCCGGCGAGGTCATCGCCACCGCCCAGGCCACCGCCCAGACCTCGCGCCAGGGCCTGCGCGCGGTCGCCGACACCGCCAAGGCCATGGACGCGATCCGCGAGCAGGCGGAGGCGGTGGCCGGCAACATCGTGGCGCTCTCCGAGAAGACCCAGGTGATCGGCGACATCATCGAGACGGTCAACGATATCTCGGAGCGCACGCACCTGCTGGCCCTGAACGCCGCCATCGAGGCGGCCGCCGCGGGCGAGGGCGGGCGCAGCTTCGCGGTGGTGGCCGCCGAGATGAAGCAGCTCGCCGACCAGGCCAAGGCCGCGACCGTGCAGGTGCGCGGCATCCTCGGCGAGATCCAGCGGGGCATCAACACCTCGGTCATGCTCACCGAGGAGGCGGTCAAGCGCGCCGCCACCGGCAAGGCGCGCTCCGACACGACGCACCGCACGATCGAGGAGATCTCGGCCCGCGTCGAGGAGAACGTCCAGACCTTCCAGCAGATCGTCGCCTCGACGAACCAGCAGCAGCTCGGCATCGAGCAGGTGATGGGCGCGCTCCAGAACATCCGGCAGGCGAGCCAACAGACGGCTGCCGGCACCCGCGAGGTCGAGGCGGCGTCCGCCAACCTCACGGAGCTGGCCCAGGCCCTGATGGCGCTCGCCGAGCGCTACCGGCACTAGGCCCGGGCTTCCGCCTTGGCCGACATCCGCCAGCTCCTGCTCGCCGCCTTCGAGGTCGAGCACCGCGAGCATATCGAGGCGATCCGCGCCGCGCTCGGCACCGCGGGGGCGGGCGCCGCGCCCGATTGGAACGACATCTTCCGCCGGGCCCACAGCCTGAAGGGCGCCGCCCGCGCGGTCGATCTGCCGCCCGTCGAGGCGCTGGCCCACCGGCTGGAGACCCTGTTCGAGCGGGTCAGCACGGGCGCCGCCCTCGACCGCGCGGCCGAGAGCGCCACGCAGCTCGCCCTCGACCGGATCGAGGCCTACGTCGCCGCCATCAAGGAGGCGCCGGACGCCGCCATGCCGGGCGACGCGCTGGCCGCGCTGGACGGCTGCCTCGGTCCGGACCGGTCGGAGGATCCGGCTTCCGCGCCGCCCGCCGAAGCGCCGGCCGCGCCCGCCTTCTCCGCCTCGCTGTCCCAGCTCTCTGCCGAACCCTCCACACCGCCCCTGCCGAGGCCCGCCGCCCCGGCCGAGCCGGCACCGGAGCCCGCCCAGGCGATCCTGCGCGTGCCGGCCGAGACCGTCGAGGCCCTGTCCCGGGCGAGCCACGACCTCACCAGCGCCCTCGGCGGCGCCCCGGTAGCGGAGGGCCTCGCCCGCATCGCCCGCGCCTGCACCGACCTGCGCCGCCGGGTCGGGGGGCTGGCAGGCGCTGGCCAGGCTGCCGACGACACCGCCGGCGAGGCGGCCCGGGCGGAGCTGCGCGGCCTCGACGGGGCGCTCGCGGCGCTCGCGCGCGAGGCCGGCGACCTCGCCCGACGCCACGCCGCCGCCGCCGCGGTGCTCGACGGGGCCGCCGCCCGGGTGCGCGCCGAGGCCGAGCGCCTCGCCCTCGTCCCGGCCGAGACCGTGCTGGGCCTTCTCGCCCGCACCCTGCGCGAGACCGCGCGCGAGCAGGGCCGCGACGTCGCGGTCGCCACCCGCGGCCTCGACGTCCCGGTGGACCGGGCCATCCTGCAGAGCCTGAAGGACCCTGTCCTGCACGCCCTGCGCAACGCGCTCAGCCACGGCTGGGAGCCGCCGGAGGTCCGCGCCGCCGCGGGCAAGCCCGAGGCGCTGCAGATCGGCTTGGAGGTCGCGCTGCGGGGCGGGCGGCTCGTTCTCACCGTCTGGGACGACGGCAGGGGCCCCGACCTCGCGGCGATCGCCGCGCAGGGCCGCCGCCGCGGCCTCCTCGTCGAGGGCGAGACGCCGGATCCCGACGCGCTCCTCGCCCTGGTCTTCGAACCGGGCTTCTCGACGGCTTCCAGCATCGACACCCTGGCGGGACGCGGCTTCGGCCTGTCGGTGGTGGCGGATGCCGCCCGCGCCCTCCAGGGCAGCGTGCGCCTCGGCCCCCGCGCGCCCGCCGGCAGCCAGCTCGTCCTCAGCCTGCCGCTCGCCGCCTCCCGGCGCAGCCTGCTCCTGGTCGAGGCGGGTGGGGCCACCTACGCCCTGCCGGGCGCGGGCGTGGCGCGCCTGCTGCGGGTCGAGCGCGCCGGTCTGCCGCAGGCCATGGGCCGGACCCTGCTGCGCGTGGCGGAAGCCGAGGGCCAAGGGGGGGGTGAGGCCGAGGCGAGTCTCCCGGTCGCGGCGCTCTCCGACCTCCTGAACCTGCCGGCGGCGGCGCCCGGCCGGAACCTCACCGCCGTGCTGCTGCGGGCGGGCGGGCGCCGCCTCGCCCTCGCGGTCGAGCGTCTGCACGACGTGCGCACGCTCCTCGTCCTGCCGGTGCCCCCCGTGGGCGCCGACCCAGACCTCGTCGCCGGCACCGCGATCCTGGCCGGCGACGTGCCGGTCCTGGTGCTCGATCCCGAGGGGCTGGCCGCCCGCGCCGACGGGGCCCTGCCCGCCGCCTCGACCGCGGCTCCGCCCGACATCGACGGCGAGGCCGCCGGAACCGCGCCGCGGGCGCGACGTTCGATGGTGCGCGCGACGATTCTGGTCGTCGACGATTCCATCACCACCCGCACCCTGGAGAAAGGCATCTTGGAAGCGGCCGGCTACCGCGTGGTCGTCTGCGTGGACGGACAGGACGCCCTCGACCGGCTGCGCGCCGAGATCGAGCCGGTGGACCTCGTCCTCGCCGATGTCGAGATGCCGCGCCTGGACGGCTTCGGCCTGCTGCGCGCGCTCCGGGCCGACGAGCGCTTCCGCCGCCTGCCGACCGTGCTGATGACCTCCCGGGGCGACCCCGAGGACGTCGCTCGCGGCCTCGAACTCGGCGCCGACGCCTACCTGACCAAGCAGAAGTTCGACCAGAGCGGGCTTCTCGAGACGATCGGGCGCCTGCTGTGAACGGGGCCGGCACGGCGCACGGCGGCCGCGTCCGGGTGATGCTGGTCGAGGACAGCCTCGTGGTGCGCGAGCTCCTGCGCCACATCGTCTCCCGCGACCCGCGCCTGGAGATCGTCGCGGCGGTCGCCTCCGGAGAGGAGGCGCTGACCCTGATCGACGTCGTGCGTCCCGACGTGATCTCGATGGACATCCGGCTCCCCGGCATCGACGGCCTGGAAACCACCCGCCGCATCATGACCGAGCACCCGACGCCGATCGTCGTGGTGGCGGACGCGGTCGAGGATTCCTCGCTGCGCATTTCCATGAACGCGCTGCGGGCCGGCGCCCTCTCGGTGGTCGAGAAGCCGGTGGCGACGACCCATGCCGGCTACGAGGGCATCGCGGGCGAGATCTGCACGCAGCTCCGTATCATGGCCCAGGTCCCGGTGATCCGCCGCCGGCCGATCGGCACCGAATGGGCCGGGCGTGGCCCCGCCGCGCCCGCGATCCGGACGGGTGCCGCGCCCACGGCAAGCCTCCAGGCGCCGACCGTCCTCGGCATCGCCGCCTCGACCGGCGGCCCCCCGGCGCTCGCCCGGGTGCTCGGCGCCCTGCCGGCGGATTTTCCCTTGCCCGTCCTCCTCGTCCAGCACATGGGCGCTGCCTTCATGGACGGGTTCGCGGGCTGGCTCGACGGGGTGGTGCCGCTGGCGGTCGGGATCGCGCGCGACGGCGAGCAGGCCAAGGCCGGCCGCGTCTACGTGGCGCCCGGCGACCGCCATCTCGAACTCGGGTCCAACCGCACCCTGCGCATCCTCGACACCGCCCCGGTCTCCGGCCAGCGCCCGGCCGCGACGGTGCTGTTCCGCTCGATGGCCCGGCAATGCGGCGCCTCCGGCATCGGCGCGCTCCTGACCGGCATGGGCGAGGACGGCGCGCTCGGTCTCCTCGACATGCAGGCGGCCGGAGCCCAGACCATCGCCGAGCACGAGAGCACCGCTGTCGTCTACGGCATGCCGGCCGCCGCCGTCCGGCTCGGCGCCGCCCGCAGCGTCCTGCCCCTCGACCGGGTGGCGGGCCAGATCCTGCGCCTCGTCGATCCCGAGGCCGTGCCGTGAGCGCCGCCGCGGAGCCGGGATCGGCCCCCCGCATCCTCCTGGTGGAGGACTCGGAGACGCAGGCCCTGGAGCTGCGCCTGTTGCTGGAGCAGAGCGGCTTCACTGTCGCCCGCGCGGCGACCGCGGAGGCCGCCCTCGACCACCTGAACCGCGAATTGCCCGACCTCGTCGTCGCCGACTACCACCTGCCCGGCATGAACGGCGACGAGCTGACCCGGCAGATGCGCCTCTCGCTGCGCACCCGGGCGTTGCCGCTCCTGATGCTGACCGGCGCCCGCGAGGGCGAGCGCCAGGGCCTGGAGAGCGGCGCCGACGCCTACGTCGCCAAGTCCGACGATCGCGACCTGCTGGTCCTGCGCATCCGGGCCCTGCTGCGTGAGCGCGGCAAGCCCGCGGCCGCCGGCGAGGCGCCGGGCGCGGCCGGGTTCCGGCGCGGGCGCGTCCTCGTCATCGACGGCAGCGCCACCTACCGCACCTTCCTGGCGGGCCTGCTCGGCCAGGAGGGCCACGCCGTCACCACCGCGGACGGGCCGGAGGAGGCGCTCGCCGCCCTCGACCGGGACGGCGAGCCCTTCGACTGCGTCACGCTCGACCTGCTGAGCCCGGCCTATGACGGGTTGGAGCTGTGCCGCGCGGTCGATGCGCGCCGGACGAGCCGGGCGGGGGGGGCCGGCTTCCACCTCGTCGGCATCTCGGGCTCGACCCCGGCCAAGGACTTCCTCGTGCGCGCCTACGCGGCAGGCGCCGACGACGTGGTGGCGAAGTCCGACGCCGAGGTGCTGGCGCTGCGGGTACGCGGCCTCGTGCGCCGCCGCCTTCTGGAGGAGGACGACCGCCGCATCGCCGGCGCTTTCGGGGCCCGCGAGCGCGCGGTGGAGCGGGCCCGCGCGGAGGCCGAGGCGGCGGAAGCCCGCGCCAGCCTCGCCGACGCGCTGGAACAGGCCAACAGCGATCTCGCCACGGCCAACCGCCGGCTGACCGAGGCGCAGGCCAAGCTCGTCCAGGCCGCCAAGATGGCCTCGCTCGGCGAGCTGGTCGCCGGCATCGCCCACGAGATCAACAACCCGCTGGCCTTCATCCTGGCCCACCAGGGCACGGTTGAGCGCCTGCTCGGCGAGTTGCCCGGCCTCGCCGACGAGCGCGGCGCGAAAACCCTCGCCAAGGCCCGCGACCGGGTCGGCGCCATGCGGATGGGCCTGACCCGGATCCAGGACCTCGTGCTCAACCTGCGCAAGTTCTCGCGCCTCGACGAGGGCGAGCGGGCGCTCGTCAACGTGCCGGAGGCGATCGAGACCGTGCTGGCGCTGATCCAGCACAAGCTCGGCACGCGCATCGGCGTAGAGCGCGACTTCGCCGGGCGGCCGGAGATCCGCTGCACCCCGGCGCTGCTCAACCAAGTGGTGATGAACATCCTCTCCAACGCCGCCGACGCGATGCCGGAGGGGGGCACCATCCGGATTGCCACCCGGGCCACCGAGGAGACCGACGAGATCCGCATCAGCGACACCGGTCCGGGTATTCCGGAGAGCCTGCGCGAGAAGATCTTCGAGCCGTTCTTCACCACCAAGCCCGTCGGATCGGGTACCGGACTCGGCCTCGCGATTGCCTACAGCGTCGTTCAGGCGCATAGCGGCGTCCTCAGCGTGGAGACGGCCCCGGGGGGAGGTGCCTGCTTCGTGATCGGGATCCCGCGGCAGGCTGTGGACGCATGACGCACGGTACCCAAGACGCGTTTCGAGACGGATTTCTGGAGGACGGGACGGGCTTGGCGGCGCATCGCGGCACGATCCTGGCCGTCGACGACGAGCCGGACATCCTGATCGCCCTCGAGGACCTGTTCGAGGACGAGTACCGGGTCCTCACCAGCCCGAAGCCCGCCGAGGCGCTGGAGATCCTGCGGGCCGAGCCGGATATCGCCGTGGTGATCTCGGACCAGCGCATGCCGGGCATGACCGGCGACGCGCTGCTGGCCGAGGCCCGCACTTTCCACGACGCCCAGGCCATCCTGCTCACGGGCTACGCCGACATCACCGCGGTGATCGGGGCGCTCAACCGTGGCGGCATCATCGGCTACGTCACCAAGCCCTGGGACGCCGGCCTCCTGCGCGGCACCGTCCGCACCGCCTTCGAGCGCCACAGCCTCGGGCGGGAACTGGCCACCGAGCGCGCCCTGCTGCGCGGCCTCCTCGACCACGCCGAGGAGGCGATCTCCTTCAAGGACGCGCAGGGCCGCTTCGTGCGCCTCAACGCCCGCAAGGCGGCGCTCCTCGGGCGCTCCGTCGCCGACAGCCTCGGCCGCCGCGAGGCGGATCTCGCGCCCGTGGCCGCCGAGAGCGCGGCGGCGGATCTCGCGGCCGTCCGCTCGGGCGAGGTCGGCAACACGCTCGTCTCGGAAGGGCCGGCCGGGGCCGAGCGCTGGACCCAGGTGGTCCGCGTGCCGATCCGAGACGCCGCCGGCGCCGTCGCCCACCTCGCCACGATCGAGCGCGACGTCACCGAGCAGAAGAGCCTGGAGGCGCGGCTGCGCCAGTCCGACAAGATGCAGGCGCTCGGCACGCTCGCCGGCGGCATCGCGCACGACTTCAACAACCTGCTCACCGCCATCCTCGGCAGCCTGGAACTCGCGGTGCCGAAGGTCGAGGGCCAGCCCCGCGTCCAGCGCCTGATCGAGAACGCCCGGGGCGCCGCCGAGCGCGGCGCCTCGCTGACGAAGCGCCTCCTCAGCTTCAGCCGCACCCACGACCTGCACGCCCGCGCCACCGACGTGAACACGCTGATCGCCGGCATGAGCGACCTGTTCGGGCGCAGCCTCGGCGGGCTGGTCACCGTGCGGACCGACCTCGCCCCGGACCTGCCGCCCGCCCAGGTCGATCCCGATCAGCTCGAACTCGCGGTCCTGAACCTCTGCATCAACGCCCGCGACGCGATGCCCGACGGCGGCACGATCGTGGTGGCAACGGACCGGCTCGTCATCGCGGACGATCCGGATCTCGCCCCCGGCACCTACCTGCGGGTCAGCGTGACGGACGAGGGGAGCGGCATCCCGCCCGAGATCCTGAAGCGGGTCTGCGAGCCCTTCTTCACCACCAAGGCCGTCGGCCAGGGCACCGGGCTCGGGCTCGCCATGGTGTTCGGGCTGGCCCAGCAGTCGAAGGGCCGCTTCAGCATCGAGAGCGCGGTCGGGCGCGGCACCCGGGTCGAGCTCGCCCTGCCCTGCGCCGAGGGCGCGGCCCAGGCCGAGACGGCCGAGGAGGCCGACGCCCCCCTGGCGAGCCGGCCGGCCCGGGTCCTCGTCGTGGACGACGACCCGGAGGTGCGCCACGTCACCGCCTCCTTCATCCGCCGCTTCGGCTACCGCGAGACCGAGGCCGCGAGCGGCACGGCGGCGCTGGCCCTCCTGGAGCGCGAGACCTTCGACCTCGTGGTGGCCGACCTTGCCATGCCGGGCATGAGCGGCGTGGACCTCGCCAACCTCGTCCGCGCGCGCTGGCCTGACCTGCCGCTCCTGATCCTCACAGGCCACGCCGAGGCGATCGAGATTCCCGAGGACCTGCCGGTTCTGGCCAAGCCCTTCCAGTCGGCGGAACTCGCACGGCGTGTGTCGGCGCTTCTGGATTGAGGCTCGGGCAGGCCCTGCTCAAGGACGACCCGCCAACGCGATCGCCTTGCGCAGGATGCGACGGCCGACAGGGAAGGCCTCGGAGATCAGATCGGCGGCATGCGTGTCAGACCCTGTCGGCATGAGCGCCTTCAGGGATGTGGTCTCAGGCCATCCTGCACCGGCCGGCACCCGAAATGAAGAAGGCGGCCCCGAGGGACCGCCTTCCTTAAGAGACCGCTGGTGCCGGACCGGCTCAGGCCGCGTCGGCGACCTGCTGGCTCGGGCCCGAATCCTTGCCGCGGGCGTCGACGTCGCGGTCGACGAACTCGATCACGGCCATCGGGGCGTTGTCGCCGTGGCGGAAGCCGGCCTTCATGATGCGGCAGTAGCCGCCCGGGCGGCCCTGGTAGCGCGGGCCCAGCACGGTGAAGAGCTTCTTGACCATGTCGGCGTCGCGCAGCTGCGCCATCGCGAGACGACGGGTGTGGACGCTGTCGGTGCGGCCGAGCGAGATCAGCTTCTCGACGACCGGGCGCAGGTCCTTCGCCTTCGGCAGGGTGGTGATGATCTGCTCGTGCTTGATCAGCGCGGCGGACATGTTGGCGAACATCGCCTTGCGATGCTCGGCCGTGCGGTTGAAGCGGCGACCGCGGTAACCGTGACGCATGGTGCTGGCCTTTCCGTATGCTGCCGGCCGCCGTGCCAAGGAACGGCCGGTGCCTCCTCAGGAGGCGTCTTCGTTCTCCGCTTGACCCCGCGGCGGGATTTTTTGGTTGGGGCGCCCCGGCTTCGCTGGGGCGCCACGTCGGTGCGATGCGCCGCTCCGGTCAAGCCCGGAGCGGCTTCGCCCCCTCAGTAGTGCTCCTCGAAGCGCTTGGCGAGGTCCTCGATGTTCTCCGGCGGCCAGCCGGGGATGTCCATGCCGAGGTGCAGACCCATGCCGGCGAGCACTTCCTTGATCTCGTTGAGCGACTTGCGGCCGAAGTTCGGCGTGCGCAGCATCTCGCCCTCGGACTTCTGGATGAGGTCGCCGATGTAGACGATGTTGTCGTTCTTCAGGCAGTTCGCCGAACGGACCGAGAGCTCCAGCTCGTCCACCTTCTTGAGCAGCGCTGGGTTGAAGGGCAGCTGCGGTGCGAGCGGGGCGGCCTCCTCCTTGCGCGGATCCTCGAAGTTCACGAAGACCTGCAGTTGGTCCTGGATGATGCGCGCGGCGTAGGCCAGCGCATCCTCCGGCGAGACCGCGCCGTTGGTCTCGACCGTCATGGTCAGCTTGTCCTTGTCGAGATCCTGGCCCTCGCGGGTGTTCTCGACGCGGTACGAGACCTTGGTGACGGGGGAGAACAGCGAGTCGACCGGGATCAGGCCGATCGGCGCGTCCTCGGGGCGGTTGCGCTCGGCCGGGACGTAGCCCTTGCCGGTGGCGACCGTGAACTCCATGCGGATCTCGGCGCCGTCGTCCAGCGTGCAGATCACGAGGTCGGGATTCAGCACCTGCACGTCGCCGGTGACCGCGATGTCGCCGGCGGTGACGAGGCCCGGGCCCGTCTTGCGCAGGGTCATGCGCTTCGGGGTGTCCGACTGCGAGCGGATCGCGATCGTCTTGATGTTGAGGACGATGTCAGTGACGTCCTCGCGCACGCCCGGGATCGAGGAGAACTCGTGCAGCACACCGTCGATCTGCACGGCGGTGACGGCCGCGCCCTGGAGCGAGGAGAGCAGCACGCGGCGCAAGCTATTGCCGAGAGTCGTGCCGAAGCCGCGCTCCAGCGGCTCTGCCACGACGGTCGCGACGCGCTTCGGGTCGTCGCCGGTCGTCACCTGCAGCTTGTTCGGCTTGATCAGCTCTTGCCAGTTCTTCTGAATGACCACGGTCCTACCTCTCGCCTCTCACGCGCCGCGCCCCGGGACGCCTCGCGTTTCGGCCGGTCCGCCTGGCTGCCCCCGCCCGCGGAACCGGTCCCTGAATGAAACCTACTGGGCGGCGACCCAGAGCTCCGGCACGAAGCTGTAGGCCGCCCCGTCCCGCGCCACGTAGCCGAGCGCAGGGAATTCGAGGTGGTTGCCGGCGATGAAGCTCCGGTCGTTCGCCACCATGTCGAGCACGCGCTTGCGGGTCTCGCGCGCCTGCTCGACGTCGACGTCGAAGACCATGCCGGCCTCCGGCTGCTTGAACTGGATCGCGGGCAGATGCACCACGTCGGTCCAGCTGAACAGGCTCTTGTCCCCGGAAACGATCCGGAAGCCCGTGTGTCCCGGCGTGTGGCCGGGCAGGTGCACGGCCTCGATGCCGGGCAGAACCTCGCCGCCCCGGTGGTAGCGCAGGCGGCCGCCGTAGGGCGCCACCGCCTTCTGGGCGTTCTCGAAATAGGCCTTGGCGCCCTCCGGCGCGCGGGCCAGCGCGTCCTCGCCGAGCCAGTGTGCCGCCTCGTCGGTGTGCAGCACGATCTCGGCGTTCGGGTAGCGCCCCTGCCCCCGGTCGTCGATCAGGCCGCCGGCATGGTCGGGATGCAGGTGCGAGATCAGGATCGTGCCGATCTCCTCCGGCTTCACGCCCGTGAGCGCCAGCGCCGCCGGCACGCGGCCGAGCGTGTCGCCGCCGAGGCTGCCCATGCCGGTGTCGATCAGGGCGGGCTTGCGGCCGGGGCCCGTGATCAGGAAGGCGTTGAGGGTGATCCTGGGATCCTGGGCGCGGAAGCCGGCCGCCTGGAGCCGGCCGGCCTCGTCCTTGGAGATGCCCGCGACGAGATCGAGGGAGCCCTGCAGGTAGCCGTCGTTGAGGACCGTGACCGTGAGGTCGCCGACCGGCCAACGCAGGACGCCTGGAAGTGCCTTCGAGCTGTCCGTCACGCAGATCTCCCCGTTCGAGTGCGCTTGTGGGCGGCGCCGCGCGAACGGCCCCGCCCGCCCTGTCGCACGGCCCCGCGACGGGGCCGTGTCGGTCGCCCGATCAGACGCGGCGGCGCTTGCGCGGACGGCAGCCGTTGTGCGGGATCGAGGTCACGTCGCGGATCGAGGTGACGGTGAAGCCCGCGGCCTGGAGGGCGCGCAAAGCCGACTCGCGGCCCGAACCGGGGCCCGAGACCTCGACCTCGAGGGTGCGCATGCCGTGCTCGGCGGCCTTGCGGGCGGCGTCCTCGGCGGCGACCTGGGCGGCGTAGGGGGTCGACTTGCGCGAGCCCTTGAAGCCCATCGCGCCCGACGAGGACCACGAGATCGTGTTGCCCTGCGCGTCGGTGATGGTCACCATCGTGTTGTTGAACGAGGCGTTCACGTGCGCGACGCCCGAGACGATGTTCTTGCGCTCGCGGCGGCGGACGCGTTGCGGTTCCTTGGCCATGTTCTGCTCGTCAGTCCTTCAGGCACGCCCGTAATGCCAGGCGCTCGGGATTCTTTTGGGATGTCGGCGGCGCGGATGCGGAGATCTGCGAGCGCCTGTCCGGGGCCGCAGAGGGACACCCGCACGACGGAGAGAAGGCCGAGCGCAGCACGGCCTCCCAAGTCCGAAAAGATTACTTCTTCTTGCCGGCGATCGGCTTCGCCTTGCCCTTGCGGGTGCGGGCGTTGGTGTGGGTGCGCTGGCCGCGGACGGGCAGCTGCTTGCGGTGACGGAGGCCACGGTAGCAGGCGAGGTCCATCAGGCGCTTGATGTTCATCGAGACTTCGCGGCGCAGGTCGCCCTCGACGATGTAGTCGCGGTCGATCGTCTCGCGGATCTGGAGCACCTCGGCGTCGGTGAGCTGGTTCACGCGGCGCTCGGCCGGGATGCCGACCTTGCCGGTGATCTCCTCGGCCTTCTTGGGGCCGATGCCGTGGATGTACTGCAGCGCGATGACGACGCGCTTGCCGGTCGGGATGTTGACGCCTGCGATACGGGCCAAGATATCACTCCATCGCCGAACCGAACGGTCCGGTCTTTCTGATTGCCGCGCGTCCGGTGGAGTCCGGCCCTTGCGCGTCCGTCGAACGACGACGCGGCCCGCGGCCGCCCGATCAGGGCACCTCGAGCCACGTTCCGAATGGACGAAGACCGGCCTGCTAGCGCGGGGCGGTCCACCTGTCAACCGCCCGTTGCAATCCGCTCAGATCTTCCGCACGGCGCCCTTGGCGGCGCTGGTGGTCAGCGCCGCGTAGGCCCGGAGCGCCGCGCTGACCTTACGCTTGCGGGGCGCTGCCGGGTGCCAGCCCCGCTGCTCTTGTGCCTGCCGCCGCCGCTCCAGCTCGGCCGGGTCGACCGCGAGATGGATGCGCCGGTTCGGAATGTCGATCTCGATCCGGTCGCCCTGCTCGACGAGGCCGATCAGGCCGCCCTCGGCGGCCTCGGGCGAGACGTGGCCGATCGACAGGCCGGAGGAACCGCCCGAGAAGCGCCCGTCGGTGACGAGCGCGCAGGCTTTACCGAGGCCCTTCGATTTCAGGTAGCTCGTCGGGTAAAGCATCTCCTGCATGCCGGGGCCGCCGCGCGGGCCCTCGTAGCGGATCAGCACCACCTCGCCGGCCTTGACCCGGCCGTTGAGGATGCCGTCGACCGCCGCGTCCTGGCTCTCGAAGACGTGGGCGGTGCCGGTGAACGAGAGGATCGAGGCATCGACGCCCGCGGTCTTCACGATGCAGCCGTCCTCCGCGAGGTTGCCGAACAGGACGGCCAGGCCGCCGTCCCGCGAGTAGGCATGCTCCGCGTCGCGGATCACGCCGCCCGTCCGGTCGAGATCGAGCTCGTCCCAGCGCGCCGCCTGGCTGAAGGCGACCTGGGTCGGCACGCCGCCGGGCGCCGCCCGGTAGAACTCGTGGACCGCGGGGCTGGCGCTCTGCCGCACGTCCCAGCGCGCCAGGGCCTCACCGAGCGTGCCCGCCGCGACGTTGCCGGCGCGGGCGTCGAGGAGCCCGGCCCGGTCGAGCTCGCCCAGGATGCCCATGATGCCGCCCGCCCGGTGCACGTCCTCCATGTGGACGTTGGCGACCGCCGGGGCGACCTTGCACAGCACCGGCACGCGGCGCGAGAGCCGGTCGATGTCGGCCATGGTGAAGGGCACCTCGCCCTCGTGGGCGGCGGCGAGCAAGTGCAGCACCGTGTTTGTCGAGCCGCCCATGGCGATGTCGAGCGTCATCGCGTTCTCGAAGGCCGCGAAGCTCGCGATGGATCGGGGCAGGACGCTCGCGTCGTCCTGCTCGTAGTGGCGGCGGGCGAGATCCACCACGAGATGGCCGGCCTCGACGAAGAGGCGCTTGCGGTCGGCATGCGTCGCCAGAACCGAGCCGTTGCCGGGTAGCGCCAGACCCAGCGCCTCGGTGAGGCAGTTCATGGAATTGGCCGTGAACATGCCCGAGCACGAGCCGCAGGTCGGGCAGGCCGAGCGCTCGATCGTCGCGACGTCCGCGTCCGAGACCCGGTCGTCGGCCGCCGCCACCATGGCGTCCACGAGGTCGAACTTGCGGGTGATGCCGTTCATCACGACCTTGCCGGCCTCCATCGGGCCGCCGGAGACGAACACGCACGGGATGTTGAGGCGGAGCGCCGCCATCAGCATGCCGGGGGTGATCTTGTCGCAGTTCGAGATGCACACCATCGCGTCGGCGCAGTGCGCGTTGACCATGTACTCGACCGAGTCGGCGATCAGCTCGCGCGAGGGCAGCGAGTAGAGCATGCCGTCGTGGCCCATCGCGATGCCGTCATCGACCGCGATGGTGTTGAACTCCTTGGCCACGCCCCCCGCCTGCTCGATCTCGCGGGCGACGAGCTGGCCGAGGTCCTTCAGGTGGACGTGGCCCGGCACGAACTGCGTGAAGGAGTTCACGACCGCGATGATCGGCTTGCCGAAATCGGAATCCTTCATGCCGGTGGCGCGCCAGAGGCCGCGGGCGCCGGCCATGTTGCGGCCGTGGGTGGTGGTGCGGGAGCGGTAGGCGGGCATCGGCGTCTCGGAAGGGGTTTTCTTGGAGGAATTTTGGGCCTTGTGCCGGCTGAAGGGGGCCGGGTTCAAGGGTGTTCGGATCGGTGCGGGCATGCAGCGTGGCCGGGGGCCCGTTCCGGCGGCTCGGTTCCGCGCATTCTCCCTCCCCCCTCTGCGGGGGAGGGTGGGCCGGTCGTCAGGCCGGGTCGGGAGAGGGGAAGCCGGCTTCCAGATCGGACGCGAACGGCATGAAGGGGTGAGCCCTGTTCTGCACCGTCGCTCCCGCTCTGCGGGACTTCGTCCCGACCGTCCCCCTTCGGATGCCACCCCCCCCCGCAGAGGGGGAGGGAGAGCGCGGGCGTCACCGTCGGCCCGTGTCGGGCGACGGGCGCATCTCACTCCGCAGCGCTCAGCGGCCCGGTCGCGGCGGCGAACTGCGCCGCGTGCAGGCGGCGGTAGTAGCCGCCGCGGGCCAGCAACGCCTCGTGGCGGCCCTCCTCCACGATGCCGCCCTCCGTCACCACCACGATGCGGTCGGCGTGCCGGACGGTTGCCAGCCGGTGGGCGATGACGAGGGTCGTGCGCCCCGCCGACAGCTCGGAGAGCGCCGCCTGGATCTCCCGCTCGGTCTCGGTGTCGAGCGCCGAGGTCGCCTCGTCGAGGATCAGGATCGGCGGGTTCTTCAGGAAGACCCGGGCGATCGCCATGCGCTGCTTCTGGCCGCCCGAGAGCTTCACGCCCCGCTCGCCCACCACCGTGTCGAGCCCCTCGGGCAGCCCGGCGATCAGGTCACTGAGCCGGGCGCGGCGGGCCGCCTCCAGGATCTCGGCCTCGCTGGCATCCAGCCGCCCGTACGCGATGTTCTCCCGGATCGTGCCGGCGAACAGGAACACGTCCTGCTGCACGATGCCGATCTGGCCGCGCAGCGACGCGAGCGTCAGGTCGCGGATGTCGTGCCCGTCGATCGTGATGCGCCCGGCCTCGACCTCGTAGAAGCGCGGGATCAGCGAGCAGAGCGTGGTCTTGCCCGCGCCCGAGGGGCCCACGAGGGCAACCGTCTCGCCGGCCGCGACCGCGAGGTTCAGCCCCCGCAGCACGGGCCGGTCCGGGCTGTAGCCGAAGGCGACGTCCTCGAAGCGGATCGCGCCGGAGAGCGGTCCGGCCGCTACCGCGCCCGGCCGGTCGGCGATGTCGGGCTCCGTGCCCAGCAGCGCCATGTAGCGCCGGAATCCCGCGATGCCCTTCGGGTAGGTCTCGACCACCGCGCCGATCTTCTCCAGCGGCCGGTAGAACACGCCGACCAAGAGCAGGAAGCCCACGAAGCCGCCGGCCGAGAGATCGCCGCGGACCACGAAGGCGGCGCCCCCTAGGAGCACCACGATCTGGACGAGGCGCATGCCGAGGTAGTTGATCGACAGGCTCGCCGCCATGATGCGGTAGGCCTCGAGCTTGGTGGCGCGGTAGCGGGCGTTGTCGGCCGCGAAGAGGGCGCGCTCGTGCGCCTCGTTGGCGAAGGCCCGCACCACGCGCACGCCGCCGACATTCTCCTCGATGCGCGCGTTGAAGGCGCCGACACGCCCGTACTGGGCCTGCCAGTTGCGGGTCATGCGCCCGCCGTAGCGCAGGGTCACGAAGGCGATGACGGGCAGGATCGCGGCCGTCATCAGGGCGAGCGGCGGGTGGACCCAGATCATCAGCGCGAAGGCCCCGAACAGCGTCATCACGGCGATGAAGAGATCCTCCGGCCCGTGATGCGCGACCTCGCCGATCTCCTCCAGGTCCTTCGTCACGCGGGCCACCAGATGGCCGGTCTTCTGGCCGTCGTAGAAGCGGAAGGAGAGTTTCTGCAGGTGGTCGAAGGCGCGGGCCCGCATCGTGGTCTCGATGTTGATGCCGAGCACGTGGCCCCAATAGGTCACCACCACCATCAGGCCGGCATTGGCCACGTAGAGGGCGGCGAGCCCCGCGGCTGCCAGCACGATCAGGCTCCAGTCCTGCTGCGGCAGCAAGCGATCGACGAAGAGCTTCACGGCGATCGGAAAGCCGAGTTCGAGCAGGCCCGAGAGCACGGCGCAGCCGAAGTCGACCAGGAACAGGGTGCGGTGGGGCCGGTAATAGGCGAGGAAGGCCTTCAGCATCGGGAACTCGCGAGGACGCGCGGACGCGGCGGCCCCCCTGATAGGGGCAGACGGTCCGGCTGCCCAGCGCTCCCGCCGCCGCGCCTGTCCTCAGCCCTGTGCCTTCAGCCCGTAGCTGCGGAACTTCTCGACGTTGCGGGCGATCTCGTCGTCCGGCAGCACCACCGGCGTGCCGACCTGCAGCGCCACCGCGTATTGCCGGCACAGCGTCTCCAGCTCCACCGCGAGCCAGAGCGCCTTCTCGAGGTCCGGCCCGGTCGCGATCATGCCGTGGTTGGCGAGCAGGCAGCAGGTCCGGTCTTCCAGCGCCGCCAGCGCGTGGGCGGAGAGTTCCTCCGTGCCGAAGGTGGCGTAGGGCGCGCAGCGGACCGTCGGGCCGCCCGCCGCCGCGATCATGTAGTGCACCGCCGGGATCTCCCGCCGGCACATGGCGAAGGCCGTGCAGTAGATCGGGTGGGCGTGCACCACCGCGTTCACCTCCGGCCGGCGTGCCAGGATGTCCCGGTGGAAGCGCCATTCCGAGGAGGGCTTGAGCGGGTGCTCGTAGGTGCCGTCGAGGCGCATGAACACGATGTCGTCCGGGCTCATGCGGGCATAGGGCAGGCCGGAGGGTGTGATCAGCAGCCCGTCCGCGTGGCGCAGCGAGACGTTGCCGGATGTGCCCTGGGTGAGCCCGAGGGCGTCGAGGCTGCGGGCGGCCTCGACGATCGATTGTCGGATCCGGAAGGCGTCGTGGCGTGCCATGTGCGGTCCCTTCGGGACGATGCGGAGAGAAAGGACCCGGCGCCCTGCCGGCACCGGAAGGGTCTAGCCCGCGGCTGGCACCGCGCGCTACCCGTATGAGCGGCTGGACGAAGGCTTCGACATTTGGCATTCCAAATGCCAATATCCCCAGCCCACACATGCCGCCGCTGTGGGCACCCGGCCCGGGTGGCTTTGAGTTGCCTGCACTTTCGGCTAGGTCTCGACTCACGGAGCGGCGCAGCAGCCGGTGAAGTCTGGATTCAGGATGTCCAACAGCGACCAGTTCAGCATCAAGCCGATCGTCGCGAGTTCGAGCCTGCGCACGCTGGCCTACGAGGCGCTGAAATCCGCCATCACCAACATGGACCTGTACGGCCGCCCCGACGAGGTGCGGCTGGACGAGCGCAAGCTCTCGCAGGATCTCGGCGTCAGCCGCACGCCGGTGCGCGAGGCGCTCACCGTGCTGGAGCAGGAAGGCTTCGTGCGCTCCGAGGCGCGCCGCGGCATCTTCGTGATCAAGAAGACCAAGGCCGAGATCGTCGGCATGATCCACGCCTGGGCGGCGTTGGAGAGCATGGCGGCCCGCCTCGCCTGCACCCGGGCGAGCGACGCGCAGTTGCAATCCCTGCGCACCGAGTTCCCGGAATTCTACGAGGGCCGCCCCGCCGAGCACCTCGACGAGTACTCGGACGCCAACATCCGCTTCCACCAGAAGATCATCTCGCTCGGCCAGTGCGAGGCGATCGCGAGCCTGTCGAGCAATCTGCTGATGCACGTCCGCGGCATCCGCAACACGGCTCTCCGCCAGGGAGAGCGGGCCGAGAGCTCGATCCGCGAGCACGTGGAGATCATCAAGGCGCTGGAGGCCCGTGAGGCGGAACTCGCCGAGCGGCTGGTGCGCGACCATGGCCTCGGGCTTGCCCGGCACGTGGATACCTACGGCCACTATCTCGACTGATCCGGCCGCAGGACAGGCCCCCAAGCCCGACCCGGCCCGTGCCGACCTCGGTGCCGGTGTCCGCACGCGCGGGGAGGGTCATATGCGCAGCCCCCCTTCCCGGTCTTGCCGCGCCGCACAAGACTGATGCGTCACAGGTTCAGCGTCCGGTCATGCGCTCGGCGCGCCGCGTCGCCGGATTGGATCGAAGATTCTTAACGGAAGTTGACGAAGGCGGATCATCCATGCACCGGTAGCATATTTGGCATGCCAAGCTTGGTATGCCAATTTGCGGCGCAACATGCGATTACGGCGATGCAACATCGCCAACGACGCACGTTCCGGTCCGAACCCATGCTCTTCGCCCTGCCCTTCCTCCTCGTCGCGCTCGCCGTCCTGGTCGTCGGCGTCCAGATCCTGCTGGTCGTCAAGGTGGCTGACATGTTCGAGTCGCCCCGCGACACGCGCCGCAACGTGCACACCCGCTACCCGGACGTGCCGGCCGGCCGCTACGCCTGAGGCGGTTTGAGGCCGTGCGGCCCCGAAGTCTTTGCGGGGCCGGGCCGACCGCTTTCGAGACGTGATCGCCGCAAGGTTTTGCTCACCATTTCGGTGTTAGGGTCAACAAATCGTTGATCCGAGCGACCCGAGGGCGCTGACGTGGCACTGGGCGCCCAGATCCCGGACGAAGGTTTCGTCCTTCTGCTGTCGGACCGCCCGGCCGAGCGCCGGGCGCTTGAGCGGGCGATCGGCCTCGTCGCGGCCTGCCGGGCCGCTGAATCCGGCACCGGCCTGCCGCCGGGCCGTCCGCGTCTCGCGGTGCTCGACCTCGACGCCCCGGCCCTCGCCGCCGCCGAGGCGGCTCTCGACCGGGCCGTCCCCCGCCTCGTGCTTGCCCGCGGGCCGGGCGCGTCCCCCTCGCCCGCCGCCCAGACCCTGCCCGCGAACGCGCCGCGCGAGACCGTGCTGGCCGGCATCTTCGCGATGCTGGAGAGCGCCGCGAAGGCCGAGCGCACCCGCACCCGCACGCTCCTCGCCCGCAGCGGTGCCGCCACGACCCTGGTGGCCGACCTGTTCGACAGCGCGGCGCTCGGCGCCCGGATCGATCCGGCCGAGATCGAGCGCGGCACCGAGATCGTTGTGGAGGCAGTCGCCGAGGCCGGCATCCGCGACTGGCTGCACACCGTCTGGCGGCACGATGCGGGCGTCTACCAGCATACCCTGAGCGTGGCGGGCTTCGCCGCCGCCTTCGGCTCCGTGCTGGGCTTAGGGAGTGCCGATCATCATCGCTTCGCCCGCGCGGCCCTTCTGCACGACATCGGCAAGGCGCGCATCCCTGCCGAGATCCTGAACAAGCCCGGCCGCCTCACCCCGGAGGAGTGGCGCCTGATGCAGCGCCACCCCGCCATCGGCGCCGACCTCCTGGCGGAGCAGGGCGGCACCGAGCCTACAGTGATCGCGGCCGTGCGCCACCACCACGAGCGCCTCGACGGCACGGGCTATCCCGACGGGCTCGCGGGCGCGGCGATCTCGGACCTCACCCGCCTCGTGGCGATCTGCGACGTGTACTCGGCGCTGACCGAGCGGCGCGCCTACCGCACCTCGATCGAGCCCCTGGCGGCGCTGGCCCAGATGGGGAGCGAGCGCGGCCATCTCGACCCGGCGCTGCTGGCCGCCTTCCGCCCCGTCGCGCTGGCCCACGCAGGGTAGTCCGGGAATCCCCAAGGGTGTCACACCCTTGGGCGGGGTCTGGGGCGGCGCCCCGGGTTGGAATCTCCGATCCGGCGAAGCCGGGGCGGCGGTTCCAAATGCAGGGCTCTGCCCTGCACCTGCCAAAGGTCTCGACCTTTGGGATCCGGGACCAGCCGTGGTTCGCTTGCCACACCGGGCCGCGATCCGCCCGGCGGGCCGCCGTCCGCCCCGGTTTCGCCGCAGGCGCCCCGGAGGCAGGCCGCCCCGCCCGCGAGCCCCGACCATCACTGTGCCGATCCGACCCTTCGCCCGCCTCGCCGCCCTCGCCCTGCCGCTGGGCCTGGCCGCCTGCGGCACCTCGGCCATCCTGCCGGAGGTCGCCGCCCCGACGCTGCCGGTGATCCTCGACGAGACGGCAGCCGCCGCCGCGATCTCGCGCTACCGCGCCCAGCACGGGCTCGGACCGGTGGTTGTGGATTCCGGGCTGACGAAGGCCGCCGCCTTCCAGGCCGGCAACAACGCCCGCGCAGGGAGGCTCAGCCACGACCTCGGCGGCACCTTCACGTCGCGCATGGCCTCGGCGGGCCTCGCCCGCTCCTACGCGGCCGAGAACCTCAGCGCCGGCTCCGAGACCTTCGACCAGGTGCTCGCCCGCTGGAAGGCCTCGCCCCAGCACAACGCCAACATGCTGATCCCGCAGATCCGCCGCATCGGTATCGCCCGCGTGGACGCGCCCGAGACGCGCTACCGCCGCTACTGGGCGCTGGTGATGGCGGGGAACTGAGGCGGGTTCCGGTCGATCACATCGGATGCCGGCGGGAAGAGGGGATCCGCTGAGACCGATATGACCAACCGGAAGCCGATCTCCTACTCCACCCGGTTCGGCTCGACCACGTTGCCGGTTCCGTTGTCGGCATCGTCCGCGCTGCTGCCGAACGGATAGCCGCGATCCTCGCCGCAGTAGAGCCGCCAGCCGCCGCGGGAATTGACCACCACCGGCGCCGACCCGAACAGGCCCCGCCCCCGGAAGACGTTGTCCGTCACCACGTTGTCGGAGGGCGTCTGGTGGCGCACCGTGCCGCCCTCCCCGCAATTGCGGTAGAGCCGCACGCCCCCCTGGCCCCGCAGGTCGAAGCGGTTGCCGGTGATGCGGTTGCGCGCCGAGCCGTCGACCGCGACCAACTCGCGCGCCGTCTCGGTCGCGATGGCGTTGTCCTCGATCCTGTTCTCGGCACTCTCCGCGTCGAGGTAGAGCGCGGTCGAGCGCGAGCGGCCGTCGAGCCGCGAATCCCGCAGCGTCACCCGGGTGACGCCGGGCCCGAGATAGAGCGGGATGTGCCCGAGCGCCGTGATCGTCGTGCCGAGGATGGCGATGTCCGTCGGGGCCGCCGCCTGCGCCCGCTCGGTGTGGCCGGGCCTGTGCGAGGAGCCGCGCAGCACCTCGGCCTGCCCGTTCACTCCCATGCCCCAGATCCGGACATGGCCGAGGATGCGGCAGTCGCGCACCGTGATCCCGGCGGGGCGCTCGAAGCCGCCGCCGGGCAGCGGGCGCGAGCGGATCGCCAGCGCGAAGGCGTCGATGGCGGGCGGCGGCTCGGCCCGGCCCAGCGTCGCGCCCGCGCAGTCGAGGGTGATGCCGGAGGCCGAGGCGCCCTCCAGCACGATCCGCTTCGTCACCCTGTCCTCGGGCCCGAGCCGCAGGTTGCAGGCGAGCGCGACGCTCTCCGCGCCCGGCTCCGCCGGGGCGAGGATCCGGGCGCGGGTCGCGGCGTCGCAGGACGCGGCGGCAACCCGGACGAGGGCCGGCGGTTCGGGCGGGGGCGGCGCGGGAAACGGCATGGCGCGGCTCTGACGCCGGAGACCGGCATTTTCGGGACGGTGGCCAAATCCCCGGGCCCCAGCGCCGCGAACGCGCCTATATCGACCCAGCCCCTCCCCCACCCGGTCGCGTGACGTGTCGAGCTCCTTCGAAGACCTTCTGCTCCGCTGGCTCCAGCCCTCCGCCGCCCTGCGGGCCGACGTCCTGGCGGCGGTCGGTACCGCGCTGGCGCTCGCCGTGACCCTGCACGCGCTGCTGCGCAAGCGCCGGGTCAGCGTCGCGGTGGCCTGGGTCGGCCTCGCCTGGCTCTCCCCGGTCTTCGGCTCGGTGCTCTACCTGATGTTCGGCATCAACCGGGTGACCCGGCGCGCCCGGAGGCTGCGCACCAAGCCCTCGGAGGCGCTGGAGGCGACGAGCCTCGAGGACGCGGTGGTGCCCCACACCCTCTGGCCCCTCGACCGGGCGGTGCGGCGCATCACCGGCCTGCCGGCGCTCGCGGGCAACGCCGTCCAGCTCTACCGCAACGGCGACGAGGCCTACCCGGCGATGCTGGCGGCGATCGCCGATGCGCGCACCAGCCTCGTGCTCACGAGCTACATTTTTCGCGACGACCCGACCGGCCGCCTCTTCTGCGCGGCGCTCGCCGAGGCTCGGGCGCGCGGCGTCGCCGTCCGGGTGATCATCGACGGCATCGGCGGTGGCTACTTCCGGGCGAAGGCCTACCGGCGCCTCGCCGCCGCCGGGGTGCGGGCCGGCCTGTTCATGCACTCGGCGCTGCCCTGGCGCATGCCTTTCCTGAACCTGCGCAACCACAAGAAGCTCTTGATCGCCGACGGGCGCCTCGCCTTCACGGGCGGGGTGAACATCTCGCAGCCCAACCGCCTCGCCACGCGGCCCGACCACCCGATCCGCGACACGCATTTCCGGATCGAGGGCCCGGTGGTCGAGCAGCTGATGGCGGCCTTCGCCAGCGACTGGGCCTTCGTGGACGGCGAGATCCTCGACGGGCCGACCTGGTTCCCGGACCTGCAGCCCGTCGGTCCCACCGTCGCCCGCGCGGTGACGTCGGGGCCGGACGCCGACATCATGAAGATCGAGTCGGTGATCCTGCACGCGCTGAACGGTGCCCGCGAGCGGGTCGCGATCGTGACGCCCTATTTCCTGCCCGACGAGGTGGTGATGGCGGCCCTCGCGCTCGCGGCCGAGCGGGGCGTGACCGTCGACGTGGTGATCCCGGCCCGCTCCGACCACGTCTTCGTCGACTGGGCGACCCGCGCCCACGTGATGTCGCTCCTGCGCAGCGGCGTCCGGATCTGGCTCGACGAGCCCCCCTTCGACCACTCGAAGGCGCTCGCCGTCGACGGGGCCTGGTGCTTCGTCGGCAGCGCCAACTGGGACATGCGCAGCTTCCGCCTCAACTTCGAGCTGAACGTCGAACTCTACGACGCAGCGATAGCGGAGGCGCTGGAGCGCTTCATCCGGGCGAAGATGGAGACGCGGCTGACGGAGGACGACCTGCGCGCCCGCCACCTGCCCGTACGCCTGCGCGACGCAGGCGTGCGACTGCTGCTGCCATACCTCTGACGACGCGCGGTGGCGGCTCCGGCGCCGGGCGCAGGTGCACCACGATCGGCCGGTGGTCCGAGGGGCCCCGCGGCAGGACCGCGCTGCGCTCGCAAACGAGGCCGCGGGCGAGGCAGCGGTCGAGCCGCAGCGGCACCATCCGGGCCATGGCGTGGGTCGGGTTGCGGGGCCCCACGTCGCGGAAACCCGGCATGAGGGCCGGGCCGACGATGTTGTAGTCGCCGAGCACCGCGGCGCGCTCGGGAAGAACTGACATCACCCGGCGGAGCTGGCGCCGGTTCAGCATCTGCCCGTGCGACAGGTGGACGTTGGCGACCGCGAATTCGCCGAGATCGAGCACCTGGGAGACTCGGTGGAACATCGCGCCGGACGGCAGCGGCACGACGAGCGGTGGGCTCGCCCAGGGCTTCGGCGCCCACATGGCGAGGCCGTGGATGCGGTCGGGCAGCTGCGCCCAGGCATAGACCCCACCGACCCGCTCGCGGAGCGCCGCGATGCCGCGGGTCGCCTCCTGCATCAGGAGCAGGTCCGGCTGCTCCTGCTCGATCAGCGACACGAGGTCCGCCACCGCCGCACCGGTCCGGCGCAGCAGGTTCCAGCTCACGATCTTGTAGCTGCCGGCCTCGCGGTCGGCCCGGGCGAGCGGGCTCGCGGCGACGGAGCCGAGGCCGAGCGGCCGGTGGGGCGCGGTATCGAGCATGCCGGGATCGGAGCTGACCTTGAGGCGGACGGGGCGCGTGACAACGCGGCACGGCCCCACCCGTTCGATGAGGGCGCCTAGGGGCGAATCGCGGCCGAACGGTGGTGTGCGGGTCGCGCGGGCGCGGCCTGCCTCCGGCCCCGCCCCGCGGGGCCGTGGGTTGACGCTGCGCGGCCCACGGGTGCAATGCCCGCGCCCCCACACAGCCGAAAGCGCGCCGATGCCGCCGCTCCTCGCCCTGCCCTTCCCGGCGATCGACCCGGTCGCCCTGGCCATCGGCCCGATCACCATCAAGTGGTACGCGCTCGCCTACATCGCCGGGCTGATCGGCGGCTGGTACTATGCCCGCCGCCTCGTCATGGCCGATTCCCTCTGGGGCGTGGTGCGGCGCCCGAGCGTGGCCGACATCGACGACCTCGTGGTCTGGGTGGCCCTCGGCGTCGTGCTTGGCGGGCGCATCGGCTACGTGCTGTTCTACAACCTGCCGCTCTACCTCTCGGACCCGGTGGAGATCTTCGCCATCCGCAACGGCGGCATGTCGTTCCACGGCGGGTTCCTGGGCGCGATCCTGGCCTTCCTGCTCTTCGCCCGGGTGCGCAGGCTCAACGGCTACAACCTCCTCGACATCGGCGCCGTCGTGGTGCCGATCGGCCTGTTCTTCGGCCGCATCGCCAATTTCGTGAACGGCGAGCTCTGGGGCCGGGTCGCGCCCGATTTCCCCTACGCAGTGGTCTTCCCTACGGGCGGCCCCCTGCCCCGCCACCCGAGCCAGCTCTACGAGGCGGCGACCGAGGGCCTGCTCCTCTTCATCGTGATGGCGCTCGCGGTGCGCCGCTTCGGCTTCCGGCGGCCCGGCCTCCTCGGCGGCATCTTCGTCCTCGGCTACGCGCTCGCCCGCACGGCCTGCGAGTTCTTCCGCGAGCCCGACCGGCAGCTCGGCTTCCTGTTCGGCGACAATCTCGGGCCGCTCGGCGGCGGCATCACCATGGGGATGCTGCTCTGCGTGCCGATGGCGCTCGTCGGCCTCGCCTACATCGTGCTGGCCGCCCGCGGCTGGACCCGGCCGCGGCACCCCGTCGAGGCGCCCGCCGCCGCGGACCGGGCGGTGGAGGCGTGAGCGCGCCGCCGAGCACGACGCCGAGCACGCCGCCGACCACGCCCCTTGGCGCAGAGATCGCCGCGCTGATCCGCGAGACCGGGCCGATCGGCATCGACCGCTACATGGCGCTCTGCCTCAGCCACCCGGTCCACGGCTACTACCGGACCCGCGACCCGCTGGGCGCGCGGGGCGACTTCACCACCGCGCCCGAGATCAGCCAGATGTTCGGCGAGCTTCTCGGCGTCTGGGTCGCCCTGGTCCGGCAGCAGATGGGCGAGCCCGAAGACCTCGCGCTGGTCGAGCTCGGCCCCGGCCGCGGCACCCTGATGGCCGACGCGCTGCGGGCGCTGCGCGCCGCCGCGCCGGACGCGCGCCTCGCGGTGCACCTCGTCGAGACGAGCCCGGTGCTGCGGGCCGCCCAGGAGGCGCGGCTCGCCGGGACCGGTGCCGTCTGGCACGGCGGGATCGACACCCTGCCGGCCGGCCCGATGATCGTGCTGGCCAACGAGTTCCTCGACTGCCTGCCGGTGCGCCAGTTCGAGCGGACCGGGCGCGGCTGGTGCGAGCGGGTCGTCGGGCTCGCGGACGGCCGGCTGGCCTTCGGCCTCGCGCCCGACCCGCTGCCCGAGATCGCTGCCGAGGCCCCGGAGGGCGCGCTGATGACCCTGCCCTCCGCCGGCCTCGACCTCGTCCGCAGCTTCGGACGGCGCCTGCGCGCCGAGGGCGGCGCCCTGCTGGCGATCGATTACGGCCATGCCCGGCCGGGCTTCGGCGATACGCTCCAGGCGCTCGCCGGCCACGCCTTCGCCGACCCGCTCGCCGCGCCCGGCGAGGCCGACCTCACCGCCCACGTCGATTTCGCGGCGCTCGCCCGCGCCGCGGCTTCCGAGGGCGCGGCCGTCTACGGGCCCGCGACGCAGCGCGACTTCCTGCTGGCGATGGGGCTGGCCGCCCGCGCCGAGCGGCTGAAGGCCCGGGCCGACGCGGATCGGGCCCGGGCGATCGATGCGGCCGCGGCGCGCCTGACCGACCCGGCCGAGCGCGGCATGGGCGGCCTGTTCAAGGTGCTGGGCCTGGCCGACCCGCGCCTCGGCCCGCTGCCGGCCCTCCCGGCGCCACAGACCTAGGCAGACCTAGCCGGCGAGGGACCCGAAGGCCTCGACCGTGGCGGGCGCGACCCGCTGCGCTCGCGGCCCGGAGGCACCCGGCCCGCTTCCGCCCTGCGGCGGCGCGGCACGCGGCGCCTCGCTCGGCCCTGTCGAGGGCGTGGGGCGCGCGCCGGTCTCCGGCAGCGGCGGCCAGATCGGGCGGTCGGGCTTGATCCTCTGAGACATCGTCCACCTCCTCCGAAGTCGCGGATCCGCGCGGGCCGCCCCACAAAATGCCAGGCCGGCCGCGCGGTTCCTTGCGCGATCAACCGTCGTCTCGGGCCTCCGGTTCGGCTATCGAGGCGTGGCGCCCGCACTCGCGCGCGCCCACACCTTGCCGGGAACCCGCCCATGCTCATCGAAGCGCCGGAACTGAGCGGGCACGCCGCTATCCGCCACGCCTTCTTCACCCGGCAGGGCGGCGTCTCGGAGGGGCTCTACGCCTCGCTCAACGGCGGGACCGGATCGAGCGACCGGCCCGAGCGCGTGGCCGAAAACCGGGCCCGGATGTGCGCGCAGCTCGGGCTGCCCGCCGACCGCCTCGTCGGCCTCTACCAGGTGCATTCCGCCGAGGTGGTCACCGTGGAGGCGCCCTTCGCCGAGCGCCCGCGGGCCGACGCCATGGTGACGCGGGTGCCGGGCCTCGCGCTCGGCATCGCCACGGCCGATTGCGGCCCGATCCTGTTCGCCGATCCCGAGAACGGCGTCGTCGGCGCCGCCCATGCGGGCTGGAAGGGCGCGCTCACGGGAATCGTCGGCGCGACGGTCGAGGCGATGGAGCGGCTCGGGGCCGAGCGGCGCAGCATCGTGGCCGTGCTGGGGCCGACGATCGAGCAGCCGAACTACGAGGTCGGGCCCGACTTCGTCGCCCGCTTCACCGCCGAGGCCCCCGGCATGGAGCGCTTCCTCGCACCGGCTGAGCGGCCCGGCCATGCCCAGTTCGACCTGCCGGGCTTCATCCTGGCCCGCCTCGCGGAGGCCGGGATCGGCGAGGCGGCCGCCCTGCGGCTGTGCACCTACGCCGACTCGGACCGCTTCTACAGCTTCCGCCGCACCACCCACCGGGGCGAGCCGGATTACGGGCGGCTGATCTCGGCGATCGCGCTCCTCCCCTGAGGGGCGGGGGGCTTGCCGGGGGGGGGCTGCGACACTTTGTCAAACTGGTCGGTGAAAAAAGCGTGGCCGCAGCGGAACCTTGGCCATTCGGGGCGTGTTGTACGGTCAAGGTATCCCCAGGGAACAAGGCAGCGCATCGTAAGGGGCCGTCACAGGCGGTCGGTGCGCTCCAGGCATCAAGCCAACCCGGAGGAGTCCTGAACGATGAGGCACAGTGCCGACCTGTCGCGAGTGCGCGGCGGCACGCGTCGAGTGTGAGGACCAGATGATCAAGACCCTGCTCAAGAGCGCCACCGCGCTCGTCGCCGTCACCGCCGCGGGCTCCGCGCTCGCCGCCGACCTCCCGCGCCGCGCCGCCCCGCCGCCGGTCTTCACGCCGGTTCCGGTCTTCACCTGGACGGGCTTCTACGCCGGTTTCAACGCCGGTTACGGCTTCGGCACCGGTAACGACCGCGGCCCGACCGTGGTCGCCGTCTCGCCCGGCACCCGCCTCTTCGCGGCCGGCAACACCTTCACCTCGGGCGTCCTCGCCTTCGGCGGTGAGCGC
This sequence comes from Methylobacterium radiodurans, assembly GCF_003173735.1. Lineage (NCBI taxonomy): Bacteria > Pseudomonadati > Pseudomonadota > Alphaproteobacteria > Hyphomicrobiales > Methylobacteriaceae > Methylobacterium > Methylobacterium radiodurans. The sequence goes on along the minus strand of NZ_CP029551.1, from coordinate 3,420,500 downwards.
TCCTCCGAGGGCTTCGTCGGCGGCGGCCAGATCGGCTACAACTACCAGCTCACCCCGGGCTCGGGCGTCGTGATCGGCGTCGAGGCCGACGCGCAGTACGCCGATTTCGGCCGCAACCGGAACCGCTTCGCCTTCGCGGCGCCCGCCGGCAGCACCCTGGTGCCCGGCTCGCTCGCCTACAACCCGAACGGCCTGTCGAGCCTCGACTACTTCGGCACCGTGCGCGGCCGCCTCGGCTACGCCTTCGACCGCACCCTCGTGTACGCCACGGGCGGCTTCGCCTACGGCTCGGGCGGCGGCCGCGACTTCGGCCTGCCGAATTCCTCGCGCGACGACTTCCAGACCGGCTGGACTGTGGGCGGCGGTGTCGAGTACGCCCTGCCGACCGATTCCTTCCTGAACTTCTTCCGCTCCTCGGCCGTGACGCTGAAGGTGGAAGGTCTCTACGTGAACCTCGACCAGGGCCGCCGCAACAACGGCGCCTTCGCGACGAACTTCGCCGGGGAGACCTTCGTCGCCGGCGGCCCGAACACCCTGCTGGTCTCGGGGCTGGCCAACGTGCGCCGCGACACCGAGTTCGCCGTCGTCCGCGCCGGCCTGAACTACAAGTTCGGCTCGTACTGAGATCGACGCGCCCTGGCGTCGGCCCTGCGGCCGGCGACCCCGCAAGTCTCCCGAAGCCCGGCCGCGCGCCGGGCTTCTTTCATTTCGGGCTCGTTCCGAGCCTTCGACTTTAATCCCGAAAATCTTACCGCCTCGAACGGCGAAGTTTTCTTCCCCGCCCCTGACAAAGCCTCGCGTCCCTCCCCATTTGCCCTGGCGTCCGCGCGGCCCGTGAACGCCCGCGGGTCGTGACTCGAGGAGGACGACTCCATGAACAGCGAAGAACGCGACGTCATCAACGGCATCTTCCAGCGCCTGGAGCAGGCCGCGAGCCAGCCCCGCGACGCGGATGCCGAGCGCTTCATCGCCGACCGGATCCGCCAGCAGCCCTACGCGCCCTACGCGATGGCCCAGCTGATCTACGTGCAGGAGGAGGCGATCAAGAGCCTCAACCAGCAGCTGGAGGAGGCGCGCCGCCAGCAGGCGCAGCCGCAGAGTTCCGGCGGCGGCGGGTTCCTGTCGAGCATCTTCGGCGGCGGCCAGCGCCAGGAGCCCCCGCGCCAGGGCGGCGCCTGGGGCGGCCAGCCCGGCTACGGCCAGCAGCCCGGCTACCCGCCGCAGGGCCCGCAGGGCTATCCCCAGCAGGGCGGCTATCCGCAGCAGGGCGGCCCCTGGGGCGGCCAGCCGCAGCAGCCGGCGCGCGGCGGCGGCTTCATGGCCACCGCGCTCCCGATGGCGGCGGGCGCGGCGGGCGGCATGCTGCTCGGCAGCGCCCTCTCGAACGCCTTCGCGGGCGGCCACTCGCAGCTCGGCAGCGCGGCCGCGGCCGGCCTCGGGGGCGGCACGCAGGATCTCTCCGCCAACACGCAGGATTTCGGCGCCCCGCTCGGCGGCGGCTACGATGACGGCGGCGCGGGCGGCGGCGACGATTTCGCCGGCGACATGGACGGCGGCGACGACAGCGACTGGGCCTGAGGCCCCTTCCAGGTCCCTCTGGCCGGCGCCCGTCCGGGCGCCGGCCTCGTCAGGTCACAGGACCTCGACGCGGGTGCCGACCGGTACGCGCTCGTAGAGATCGACCACGTCCGCGTTCATCATGCGGATGCAGCCCGAGGAGACCGACTGGCCGATCGTGTGCGGCTCGTTGGTGCCGTGGATCCGGTAGAGCGACGAGCCGAGATAGAGGGCGCGCGCGCCCAGCGGGTTCTCCGGGCCGCCGACCATGTGGCGCGGCAGGTCCGGGCGCCGGGACAGCATCTCCTTCGGCGGCGTCCAGTCCGGCCACTCGGCCTTGCGGCTCACCGTCTTCAGCCCCGCCCAGGTGAAGCCCGGCCGCCCGACGCCGATGCCGTAGCGCAGCGCCCGGCCGCCCGGCTGGACGAGGTAGAGGAACTTGTTGGGCGTATCGACCACGATGGTGCCGGGCCGCTGCGGCCCGGGATAGGCGACCTCCTGGCGCTGGAAGCGCGGGTCGAGGCCGCGCTCGATCCGCTCCGAGCGGGGATCGGCCACCTGCGGCGCGGGATAGGCCATCGGGTCGGCCGCGCCCGGGTAGGGATCGGGCCGCGGCGCGGCCACGGCCGCCTGCGGCAGGGCCGCGTGACGCTCCGGCTGCCAGGACCGGCCCGGGACCGGCGCGCCGTAGGCGGCGCCCGGATAAACCGCGGCGCCCGGATATGCCGCGGCGCTCGGATAAGACCGCGCGCGCCGATCCGCCTGCGGCGCGGTGGGGGGGCCGCCGGGCACGCTGCCGGTCATCAGATACTCGATCAGCCCGCCGCCGTAGGCTCCGGGCTCCGCGTACCGGGCCTGCTGCGCCGCGTATCCGCCGCTCTGCGCCGCCGCCGGCGCGATCCCCGCCGCGGCGAGCGCCGCCGCGCACAATCCCCACCGCACACGCCCGTCCATCGTCCCAGCCCCCGCGCCTGACGGGCTTGGAAAGTCGGCCCGCTCGCCTGCACGATCCGGCCCGGCGCCGCGGATCCGGTGAAGGAAGATGGTGAATCGGCCCGGCTCCGCCGGATCTCCCCGGGGCGCCGGAATCAGCGTGAACCGCCCCTTAAAGGCTAAATCCGGCGGGTCGCGGTCATGGTCCGGAAACCGTTTGACAACTCCTGGCGGCTACGCTTCTCGGACTGTGCAGAAGGCCGACCCGCCGCGATGATCCAGAAGCGCTACCGCATCGAAGACAGTCTCGGCATCGTTTCGGTGCAGCCTCCCGTGGCCGAGGCGGCACCGGCCGATCCGGCGCGGCTCGACGAGATCCTCGGCGCGATCCAGGATTTGCGCCGCATCACCCAAGCCAGCGCGGGCGAGACGGTGGACGCCTGCCGGCGGGAGCTCGCCGAGGCCTTCGCCATGCGCTCCGAACTCGACGTGATGAAGGAGGCGATCTCGCGCACGAAGTCCGAGATCGCCGCCCTGCACCGGTCGGAGAACAACGGCAAGGGCATGCGCCGGGCCGCCGACGAACTCGACGCGGTGGTGGAATCGACCGAGAGCGCGACCTCGACCCTCCTCACCGTGATGGAGGAGATCGAGCAGAACGCCAACATGCTGCGGGCGGGCAACCTCGGCAAGTCGGCCCAGGAGAACGTCGACGCGATCCTGGAGCGGGTCGTGGTCGCCTACGAGGCCTGCAACTTCCAGGACCTGACCGGCCAGCGCATCAGCAAGATCGTCGGCGTGATGAAGTTCGTCGAGGACCATCTCGATCGGGTCCTCGCGACCTGGAACAGCCTCGAGAGCTTCCGCGACATCCTCGGCCCGATCGACGCCGCGGACCCGGACGACGAATCGGCGCTCCTCAACGGGCCGAAGCTCGACGAGGATCCGGGCCATGTCGATCAGACGGACATCGACGCGCTGTTCGACTAGATCGCGCGCGGCCCCTTTCCCGGCGAATCCGGGGCGCTTAGATCAGCCGCATGAGCCGGCGCGCCCCGTCAGATCTCCCGCCCGACCGCTTCGACGACGGCTCCGAGGACGGGCGCGACGACGAGGCTCCCGATCTCCTGCCCGAGGATGTCCTGCCCGAGGACGGCCAGGAGATCGACTTCGACTTCGAGCCGGGCGCGGTCCAGGCCGGCACCGAGGTGATCCGACGCTTCTGGACGACGCTGCCGACCTCGCCCGGCGTCTACCGGATGTTCGACCACAAGGGCGACGTCCTCTACGTCGGCAAGGCCAAGAACCTGAAGGCGCGGGTGGGCTCCTACGCGCGGGGGCAGGCGCACTCGAACCGCATCGCCCGCATGATCTCGCAGACGGCGGCGATGGAGTTCGTCACCACCGCGACCGAGACCGAGGCGCTGCTGCTCGAGGCCAACCTCATCAAGCAGTTGAAGCCCCGCTTCAACGTGCTGATGCGGGACGACAAGTCCTTCCCGTACATCCTGGTGACGGATGATGGCCCGGCGCCGCAGATCGTGAAGCACCGGGGTGCCCGGCGGCGCAAGGGCAGCTATTACGGCCCCTTCGCCAGCGTCTGGGCGGTGAATCGCACGGTCAACGCCCTGCAGCGCGCCTTCCTGCTGCGCACCTGCACCGACAGCTACTACGAGAACCGCACCCGGCCCTGCCTGCTCTTCCAGATCAAGCGCTGCTCCGGCCCCTGCACGGGCGAGATCGGCGAGGCCGATTACCGGGGTATGGCGGAGGCGGCGAAGAACTTCCTCGACGGCAAGTCGAACGCCGTCAAGGACCGCATGCGCGCCGAGATGCAGGAGGCCTCCGACGCGATGGAGTTCGAGCGCGCCGCGCGCTTCCGCGACCGGATCGCCGCGCTCTCCGCCATCCAGGGCGTGCAGGGGGTGAACACCCAAGGGGTCGAGGAGGCCGACGTCTTCGCGCTCGACGAGCAGGCCGGCCAGTTCTGCATCGAGGTGTTCTTCTTCCGCAACTTCCAGAACTGGGGCAACCGCGCCTACTTCCCGAAGGCCGACCGCACCATGACGCCGGAGGAGGTGCTGGGCTCCTTCATCGGCCAGTTCTACGACGACAAGCCGGCGCCCCGGACCGTGCTCACCAGCCACGCGGTCGAGGACGCGGAGCTGGTAGCCGCCGCCCTGTCGAGCCGGGTCGAGCACCGGGTCGAGATCCACTGGCCGCGCCGCGGCGAGCGGAAGAACCTCGTCGACTACGCCCAGAGGAACGCCAAGGAGGCGCTGGCGCGGCGGCTCGCCGACACCGCCTCGCAGGGCAAGCTGCTCACCGCGCTCGGCCAGGCCTTCGGGCTGGAGCGGGCGCCGCGACGGATCGAGGTCTACGACAACTCGCACATCTCGGGCACGAACGCGGTCGGCGGCATGATCGTGGCGGGTCCCACCGGCTTCATGAAGACGCATTACCGCACCTTCAACATCCGCTCGGAGGAGCTGACCCCGGGCGACGATTACGGGATGATGCGCGAGGTGCTGCAGCGCCGCTTCAAGCGGCTGGTGAAGGAGGCGCCCCGCACCGCGGGCGAGGCCGCGGCCTCGGCGCTGGAGGGCGGCGTCGCGGAGCCGGTGCCGGAACCGCAGGCCGATTCCGACGCCTTCCCGGCCTGGCCCGACCTCGTGCTGATCGACGGCGGCAAGGGGCAGCTCGACGCGGCCCGCACGGCGCTGGAGGAGGTCGGCGTCACCGACGTGCCCCTCGTCGGCGTCGCAAAGGGCCGCGACCGGGATGCGGGGCGCGAGACCTTCTTCGTGCCGGGCCGACCCGCCTTCCGCCTGCCGCCGCGCGACCCGACGCTCTACTTCGTGCAGCGCCTGCGCGACGAGGCCCACCGCTTCGCCATCGGCAGCCACCGGGCCAAGCGCAAGCGCGAGATGGTGAAGAACCCGCTCGACGAGATCGCCGGCATCGGCCCCACTCGCAAGCGCGCGCTCCTGCACCATTTCGGTACCGTGAAGGCGATCCAGCGCGCCGCGCTGGAGGACCTTGCGAAGACGCCCGGCGTGAACGCCGCGACGGCGCGTGCCGTCTACGACTTCTTCCATGCGGGCTCGTGAGGCGCGCGCGAGGGGATGGATCCGTTGACGCCCGAGGGAAGCCGTGATTTCACCGCGCCGATGAACGCCGTCCTCCCCCGACGCCGGTCGCAGGCCTGGACGCTCGCGAACTGCCTCACCTACGGCCGCCTCGTCGCCGTGCCGGTGATGGTGGGGCTGCTGTTCTGGCCCGACTCGATCTCTGCCCGCTTCACCGCGCTCGGGGTGTTCGCCGCCGCCGCGGTGACCGACTATCTCGACGGCTACGTCGCGCGCACCTACGGGCAGTCCTCGGCGCTCGGGCGCATGCTCGACCCGATCGCCGACAAGCTCCTCGTGGCCGCCTGCCTGCTGATGCTGGTGGCCGACCGCACCATCGCGGGCCCCTCGACCTGGGCCGCCATCGTGATCCTGTGCCGCGAGGTGCTGGTCTCGGGGCTGCGCGAGTATCTCGCCGAGCTGAAGGTCGGCCTGCCCGTGAGCCGTGTCGCCAAGTGGAAGACCACGGTGCAGCTCCTAGCGCTGGGCTTCCTCGTGGCGGGGCCGGCCGGCGAGACGATCCTGCCCGGAACCGAGCGCATCGGCGTCCTCCTCCTCTGGCTCGCCGCCGCCCTCACGCTCTGGACCGGCTGGGACTACATGAGGGCTGGCGTCAAGCACGCCATCGACGACCCGCGCTGAGCGGACCGGGCCGCCGCAGGAATCCTCGACGCATGGAAGGAGGCCCCGCCCGATGAAGCTCGTCTATTTCGCCTGGGTGCGCGAGCGGGTCGGCCGTCCCGAGGAGGTGGTCGAGCCGCCGGCGGAGGTCCGCACCGTCGCCGACCTCGTCGGCTGGCTGCGGGGACGCGGCGAGGAATACGCCTACGCCTTCGAGAACCCGCGCGTGGTGCGCGCCGCGATCGACCGGGTCCACGCCAAACCGGACGCCGCGATCGCGGGGGCCTCGGAGATCGCCTTCTTCCCGCCGATGACGGGCGGCTGACGCGCTTCCCTGCCGGCCCCGCGCCGGCCGCTCGGACGAGCCCCCCGGGACGACGGGACATTACTGTTAAATCCCGTGCGCGACCGCTCTCCTGTCGGCGGTGTTTCGCGCGAGGATTGCATCGTTAACGCTGCTTTCACGGGGACGGCCGCCACTCTGGGCGGTCCACTTGCCGTCGATAGCAGCCATGAATCTCCTGAACCGGACCCCGATCATCGCCAAGGTGATCATCCCCCTGCTGGTCGTCGCCCTCGTGGCGGCCGGCCTCGTCGTCCAGGCGCGCGGCGCCCTCGACCTTCTCGCCGGCCAGACCCGGGACATCGTCGACATCCAGTCCGCGCGCCTGGAGAACATCCTGGGCGTGCGCGTCAACGTCACCGAGGCCACGGTCCAGAGCCGCAACATCATCATCGAGACGCGCCAGGCAGAGATGGCGGGCTACAAGGAGCGCTACGACCATCACGTGAGCGCGACCTACGCGGCAGTGGACACGCTGATCCGGCTCGCCGACACGCCCGAGCGGCGCGCAGTCCTCCAGGCGCTCCGGCAGACCGTGAGCACGTATTTCGGCATCCTCGACCGGGTCACCGCCCTCGGCCTGCGCAACGAGACCGAGACCGCTGCCCGCCTCGCGCTGATCGAGGGCTCGCCCGCCCGCACCGCTGTACGCGACGCGGTACAGCAGCGGATCGACGTGCTGAGCCGCGAACTCGCCAAGGCCAAGGCCGACGCGGCCTCCGAGGCCGCGCGCGCGACGGCCCTGCTCATCGGTACCGCCCTGGCCGGCCTCCTGGCGGCCCTCGGGCTCGCCGCCGGCATCGTCGTCCTCGGTATCAGCCGGCCGCTCGCCCGCCTTGTCTCCGTCCTGGAGCGGATGGCCCGGGGCGAGGCCGAGGCGGAGATCGCCGAGGCGCGGCGCGGAGACGAGATCGGCGCGGTCGGACGCGCGGTCGAGGGCATCAAGGCGATGGTGGCGCAGAAGGCCGCCGAGCAGGCCGAGATCAAGCGCATCGCCGACGAGGCCGCCGCGACCGAGCGCCGCCGCACGATGGTGGAGCTGGCCGACGGCTTCGAGCGGGCCGTCGGCGGCATCGTCGGCAGCGTCTCGTCCTCGGCCACCGAGCTGCAGGCCACGGCCCAAACCATGACGGTGGCCGCGACCCAGACCGCCGGCCAGTCCTCGAGCGTCGCCGCCGCCGCCGAGGAGGCCGCGGCCAACGTCAACACGGTGGCGGCGGCGGCCGAGGAGCTTGGCGCCTCGGTCGGCGAGATCGGCCGGCAGGTCGCGGGCTCGGCCGACCTCGCCCGCCGCGCCGTCGGCGAGGCCGACCACACGGCCACGCTGGTGCATGAGCTGAGCGGTGCGGTCGCGCGCATCGGCGACGTGGTCGGGCTGATCTCCTCGATCGCGGGCCAGACGAACCTGCTGGCCCTGAACGCCACGATCGAGGCGGCGCGGGCCGGCGAGGCGGGCCGCGGCTTCGCCGTGGTGGCCGCCGAAGTGAAAGAGCTGGCCTCGCAGACGGCGCGTGCGACCGAGGACATCTCGGCCCAGATCGCGCGCATCCAGGGTGCGACGGGCGAGGCGGTCCAGGCCATCGGGGGGATCACGGGCCGTATCCGGGACATCGACGCGGTGGCGGCCCAGATTGCGGCGGCCGTGGAGGAACAGGGCGCGGCGACCCAGGAGATCGTGCGCAACGTCGCAGAGGCCTCGACGGGCACCAGCGCCGTGACGCGCAACATCATCGGCGTGGCCCAGGCCTCGGAGGATACCGGTGCGGCCGCGGGTCAGGTGCTCGGCGCGGCCGGCGCGCTGTCGCGCCACTCCGAGCAGTTGCGGGGCGAGGTGGGGCGCTTCCTCGCCACCGTCCGGGCCGCCTGAGCGGACGCGCCCGCGGGGCCGCGCACGGGACCGGGGCCGCCGCGTGGCGGCCCCTTGCTTTTTCCGGGGACCGCGCCTCAGGCGCGCCGCAGCGCGATCCCCGCGACGGTCGCGGCCCCGAGCAGCGTCGCGGCGACCGGCGTGGCGCTGCCCTGATGCCAGAGCCCGACCGCGACGGTGAAGAGCGCGCCGAAGGCCATCTGGGTGAACCCGTAGAGGCTGGAGGCCGCGCCCGCCGCGCGCGGATCGACGTTCATCAGCCCGGCCACCGCGTTCGGGCCGACGAGGCCGACGCCGAGCGCGTAGACGATGAGCGGCCCGATCAGGCTGATCACGCCGAGAAGCCCCGCCTGGTCGATCGCCAGCAGCGTGCCCGCGCCCGCGAGGCAGACGAGGTTGCCGGTGCGGGCGAGGCTCCGGATCGGCACGCGGCCCGCGAGCCGGTTCGCCGCCACCGCGCCCGCCACCATGCCGAAGACCACGATGAGGCAATCGAGCCCCACCTCCCCCGAGGAGCGGCCGAGCCGCTCGACCAGCAGGAAGGGCGCGACCGCCAGGAAGGCGTAGAGGCTGGTGCCCGCGCAGGCCCCCGCCACCAGATAGGCCCGGAAGACCGGCATCCGCAGGAGGCGCAGGTAGGCGGCCGCCATCGCGGAGGGGCCGGGCAGCGCCACCGGGTGCCGGTTGGTCTCCGGCAGGGTGACGACCACGAGCGCCCCCAGCACGGCGACGAGCGCGGCCAGCACCCCGAACACCGCGCGCCAGCCGAGCCAGGTATCGACGAGGCCACCGAGTGCCGGGGCGAGAGCCGGGGTCAGCGTCATCGCCATGGTGAGCAGCGCCATCCGGCGCGCCGCGTCGGTGCTCTCCGAGACATCGCGCACCATGGCACGGCCGATCACCAGCGTGCTGCAGGCCCCGAGCGCCTGCAGCACGCGGGCCGCGACCAGCACGCCGATATTGGGGGCGGGGACCGCGAGGAGCAGGCCGGCGAGATAGAGGCCGAGACCCGCGATCAGCACCGGGCGGCGCCCGTAGCGGTCCGAGAGCGGACCGTAGACGAGCTGCCCGCCGGCGAGCCCCACGAGAAAGAGCGTGATGGTGAGCTGGGCCACCGACGGTGTGGTGCCGAGATCGGCGGCCGCATCCGCCAGCGCCGGCACGAAGATGTGCAGCGCCAGCGTTCCCGTCATGGTGACGGCGACGAGGAGCGGGAAGGAGGCCTGCTGCCTCACTGCGTCCGGACGCGGTCCACCACGGCACGGGCCGCGGCGAAAGCCTCGTCGGCGTCGAGTTCCGTCGTGTCGAGCACCACCGCGTCGGCGGCGGCCTTGAGCGGGGCGGCGCTGCGCGAGGCGTCGCGGGCGTCGCGGGCCTGGATGTCGGCGAGGATCGCCGCGAGGGAGGCCGCTTCGCCACGGCCCTCCAACTCGCGGTGGCGCCGCCGCGCCCGCTCTTCGGCGCTCGCCGTGATGAAGAGCTTCACCCGCGCGTCCGGGCAGATCACCGTGCCGATGTCGCGCCCGTCGAGCACCGCGCCGTCCGGCGTGCCGGCGAAGCGCTGCTGCCAGGCGAGCAGCGCGGCGCGCACCGCCGGGATGCCGGAGACGCGCGAGGCCGCCTCGCCCATCGCCCGCTCGCGCAGGCGCGGGTCGGCGAGCCGGTCGGCGATCAGGCCCGTCGCGGCGCGCGCGGCCGCGGCCTCGTCGTCGAGCGGGATGCCCGCATCGATCAGGGTCAGTGCGACCGCCCGGTAGAGCAGCCCCGTGTCGAGATGGGGCAGGCCGTAATGGGCGGCCAGCCGCCGGGCGAGCGTGCCCTTGCCGGAGGCCGCCGGGCCGTCGATCGCGATCACCATCGGCATGGGCCTACTCCGCGATCCTGCCGCCGAGCGCCCGCATGGTCGGCAGGAAGCTCGGGAAGCTCGTGGCGATCATCGCGCCGTCATCGACCGTGACGGGCTCGCGCGTGGCCAAGCCCAGGACGAGGAACGCCATGGCGATGCGGTGGTCGAGATGGGTCGCGACCGTGCCGCCGCCCCGGGGCGCCGCGCCGTCGCCGTGCACCACGAGATCGTCGCCCTCGACCAAGTGGGCGACGCCGTTGGCCTTGAGGCCGGCGGCGACCGCCGCGAGCCGGTCCGATTCCTTCACCCGCAGCTCGTGCAGCCCGTTCATCCGGGTGGTGCCCTCGGCGAACGCCGCCGCGACGGCGAGCACCGGGTACTCGTCGATCATCGCGGGCGCGCGCTCGGCCGGCACGTCGACGCCCTTCAGCCGGCTCGCGCGCACGCGCAGGTCGGCGACGGTCTCGCCGCCCTCCTCGCGCTCGCGCAGCCGCTCGATATCGGCGCCCATCTCGATGAGCGTGGTGATCAGGCCCGTGCGCAGCGGGTTCATCATCACGCCTTGAATCGTCACCTCCGAGCCCGGCACGATCAGCGCCGCCACCAGCGGGAAGGCGGCCGAGGAGGGATCGGCCGGCACCACCACGTCGGTGCCGCGCAAGCTCGGCTGACCGGTGAGCGCGATGCGCCGCCCGTGGCCGCCGGGGCCGTGGGCCTCGACCGAGACCTCGGCGCCGAACAGGCGCAGCATCCGCTCGGTATGGTCGCGGGTGGCTGCGGCCTCGATCACGGTCGTGGTGCCGGGGGCGTTGAGGCCGGCAAGCAGCACGGCCGACTTGATCTGCGCGGAGGCCGCGGGCGTCTCGTAGGTGATCGGGATCGCCTCGCGGGGGCCCCGCAGGGTGAGGGGCACGCGCCCGCCCTCGGCCTCGGCCACCACCTCGGTGCCCATCCGCACCAGCGGGTCGAGGATGCGGCGCATCGGCCGGCTGCGGAGCGAGGCATCGCCGTCGAAGGTCGCGGTGACCGGCTGGCCGCCGACCACACCCATCATCAGGCGCGAGCCGGTGCCGGCATTGCCGAAATCGAGGGTCTCGGCCGGGTCGCTCATCCCGCCGATGCCGACGCCGCGCACCACCCAGCGCCCCTCGCCGAGCCGCTCGACGCCCGCGCCCAGCGCCTTGGCGGCGGCGGCGGTGCGCAGCACGTCGTCGCCCTCCAGCAGGCCTTCGACCCGGGTCTCGCCGATCGAGAGGAGGCCGAGGATCATCGCGCGGTGCGAGATCGACTTGTCGCCGGGCGGCCGGAGCGAGCCGCGCAGGGCCGAGCCCGGCGAGGCGGTGAGGGGCTGGGGGTCGGAATCGTGCGACACGGCTTATGGTCCGAAGGCGGCGGGCGGGCCGGATGAGCGCCGGAGGGGATCGACGGGCCGGTTAGCACCGATGGCGCCCGGCGTCATCCTGGGGCCAAGCCGGAGCCTGGGCCGGACACGCCCTTCGGTGCCCGCGGGACCCGCCGCGGGGCTCGCGCGCGGGCGGCCGCCAGCCAGGAAGCCGCTGAGGTTCGGGCGAAATCCGCCCGCGCCGCGCCATTTGACAGCCGCCCGCGCCGCGACTAACGGGGCCCCTCCCCAGACAGCACCGTGACGAGGTTTTCGCCCGTGGCCAGACCGGAACTCGGCTTGAAGCGCCAATGCATGAATTGCGGCGCGAAATTCTACGATCTCGCCCGCGACCCCGCCGTCTGCCCCAAATGCGGCTCGGTCTACCAGGCGACGACGGCGAGCCGGGTGGCCGCCCCGGCCCTGTCCCGCAGCAGCGCGAGCACGGACGACGAGGACGAGACGGACGAGAAGGGCCCGGAGATGGTCTCCCTCGATGAGGTCGAGGCCGCCGAGGACGACGTGGATACCTCGACCGACGACGATTCCGGCGACGATGCCGGCGGCGACGATGCCGACACCTTCCTGGAGGAGGAGGATGCCGGCGACGACGACGTCTCCGACCTGATCGACGGCGACATCGAGAACGACGAGGAGAGCTGACCTCGGTCCGCCGGCCGCACGGGGCGATCCGGGCGGCCGCGATCGAAAATGGTCGATCGGTGCGAAAAAGGGGTTGAGCGCGGACCGTCCTCCGCTTATAGAACCGGCCTCGCCGGGGCCCGAGGGCAGAGACCCGAGGACATCGGCGAGACGCCATCCGGAACCAGACCCGGATGGGTGATGAGAGTGGGGCCTTAGCTCAGCTGGGAGAGCGCTTCCATGGCATGGAAGAGGTCATCGGTTCGATCCCGTTAGGCTCCACCATCCTCCCCCCGGTCCGGTGACCGGGACTTGCCTCGCTGACGAGGCTCCAACATCCAGGCATAGCCAACCGGCGACGGTCCTGAGGATCGTCGCAACACGTAGAACGTTCGGCGGACGCCCGTCGGCGCGCCATAGCTCAGCCGACCGGCGTGCTCGCCAGCGAGAGGGCGCAGGTCGCGACCACGCGCCGTTGCGCGTCGCGGATGCTGACCGAGAGATGCAGGGGATCGTAGCGGCTCGCCTCGTCGCGCGCGATGTCGGCCAGCAGGCGCCGGCCCTGGCTCTGGGCCGAGGTCGTGTCCGGCCACTCGCTGCCCTCGTCGTCCTGGTGCGAGAGCTCGTGGTCGTGGATATCGAAGAAGTAGTGCGGCATCTCGGGGCCGTGACGCGAGGGAAGCGGTGCCCGAGCCGGCCGGCAGGCGCCTGTCCGGACCGGGACCGACCCGGGACAGCGCGACCGCCGGCGGCGACGGGCGTGTCGATGTTGTAGGCTGTGCCGCCAGCACCTCATACAGGTAAATTGCGAGCAAGTTTTCCGGTGGCCGGCCGCAGGGAGGGAAATGTCGCGCCAAGCCCGATGGGCGATGAAGCCTCCATGGTGTAGCATGGTATAGAATGAGTTGGACGACTGATCTTTCAGTCCGGAAACGTACCGTTTTCGACCGGAGGCCGAGCTGCGTCTGTCGCTCTATACAGACTTCTCCCTTCGGCTGCTGCTATATCTCGGCGCGGTCAGGGCGGACGGCTGGGCGACGACGCCGGACGTCGCGCGGACCTTCGGCATCTCGGTGCATCATCTGCACAAGGCGGTCCAGGGGCTGGCCCGGGCGGGCTTCGTCGAGGCGAAGCAGGGCCGGGCCGGCGGCGTGCGCCTCGCGCGCGATCCCGCCGCGATCCGGCTCGGCGCCGTGGTGGCCGAGCTGGAGGGCACCGGCTGCCTGATCGATTGCGGGCGCGGCCCCTGCCCGCTCGCCCGGGATTGCCTGATCAAGCACGCGCTCGACGCCGCCGAGCGCGGCTTCATCCGGGAACTCGACCGCTTCACCCTGGCGGACATCCTGGCCCACCGGACCGGGGCGACGCTGAGCGGACTGATCGCGGCCGGGCGGGCGGGCCGGGAGGCGTCCTCGGCCTGATGCGCCGTCAGGGATCCGTGCCGGGACCCGCGCCAAGATCGGTGCCACGATCCGTACGCGGACGGGACGAATCCCTCGTGCCGCCGTTGACCGGGGGTGATGCCGTTCCGCGGAGGTCCGAATGCCCGTGCTCGCCCGCGCCGTCCTGATCGCCGCCCTGTTCCCCGCCTTGCCGGTCCGCGCTGCGGCGACCGGTCTGGAGCGCGGCAGCCCGTTCTACCGGGCCGCGCCCTACGTGCCGCCCTCCGCGGCCACCTTCAGCGCGCCCGCCGAAGCCCTCCGCCCTGTCCACCTGCACGAGAGGCCGCCCGCACCCCGGGACGGCCGGCTGCCGAATCAGCGCACCGGACCGATGCACGAGCGCGCGGTGCGCGACATCTGCATCGGCTGCTGAGGGCCCGCGCCGATGGACGACCCGGCGCCCGCCCGCTATGGCGGTCGGTGCTCCTCCGGTGCACACCTCGCCCGGCCCCATCCCATGCGCCTTCCCACAACCCTGCCGGCAACTCTCCTGGCCTGCCTCGCGGTGCTCATGCCTCTCTCTCCCGCCAGGGCCGAACCCGTCGAGGCCGTGGAGCGGGCGGACGCGGCGGGCCTCGCCGCCGCGCTCCAGGCCCGCATCCTCGCGGCGCCGAGCGCGACGGCCGTGCTGGAGGCGTGGTGCGCGGAGCGCGGCCTCAGCCCCGAGCCGCGTCTCGTCGCCCTGCGGCTGGCCGCCCCCGAGAAGCCGCCGAGCGCCGAGCAGCGCCGCCGCCTCGGCGTCGGCGAGGCCGAGCCGGTGCGCTACCGGCGGGTGCGCCTCGCCTGCGGCGCGCACGTGCTCTCGGAGGCCGACAACTGGTACGTGCCGGCCCGCCTCACGCCCGCGATGAACCGCGCCCTCGACGAGACCGACGCGCCCTTCGGCCGGGTTGTGCGCCCGCTCGCGCCGGTGCGGCGCAACATCGGCCTGCGCGCCCTGGACCATGCCGGGCCGCCGGGCCGCGACACCCCGCTCTTCGCGGTGGAGGCGGTGCTGACGAGTGCGGCGGGCCAGCCCTTCTGCGAGGTCGCCGAGACCTATCTGGGCGCGGTGCTGGGGCCGGGCGTGCCCTGAGCTTGGCGCGGGCCGCAACATCCGGCTAAGAGCCTGACCCGGCCGCTCGCCGGTCTTCGGGAGGATACCATGACACCGCGCCGCTCCACGCTCCGCGCCGCCGGCCTGCTGGCCGCCCTGCTGACCGCCGGTCCCGGCCACGCGGCCGGCGATCCCAGCGGTGTCTGGCTGACCGAGACGGGGGATTCCAAGGTGCGGCTCGCCCGCTGCGGCGCGGGCTATTGCGGCACGGTGGCCAGCGTCGCGGGCAAGGGCCTCGACGCGAACAACCCCGATCCGGCGCTGCGCGGCCGCAGCGTCGTCGGGGTCCAGATCGTCAACGCGCCGAACGCGTCCGGAGACGGCTACGCGGGCACGCTCTACAACCCGAAGGACGGCAAGACCTATTCGGGCACCCTCAAGATGACCGGCCCGAACACCCTCGTGGTCTCGGGCTGCGTGATGAGCGTCTTCTGCAAGAGCCAGACCTGGAAGCGCGCGAACTGATCCGCTCGAACGCGCGAACGCCGCGCCATCCTGAGATGACGCGGCGTTCGTGCCCGGGCGCAGGGCCGGCTCAGTTCAGGACGACGACCTTCGCGCCGACCTTCACGCGCTCGTAGAGGTCGGTGACGTCCTCGTTGGTCATGCGGATGCAGCCCGACGAGACGGCCTGGCCGATCGTGTCCGGCTCGTTGGAGCCGTGGATGCGGTACTCGGTCGAGCCGATATACATGGCGCGGGCGCCGAGCGGGTTCTCGATGCCGCCGGCCATGTAGCGCGGCAGGTCGGGGCGGCGGGCCAGCATGGCGGCCGGGGGCGTCCACGACGGCCACTCGCGCTTGGCGGTGATCGTCTTGGTGCCCGACCACGTGAAGCCCGGGCGGCCGACGCCGACGCCGTAGCGGATCGCCTCGCCGTTCGGCATCACGAAGTAGAGGCGCCGCTCCTGGGTCGAGACCACAATCGTGCCCGGCTTGTAGGGGGCGTTGAAGGCGACGACCTCGCGCGGGATCGGCTGGACCTGCGCCTGCGGCGCCGCCTGGACGCCCTGGCCGTAGCCCGGCTGGTAGGCGCGGCCTGGCGTGCCCTGGTAGCCGTAGGGCTCGTAGGTATCGCCGTAATAGTCCTCGGCGTCCGTGGCGCCGAAGGGATCGTAGGAGGACGCGGCGAAGGCCGGCGTGGCGGCAAGAAGCGAGACGCCGAACAGGGCGGCGAGCGCAGTCGCGGAGGTCTTCATGATGAGCCTGCCTGAGCAATAACCTTTGCCATTACAAGCGTGAGCATAGGTCTCAGGTTCCACAGGGCCCGGAAGATTTTGCCGGGCGGAGGAATACCGAAGCTCGGCCGCGACTTCGGCGTCTTGACGCAGCCGTTTGTCCCCCGGTTGTTCACGGCCGCGTGAGCGGGCCTTTGGAACATCGCCTTTCAGAAGACCTCGTCGGTGTGCACGTCGAAGCGGGCGAGGCTTTGGAAGCCGAAATTCGTCGTGATGGCGACGTCGGTGGCGTCGCGCCCGCGCGCCATGACGATGCGGCCGATGCGCGGGCGGTTGTGGCGCGCGTCGAACGTGTACCAGCGCGGGCCCTCGGGCCCTTCGAGGAACACCTCGAACCAGGCGGAGAAGTCCATCGGGTCCGGCACCGCGGGCACACCGATATCGCCGAGATAGCCCGTGCAGTAGCGCGCCGGGATGTTCATGCAGCGGCAGAGGGTGACGGCGAGATGCGCGAAGTCGCGACAGACCCCCTCCTGCTGGGTGTGGCCGTCATGGGCTGAGCGTGTCGCGTCTGCCCGCATGTAGTCGAAGCGGATCCGGTTGTGGGTGTAGTCCACGATGGCCTGGACCCGGGCCCAGCCCTCCGGCGTGGAGCCGAACAGGTTCCAGGCAGTCTGGGCGAGCTTGTCGGTGTCGCAGTAGCGCGAGCCCAGGAGGAAGACGAGCACGTCGTCCGGCAGGTCCTGCACCGGGATCTGGCGCGCCCCGGGGGCGTACTCGTCGGGCTCGCCGGAATCCTGCACCACGAAGGAGGCCGACATCGCGATCCGGCCGGGCGGGGCCAGGATGCGGTGGCAGATGTTGTCGAAGCGGTCGCGGTACTCGTGCGCCGGCACCGGCGGATCGAGGCGGATCACGTGCGGGGTCAGCACGTCCGGCATCCGCGACGGGTGGACGCTGAGCATCAGGATCATCGGCGTCGGCTGGCTCGAATCGAAGGCGATGTCGAAACCGGTCCTGATCTTCATGGGGCACACCGCTCGGAGAGGGAGCCGGCGCGATGCAAGAGGCGCGCCCCCACCCGGCTCGGAGCGGGGCGCTCAGAGCACGGGCGGCGGCGGCTCGCCGCTGGCGCGCTCGGCCTCGACCAGAACGTCGAGCGGGCGCCAGGGTTTCTGGATGAACACGGCCTCGGGCGGCAGGTCCGGCCGGCTCACCCCGTGGCCGGAGGTGATCACGAGCCGCGCGCGAGGCCACAGGGTCGCGACCGCGTGGGCGAGCTGCAGCCCGTCCATGGCGCCGGCCAGCCGCACGTCGGCGAAGACCAGGGCAACGTCGCCGCCGTGATCCTGCAGCACCCGCAGGGCGGCCTCCGCGCTGTCGCAGCCGATCACGGCGAGCTCGGTCTCCTCGAGCAGGGTCTCGGCGAGCGCGCGGATCTGCGGCTCGTCCTCCACCACCAGGGCGAGGCGCCTCGGCTCCGCGATGGCCGGCGGCGCCTCGGCGGCCGCCGGCTCGGGCTCGGCCTGGCGCACGCGCCGGACGAGGGCGGCGAGATGCTCCGGCACGCCCTCGGCCACGAGGTCGTCGTAGAACGAAGCGAGGGTCTGCCCGATCTGGTCGAGGGGAACGCCCGGCGTGAGCGTGTCCAGGGCGGGTACGCGCCGCGCGCCGGCCCCGTCGCGGTCCGCTGTGCTCAAACTACCTCCCGAACGCTCCTGCACGCCCCGGCCGGGGCCTGTGAAAAGAAGTCGGGAACGGGCCGTCAGTTGCGCGGCCCCAGCGATTCCACCGGGATCTTCGGCCAAAACCTACGGCGTGGCGGGCGCGTCGGCGTCCGCGAAGGCCATCAGCCCCGAGACCGCGCGCACGTTCTGGTAGCGGGCGCCGCGGGTGCTCATCATCGCCTCGAACTTCTCGTGCACCTGGGCGACCGAGAGGCTGACCGCCTTCTTGGCCCGGCGCCCGCGTTGCGCCGCGGAGGCGAAGAAGATCGTCCGGTTGGCCCGCGCCGGGCCCGGCAGCAGCGCGGCGGCGGCGGCACCCGGCGTGTTCACCACCTTGGCCAGAAACTCCTCGGCGTCGTCCGGCCCGAGGAAGTGGGCGAGATAGACCTCGCCCAGCGTCAGCTCGCGGCCGATGCGCAGCGCGATGCGGGCGGCGTCGCGCTTCAGCATCTCGCCCGCCATCAGGGCTGAGAGGTAGGGATCGCGGCGCAGCTCAAGGATGCGGGCGCGCTCGGCCGGGTCCTGCACGGAGGGCCGGTCGTTGGCGTCGGCCACCACGAGGGCCGCGTCCTTCTCCAGGCCGTACCGGGCGCCGAAATCGCGCACCACGCCGAGCCAGGTCCGCTCGATGAACTGGTACAGGCCCGTGGCCGAGGAGGTCTTGGCCTGGACCGCGGTGATGAAGCTCGATTCCTTGTCGGCCACCGCCATCAGGAGCACGGGGTCGGTCTGCACGGCCTGGGCGGCCTTCACGATGGTCTGGACGAGGTGGCGCCGGATCTTCATCGGGCCGAATTCAAGCACGTCGTTCGGGTCGCCGACCGCGCTCTCGGAGAGCAGGAAGTCGTACGAGACCCGGTCGACGCTGTTCGAGCCGAGGTCGGTATCGAGATCGTGAACGTGCGCGAAGGCCGTCGAGGCGCGCAGCGGCGCGGCCGGCGCCGGGTTCTCGACCGCCCGCGGGGCGAGCGAGACGGTCTGCACCCGGGGGCGCGGCATCTGGATCTCGGTGGCGGCATGAGCGGTGGAGACCGCGTTGTCGAGGCCGATCCGCCCGAGCTCGGCCCCGGAGCCGATCAGCACCGCGCTGAGGCCGCCGGCCACGAGGGTGATGGAGAGGAGGGAGCGGGCGAGCGCCGGGCGGCTGCCGTGGTCGCGCCCGACGCAGGTCTCGGCCGTGATGGCGTCGGCCGGGCCGGCGCCGAAGCGGGTGGGCGCCTTGGCGGCGGCAGAGTAGGCGTTGCGCGACGTTCCGGCGGTGCGGCCCTGCATTGCGACTCACGTGCTCTGATCACGCGCCGGTGACGGCGCCTTCCCCGTGAGATGGCTTGACAGATGTGGCGACAACACGGCCGCGCTTGGGACGATCCTGTGGCAAACCCCGCCCGATCGGCGGCGAGCTTAGCCGTAGAATGTCACCCGTGACTTAATCGGTCCGCCTCGGCTAAGAGGGCGCGAACGCGCGGGCTCCGGCCGCGGCGCACGACACGAACGTTCCCAGCAGAGTCAATCCTCGATGAGCGGCGTCAACGAGATCCGGTCGACCTTCCTCGACTACTTCGCAGCAGCCGACCACGCCGTCGTGCCCTCGTCCTCACTCGTCCCGAAGAACGACCCCACGCTGATGTTCACGAACGCCGGCATGGTGCAGTTCAAGAACGTCTTCACGGGCGTCGAGAAGCGGCCCTACCAGCGGGCGACCACGGCGCAGAAATGCGTCCGCGCGGGCGGCAAGCACAACGACCTCGACAATGTCGGCTACACCGCGCGCCACCACACCTTCTTCGAGATGCTCGGCAACTTCTCGTTCGGCGACTATTTCAAGCCGCGCGCCATCGAGCTGGCCTGGAACCTGATCACCAAGGAGTTCGGCCTCAAGCCCGACCGCCTGCTGGTGACCGTCTACGCGGACGACGACGAGGCGGCGGGCCTCTGGAAGAAGATCGCGGGCTTCTCGGACGACAAGATCATCCGCATCGGCACCTCCGACAATTTCTGGCAGATGGGCGATACCGGCCCCTGCGGGCCGTGCTCTGAGATCTTCATCGACCAGGGCCCGGCGCTCCAGGGCGGCCCGCCCGGCTCTCCGGACGAGGACGGCGACCGCTTCCTCGAGTTCTGGAACCTCGTCTTCATGCAGTACGAGCAGGTCGAGCCGGGCAACCGCCTCGCCCTGCCGCGGCCCTCGATCGACACCGGCATGGGCCTGGAGCGCATGGCGGCGATCCTGCAGGGCGTGCACTCGAACTACGAGACCGACCTGTTCCGGGCCCTGATCGACGCGGTGGCGCACGCCGTCTCCCGCGCGCCGGAGCCCGCGACGCTCGCCTCCTACCGGGTGATCGCCGACCATCTGCGCGCCTCGTCCTTCCTGGTGGCGGACGGCGTGCTGCCCTCGAACGAGGGCCGCGGCTACGTGCTGCGCCGGATCATGCGCCGCGCCATGCGCCACGCCGAGCTGATCGGCTCGCGCGAGCCCATGATGTACCGCCTCGTGCCGGTGCTGGTGCGCGAGATGGGCCAGGCCTACCCCGAGCTGATGCGGGCCGAGAGCCTGATCTCCGAGACCCTGCGGCTGGAGGAGACCCGCTTCCGCCGCACGCTGGAGCGGGGTCTAGCCATCCTCGACGCCGAGAGCCGCGACCTCCAGGCCGGCGGCCAGCTCTCGGGCGAGACCGCCTTCACCCTCTACGACACCTACGGCTTCCCCCTGGATCTCACCCAGGATGCCCTGAAGGCCCGCGGCATCGGCGTCGACACGGAGGCCTTCACGGCCGCCATGCAGCGCCAGAAACAGGCGGCCCGCGAGGCCTGGAAAGGCTCGGGCGAGGCCGCGACCGAGACGGTGTGGTTCTCGGTGCGCGACCGCGTCGGCGCCACCGAGTTCCTGGGCTACGAGACGGAGGGCGCCGAGGGCATCGTCGTGGCGCTCCTGCGCGAGGGCGCCGAGGTCGAGGCGCTCAACGCCGGCGAGAGCGGGCTGATGCTGGTGAACCAGACCCCGTTCTACGCCGAGTCCGGCGGCCAGGTCGGCGATACCGGACTCGTCGTGGGGCCGGGCCTCACCGCCCGCGTCACCGGCACCGAGAAGAAGCTCGGCGACCTCTTCGTCCACCACGTCGCAGTCGAGGCGGGCACGCTCGCGCGGGACAGTGCCGTGGAGCTGAAGGTCGACCATGCCCGCCGTCGGGCGATCCGCGCCAACCACTCGGCCACCCACCTGCTGCACGAGGCGCTGCGGCAGGTGCTCGGCGACCATGTCGCCCAGAAGGGCTCGCTGGTGGCGCCCGAGCGCCTGCGCTTCGACATCAGCCACCCGAAGCCGATCGAGGCGGCCGAACTGCAGCGCGTCGAGGACATCGCCAACGCGGTGCTGCTGCAGAACGAGCCGGTCGTGACCAAGCTGATGGCGGTGGACGACGCCATCGCGTCGGGCGCCCGCGCGCTGTTCGGTGAGAAGTACGGCGACGAGGTGCGGGTCGTCTCGATGGGCAAGCCCGTGGACGAGGCCGGCGCTCTTGGTGCGACCGGCGCTCTTGCCGAGGGCGGGCGCCTGCCGAACTTCTCGATCGAGCTCTGCGGCGGCACGCACGCGGCCCGCACCGGCGATATCGGGCTGATCACCATCGTGGGCGAGAGCGCGGTGGGTGCCGGGGTCCGTCGCATCGAGGCGATGACCGCGGACGCGGCCCGCCGCTACCGGGCCGAGGAGGGCCGGGCGCTGGCGGCGCTCGCCGGCCAGCTCAAGGCGCCGGTCGCCGAGGCGCCGGACCGGCTCGCGGCGCTGATCGAGGACCGCCGCCGCCTGGAGCGTGAGCTGGCCGATGCCCGCAAGAAGCTCGCGATGGGCGGGGGCGCCGCGGGCGGCGGCGACGAGGCCCGCGAGGTGGCGGGCGTGAAGCTGATGGCGCGGGTGGTCGAGGGCGTCGAGATGCGCGACCTCAAGAGCCTCGCGGACGAGGGCAAGACCCGGCTCGGCTCCGGCATCGTGGCGATCGTGGGCGTGGCCGCGGACGGCAAGGCCGGTCTCGTGGTCGGCGTCACCGAGGACCTGACCGGCCGCTACGACGCGGTCGGGCTTGTGCGCGCGGGCGCGGGCCATCTCGGCGGCAAGGGCGGCGGCGGCCGCCGCGACATGGCCCAGGCGGGAGGACCCAACGGGGCCGGCGCGCAGGCGGCGCTCGACGCGATCGCCGAGGCGCTGGCGCAGGCCGAGGCGGCCTGAGGTCGGGGCGGATCGCCGTCAAAGATCCCGGGCCGGCGACCGCCGCGTCTTCCCTCCCCCCTCTGCGGGGGAGGGTGGCCCCTGCGTCAGCAGGGGTCGGGAGAGGGGTGAACGCTTCAGAATAGGACTGTGCCCTGCATGAAGGCCGCGCCCTCTCCGGCACCGTCGCTCCCCTCACCCGACCCGGCCCGACGGCCGGCCCACCCTCTCCCGCAGAGGGGAGAGGGAGGACGCGGGGGCGGCCGCCTGAACCGAGTGACGACAATGGCTCCGCAGGCGGGCAGAGCGGGTCTTAGGTTCGGGGTTAGACCGCCACCCGCCCCACCGCCTCCTCCACCAGCGCCGCGCCGCGCGCCTCCGACAGGGCTTCGCCCACCATCAGGATCGCCGGCCCCTCCAGTCCCGCCGCCTCGATCCGGTCGGCGAGGTCGGCGGCGCTGCCGCGCACCGTCGCCTGGGTCGGGCGCGTCGCGTTGAACACCACGAGCGCCGGGGTCGCGGGCGCCAACCCCTCGGCCACCGCCCGCTCCAGCAGCGCCCGGAGCGTGCGCTTGGGCATGTAGACCACGGTGGTGACGCTCGGATCCGCCAGCGCGCCCCAGTTCAGATCGTCGGGCAGCGCGCCGCGGCGGTCGTGGCCGGTGACGAATTGCAGGCGCCGCGCCGCGTCGCGGTGGGTCAGCGAGACGCCGAGCGAGGCGGCAGCCCCCTGCGCCGCGCTGACGCCGGGCACCACCGCCACCGGGATGCCGGCGGCGCGGCATGCCTCGATCTCCTCGCCGGCCCGGCCGAAGACCAGCGGGTCGCCGGATTTCAGCCGCACCACCTGCTTGCCCGAGCGGGCGAGCTGCACCATCAGCGCGTTGATGTCGTCCTGGCGGCAGGAGGGCCCGTGCCCGGTCTTGCCGACCAGCATCGTGCGGGCCTCGCGCCGGGCGTAGTCGAGGATCTCGGGCGCCACGAGGTCGTCGTACAGGATCACGTCGGCGTTGCGCAGGGCGCGTAGCGCCTTCAGCGTGAGCAGTTCCGCGTCGCCCGGCCCCGCGCCGACGAGCGTCACCGCGCCGCCCTTCGGCGCCGCCTCGGTCTGGGCGAGCAGGCCCGCGAGGTCATCGGCGTCCGGCGCCCGGTCGGGCTCGGCGAAGGCGCGGTCGGTGAAGCGCTCCCAGAAGAAGCGCCGCTCGGCAAAGCCGTGGAAGCGCCCGGTGACCGCCTCGCGCCAGTCGCGGGCGGCGGTGACCCAGCGGGCGAAGCCCCGCGGCAGCATCGCCTCGATGCGCGCCCGCACGGTCTGGCCGAAGACCGGGGCGGCGCCCTCGGTCGAGATGCCGACGACGAGCGGCGAGCGGTTGACGATGGCGCCGAACTTCACGTCGCAGAGATGCGGCCGATCGACCGCGTTGACGATGGCGCCGGCCCCGCGCGCCGCGGCCACGAAGGCCACGCAGTCGCGCTCGTCCTCCATCGCCCCGATGGCGAAGGCGGCGCCCCAGAGATCCTCCGGCGTCCAGCGCCGCGCGTGCAGCGTCACCCGGCCCGAGACGATCTCGCCCGGCACCGCGCGCAGCTCCTCGGAGGGATCCTCCGCGTAGACATCGACCTCGGCGCCCGCGGCGGCGAGGAGCTTCACCTTCCAGGGCGCGCCGCCGTTCGACCCGGCCAGCACCGCGCGCCTGCCCTGGAGCGGCACGAAGACGGGCAGGACAGCGAGCGGCTCCAGGCCGGCCTTGGTCTCGCGGGGTTCACGGGGAGAGCGCATGAGGATGGGCTTCGACATGGGAATCCGTCCAAAGTGCGGTCAGGCCGCCGAGCGCGCAAGCGCCGCGGGCAGCAGCTTGCGGATCTCTGGGATGCACGAGCCGCAATTCGTGCCGGCCCGGCAGGCCGCGCCCACCGCCTCGACGCTGTGGGCGCCCCCCGCGATCGCCGCCGTGATCGCGTCGAGCCCGACCCCGTGGCAGGCGCAGACCGTGGGGCCCGCCGCCGCGGTGGCGGCCCGGCCCGACAGCAGGGCGCGCCGCTCGGGGGCGTCGGGCGCGTCGGCGGCGAAGAGCGCCTTGGCGGCCTCCCAGTCGGGTTTCTGCTCGGCCGGCGCGTAGGCCAGGCAGGCGACGAGCCGTTCGCCGTCGTAGACGGCGCAGCGGTAGCGCCCGCGGGCGTGGTCGGCGTACTCGGCGAGCTCGTAGCCCTGGAACAGCCCGCGCATCAGCATCGCGATCTCGCGCGAGCCCTCCTGCGCGGCGAAGAGGAGGCCCCAGCCGCCCGTGACCGCCGCGCGCGCCCACCACCAGCCCTCGGGCGGGGCGACGCCCTCGCGGGTGAGCAGATAGCCCCGCGCCCGGTAGGCGACCGGTGCGACCGAGGCCGGCGTCGCCTTCAGCTCGGGCTGGCCGGAGACCGGGTCCGGCACGCCGCGCACCAGGGCGCCGACCCGGGCCTTCGAGGCGGTCGCGTCGCTCCAGTGCATCGGCATGAACAGGTTGCCGGGGGCGACCGAGGGCGTCACCATCACCTCCAGCTCCGCCGAGCCGTGCTCGGTCGAGACGGCCGCGATGCCGCCGTCGGCGAGGCCGTAGCGGGCGGCGTCGTCCGGGTGCACCTCGCAGAACGGCACGGCGCGGTGGGCCGAGAGGCGCTGGCTCTTCCCCGTGCGTGTCATCGTGTGCCAGTGGTCGCGGATGCGGCCGGTGTTGAGCACCAGCGGCCGCGCCTCGCTCACGGGTTGCGCCAGCGCCGGCGGCTGCACGGCGACGAAGCGGGCGCGCCCGTCGAAGGTGTAGAAGCGCCCGTCCGCGAAGAGCCTCGCCCTGGTCCCGCCGCGCTTCGGCAGCGGCCACTGCACCGGGCGGTTCACCTCGTAGGCGGCGTCCGAGATCTCGGCCAGCCCGCCGAGGTCGAAGTCGCGGCTGCCGTTGTTCTCGAAGGCCGAGAGGCCGGCATGCTGGCGGAACACGGCCGCCGCGCTGGTGAAGCTGAAGGCCTGCCCGTGGCCGAGCCGGCGCCCGACATCGGCCAGCACCGCCCAGTCGGGTCGCGCCTCGCCCGGCGCCTTGAGGAAGCGGCGCTGGCGCGAGATGCGCCGCTCCGAGTTCGTCACCGTGCCGTCCTTCTCGCCCCAGGCGAGCGCCGGCAGCAGCACGGTCTTCCGCCCCGTCGCCCGGGCTGTGTCGGAATCGGCCATCACCTCGGAGACGACGTAGAGGTCGAGCTTACTGACCGCCTCCCGGATCAGGTCGGCCCGCGGCATCGAGACCAGCGGGTTGGTGCCCATTACCCAGAGGGCCTTGATCTTGCCGCGCTGGATCGCCTCGAACAGGGCGACCGCCTTCATGCCCTCGCCCGTGATGATGTTGGGCGCGCGCCAGAAGCGGCGGACCCGGTCCACCTCCTCCGGCGCGAAATGCATGTGGGCGGCCAGCATGTTGGCGAGCCCGCCGACCTCGCGCCCGCCCATCGCGTTGGGCTGGCCGGTCAGCGAGAACGGGCCCATGCCGGGCCGCCCGATCCGCCCCGTGGCGAGGTGGCAGTTGAGGATCGCGTTGGCCTTGTCGGTGCCCTGGGCCGACTGGTTCACGCCCATCGAGAAGGCGGTGACCACCCGCTCGGTGCGGGTGAAGAGATCGTAGAAGCCGCCGATCTCGGCCTCCGAGAGGCCGGTGAGGGCGGCGACCGCGGCGCGGTTCGGCGCGATCAGCCGGGCGCGGTCAAGGGCCGCGTCGAAGCCCGCGGTGTGGTCGGCCACGAAACGGGCATCGAGCGCGCCCGTGTCGGCGAGGTGCACGAGGAGGCCCGAGAACAGGGCGGTGTCGCTGCCGGGCCGGATCCCGAGGAACAGGTCGGCCTCCTCGCCCGTCTGCGTCTTGCGCGGGTCGATCACCACGAGCTTGGTGCCGCGCTTGGTGCGGGCATCGACCATGCGGCGGAACAGGATCGGGTGGCACCACGCGGTGTTGGAGCCGGTGAGCACGATGAGGTCGGCCTCGTCCAGGTCCTCGTAGCAGCCCGGCACCGTGTCCGAGCCGAAGGCGCGGCGGTGGGCGGCGACCGCCGACGACATGCAGAGCCGCGAGTTGGTGTCGACGTGGGGCGTGCCGATGAAGCCCTTCGCGAGCTTGTTGGCGACGTAGTAATCTTCCGTGAGCAACTGGCCCGAGAGGTAGAAGGCGATCGAATCCGGTCCGTGCCGCTCGGCCGCCTTACGCAGGCCGCCCGCGACCGTGCCGAGGGCCGATTCCCAGCTCTGGCGCACCCCGTCGACCTGCGGTTGGAGCAGGCGGTTCTCCAGCGACAGGGTCTCGCCGAGCGCCGAGCCCTTCGAGCAGAGCCGGCCGAGATTGGCCGGGTGCTCCGGATCGCCCGCGATGGCGGCACCCCCCTGCCCGTCCGGCGTGGCGAGCACCCCGCAGCCCACCCCGCAATAGGGGCAGGTGGTGCGAACCGTCTGCTCCGGCACCGGCACGGTCATGGGTTCTTCCTCGGGCAGTCGTCGGGAGGTCGGCAGCAAGAGTCGGGCCGCCGGCCGTAGCTCTCCCTCCCCCCTCTGCGGGGGAGGGTGGCCCGGCCGTCAGGCCGGGTCGGGAGAGGGGAGCGACGGTGCAGAACCGCGCTCGGCATCGACGTTGAGCCGGAACCTGAAGCGGGGTTCCCCTCTCCCGCCTCGCTTCGCTCGGCACCCTCCCCCGCAGAGGGGGGAGGGTCGGGGTGGTCAGTACACGTCGGCCTGATACCGCCCGGCCTTCTTGAGCGCGGCCAGATAGGCCACCGCTTCGTCCGGGTTCTTGCCGCCGTGCTGGGCCGCCACGTCGATGATCGCGCGCTCGACGTCCTTGGCCATGCGCTTGGCGTCGCCGCAGACGTAGAAATGGGCGCCGCCCTCCAGCCACTTCCACAGCTCGGCGCCGTTCTCGCGCATGCGGTCCTGCACGTAGGTCTTCTCCGAGCCGTCGCGCGACCAGGCGAGCGAGAGGCGGGTCAGGACCTTGGCGTCCTTCAGCCCGTTCAACTCGTCCTTGTAGAAGAAGTCCGAGGCCTGGCGCTGGTGGCCGTAGAACAGCCAGTTGCGGCCCGGCGCCTCGGTGGCGGCGCGCTCGCGGAGAAAAGCCCGGAACGGCGCGATGCCGGTGCCGGGGCCGCACATGATCACGTCCTTCGAGAGATCCTCCGGCAGCGCGAAGCCGTGCGCCTTCTGCAGGTAGATCCGGACCTTGGTCTGCTCGGGGAGGCGCTCGCCCAGATGCGTCGAGGCGACGCCGAGGCGCAGCCGCGAGCGGTGATTGTAGCGCACCGCGTCGACCGTCAGCGAGACCTTGCCGACGTCCATCTTGGGCGAGGACGAGATCGAGTAGAGCCGCGGCTGCAACTCGTCGAGCGCCTCGAGGAAGACCTCGGCGTCGGGGCGCGCGCCCGGGAACTTGTGGAGCGCGGCCAGCACGTCGAGATACTGCGCGTCGCCGTCCGGATCCTCGCCGGAGGCCAGCGCCTGTGCCTTCTTGCGCTGGTCGCCCGAGGTGAGGAGCGAGAGGAGCTGGTAGAGCCCGTCGGGCGCCGCGCCCAGTGCGTACTCCGTGAGCAGGCGGTTGCGCAGGGTCTTGCCCCCGATCATCCGCTCGGGCCGGGCGCCGAGTTCGGCGATGACCGCGTCGACCAGCGCCGGAGCGTTGGCCGGGAAGAGCCCCAGCGAGTCGCCGACCACGTATTCGATCGGCGTGTCCTTCAGGTCGATCTCGATGTGCCAGGTCTCCTTCTCGCCGCCCGGCGCGTTGAGGCGCGTGCGGGAGAGGAAGGTGGCCTCGACCGGATTCTCGCGGCAGTAGCCGAGCGGCCCGAGCTCGACGGGCGCCTTCGGTGCATCGTCCGCCGCCTGCGCGGGGGCCGCGCCGCCGCCTGCGCCGAACGCCTCCTCCAGCTTCTTCAGCATCCGGAGCGTGTCCTTGCCGCCGGGCTGGCAGAGGTTCAGGCGCTCCTCCTTCTTCAGGAACAGTGCGTTGGCGTAGTCGGCGCAGTTGTAGCCGCACTGGCCGCAATCCTGCTGGGCCATGGCGGCCATCAGCTTCTGCGGCTCGGAACGGTCCTTGGCGAGGTCCATCCGGTCGGCCAGCGGCATGGAGGGATCGTGCCAGGGCGCGTCGTCGTTGTCGGCGAGCTTCGGGCCCGTCGCGGGGCCCTCCCCCGGCGCCAGCGCGGTCGCACCCGGCACCGCGGGACCGAGGAGCGCCGCGAAGTAGCCGGAGAGCCAGGCGCGCTGGTCCGGGTCGAAGGGTGCGGTCTCGGGGATCAGAACGAGGGGGGGCGAGACATGCTGGGTCATGCGGCGGCCTTCAGGGCGGGCTGTTCCTCGGCGGCGTCGCGGAGCGATTCCGCGCTGATGCGGGCGGTGAAGGACTGGAAGCTCTCCTCCGGGCCCTGGCGGCGGGCGAGATAGGCGCGCAGCAGCGCCTCGACGCGAGAGGGGCAATCCTCCGCCTTGACCGCCTTCCAGATCTCGGTGCCGATCTTCGGGTTCTCGGCGAAGCCCCCGCCGACCACGATGTCGTAGCCCTCGACGGTGTCGCCCTCCTCCGAGACGACGACCTTGGCGCCGATCAGGCCGATATCGCCGATGTAGTGCTGGGCGCAGGAGTGGTGGCAGCCGGTGAGGTGGACGTTCACCGGCACGTCGAGCTCCGTCACGGTCGCCTCGACGTGGTCGGCGATGAGCATCGCGTGGCCCTTGGTGTCGGAGGCGGCGAACTTGCAGCCGCGCGCGCCCGTGCAGGCGACGAGCCCCGAGCGGATGCCCGCGGCCTTCACCGAGAGGCCGAGCGCCAGGACCCGGGCCTCGACCTCGTCGACACGCGCATCCGGCACGCCCGAGAAGATGAAGTTCTGCCAGACCGTCATGCGGATCTGGCCATCGCCGCACTCCGCCGCGATCTTGGCCAGACCTCGCATCTGGTCGGAGGTCATCTTGCCGACGGGGAGCACCACGCCGACCCAGTTCAGGCCGGGCTGAACTTGGCTGTGCACGCCCACATGGCTGAAGCGGTCGGTCGGCTTGCGGGGCGCGACGTGCTCCGGCGCGACCCGGTCGAGCTTGCGCCCGAGCTTCTCCTCGACGGCGGCGAGGTACTTCTCGAAGCCCCAGGCGTCGAGGACGTACTTCATCCGGGCCTTGTTGCGGTTCGTCCGGTCGCCGTTCTCGATGAAGACCCGGATGATCGCGTCGGCGACCCGGTTGCAGTCCTCGGGGCGCAGCACCACGCCGGTGTCGCGCGCGAGGTCCCGGTGGCCCGAGATGCCGCCGAGCACGAGGCGCATCCACACGCCCGGCTCGACCGAGGCGCCCTCCAGCACCTGGATCGCCTGGAAGCCGATGTCGTTCGTCTCCTCCAGCGCCGGCATCACGCCGCCGCCGTCGAACGAGACGTTGAACTTGCGCGGCAGGCCGTAGAGCGAGCGGTCGTTGAGGATCCAGTTGTGCCAGGCCTTGGTGAGGGGCCGCGTGTCCAGCAACTCCTGCGCGTCGATGCCGGCGGCGGGCGAGCCGGTGACGTTGCGGATGTTGTCGGCGCCCGCCCCTTGCGCGGTCAGGCCGAGATCGGTGAGCCCGTCGAGGAAGGGCTGGGCGTGCTCAGGACTGATCTCGCGCACCTGCAGGCCGGCGCGGGTGGTGACGTGGCCGTAGCCGCCGCCATGCGCGTCCGCGAGGTCGGCGATGCCGGCGAACTGCCAGTGCTGCAGGATGCCGTTCGGCACCCGGATCCGGCACATGTAGGAGGTCTGGTTCGGCGCGACCCAGAACATGCCGTGGTAGCGCCAGCGGAAATTGTCCTCGGGCTTGGGCTGCTTGCCGGCCGCCGCCTCGGCTTTCAGGCGGTTGTGCCCGTCGAAGGGGTTCTCGGCCCGCTTCCACTTCTCCTGGTCGCAGAGCTTGCCGCCGTCCTTGATCGTGCGGTCCTGCGCCTTGATGTGGATCGCGTCGGGACCCGTGGGCTCGGCCGGGGGCGCGCCGGCCCCCTGCCCGATCGCGAGGCCGCCCGTCAGCCGGGCCGCCGCGATGCCGGAGGCGAAGCCTTCGAGGTAGCGCTTCTGCTCGGCGTTGAAGTTGTCAGCCATGGTCGCTTCCTTCACGCAGCGAGGGCTTCGGGCGCCGGGCGCCCGAACATGAGGTCGTCGAGATCGCCGCCGACCGGCTCTCCGGTGCGGATCAGGCGCTTGCACAGGGCCTGCTCGCCGATGTCGCCGACGAAGACCGCGCCGATCAGGCGGCCGTCCGCGACGAGGAGCTTGCGGTAGAGGCCGGCGCCCGGATCCGAGAGCACGACCGCCTCGGCGTTCTCCGGCGTGTCGACCACGCCCGCCGAGAAGACCGGCAGCCCCGAGACCTTGAGGCTGGTGGAGAGCGCGGTGCCCGCGTAGCTCGCCGCCTCGTCCGCGAGGTGGCGCGCCAGCGTGTCGGCCTGCTCGTAGGCGGGCTCGACGAGGCCGTAGATCTGGCCGCGGTGCTCGGCGCACTCCCCGAGCGCAAAGATGCGCGGGTCGGAGGTGGTCATGCGGTCGTCCACCGTGATGCCGCGCGCGACCGTGAGGCCGGCCTCGCGGGCCAGCGCGACGGAGGGGCGCACGCCCACCGACATCACCACGAGGTCGGCCGGCAGCACCTTGCCGTCGGCGAGGCGCAGGCGCTCGACGCGGCCCTCGCCCTCGACCGCGGCGGTGTCGGCCTTGAGCAGGACCTTCACGCCCCGCGCCTCCATGGCGCGCTTCACGAGGTTCGCCGCCGCGTGGTCGAGCTGGCGCTCCATCAGGCGGTCCATGACGTGCAGCAGCGTGGTGTCGACGCCGAGCCGGGCGAGCCCGACCGCGGCCTCGAGTCCCAGCAGGCCTCCGCCGATCACGACGGCCCGGGCGTGCTCCACCGCGGCCTTGCGGATCGCCGCGACGTCGGCGAGGTCGCGGAAGGTGATGACGCCCGGCAGCTCCATGCCGGGCTTCGGCAGGCGGATCGGGGTCGAGCCCACCGCCAGCACGAGCTTGTCGAAGGGCAGGACGTGGCTCTCGCCGACGATCGCCAGCCCGTTCTCGCGGTCGATGGCGGTGACGGGCGCGCCCGTGATCAGGCGGATGCCGTGCTCGGCGTACCAGTCGAGGCCCCGGAAGGCGCAGGCCGCCTCGTCCACCTCGCCGCCGAGCAGCGAGGAGAGCAGGACCCGGTTGTAGGCGGCGACCGGCTCTGCGCCCACCACGGTGACGTCGTAGCGCCCGGGCGAGCCCTCGGTCAGGCGCTCCAGGAAGCGGAGCGAGGCCATGCCGTTGCCCACGACCACGAGGCGCTCGCGGGTCAGGCCCGCCTGGGGCGGAGACTGCGCGCCCGCCGGATCCGTCCGGAATGTTGCCATCGCCTGAAGGGTCTCGATCCTCGAAGACAGGGAGGGGCGGACCGCCCAACAAAAAGCCGCTGACCGTTCGCCCCAGCGCGGCTCCCACCGTCTGCGCGCGAACCGGATCAGCGGCCTCGCTGACGGTGCTGTCCGTCGCCGTTGACGAACACGATCCTCCAGGCAGTTTCCGTGCCAGACGGGCCGGGCCGATCCCAAGTGGCCGCGCCAGCTTGGAATTCTTCGCATGCCGGGCAGGCGCGCGCCGCCGCCGGCAGCGGGGCGTGCGGTGCACAAAATTGAGGCGAATGGATTCGATGCGGGCAGAGCGCCCGGTCAGGCCAGCGTCTGCAATGGGACGGTCGCCGGGATCCGGAAGACCGAGCACCGCCGTGCGGCTTCGGCACGAGGGAAGCGGCTCGTCAGGGCACGGGCGCGTGTCGGGCGACGCGTGCCGGGCCGATGCTCAGATGAGGGCGGAGACCGCCGCGATCAGGCCGAAGACGGGGCCGATGCCGACGAGGAGCGCCCAGTGCCAGAGCACCGGCCCGGCGGTCCGGCGGTTGTCGTTGACGGGCCGGGGCGGTCGGGCGCGGAGCCTGACATAGTGCGACAGCACCACCCGACCGTCCGGCGGACGGTGCGTGGTCGGGAAGGTGTCGAGCTTGCGGCATCCGGGCATGGCGGACCTCAACGTCCGGACCGCCGCTCCGTTCCACCGGAGCGCGGGCCCGCTCAGCCTACCCCGTCCGGGCAGGCATCGGCCAGGATGTCGGGCCGGTAGAGGGCGAGGGCGGCGGCTTCCGGGTCCGGCCCCGGCGGGATCTGCCCGGCCGCCCGCATCTGGGCGAGCAGCCAGCGCGCCTGCCCGGGCTGCGGCGCCTGGGCCTCCGCGCCGAAGCGGATGTAATCCGGCACGCTTCGGGGCGCCGAGCCGACCGTCAGGTCGCCCGCGAGCGTGCGGCCGATCAGCTCCGCGTCGAGGCCGAGATAGGTCCGCCCGGCGAGGCGGTGGGCGAGCTCGGCCCGGTTCTCCGGCTCGGCGCACCACAGGCCGGCCCGCGCCACCGCGCGCACCAACGGCAGCGTCGCGCCGTCGTGCCTGCGCGAGACCGCCAGGACCTTCTCGGGCGCGTCCGGGGCGAGATCGCGGCCGAGCGCCGCGATGCGCCCGATCCCCGCCGCCACCGCGACGCCGTTCCAGGGCGCGCCGGCGCAGAAGCCGTCCACGAGGCCGCGCCCGAGCGCCTCGACGCTGTGCTGGGGCGGGACCACGACGAGCCGCGCCAGCCCGATGTCGAAACCGCCCCGCTCGGCGAGGAGCCGGAGCTGGTAGGTGTGGCAGGAGAAGGGATGGACGGTGCCGAGCGTGAGCGGCCGGCCCGCCTCGGCCCTGGCCCGCGCCACCCGGCCGAGGGCGTGGGCGACCGCGTCGAGGTCGTCGCCCTCCGGCGCCATCGCCTCCCAGAGCGCGTTCGTCACCGTGACGGCGTTGCCGTTGAGGCTGAGCCCGAGCGGCACCATCAGCTCCGCGGGCGGCCCCGAGAGGCCGAGCCCGCTCGCCAGCGCGAGCGGCGCCAGCATGTGGGCCGCGTCGAGATGGCCGAGGGCGAGCCGGTCGCGCAGGGTGGCCCAGGAGGGTTCGGGCGAGAGGTCGAGGTCCAGCCCCTCCGCCCGGGCGAAGCCGAAGACGTGGGCCGCGATGAGCGGGGCGGCGTCGCAGAGCGGTACGTATCCGACGTGTAGTCTCATCTGTGGAGGCCCATCGTCCTATCCCAGCAGGTCCGCGGTGGTGACGATGGCGCGGGCGATGTCGGCGATCTTGCGCTTCTCGTTCATCGCCTTGCGGCGCAGCTGCTTGTAGGCCTCCTCCTCGCTGAGGCCCTTCAGGTTCATCAGGATGCCCTTGGCGCGCTCGATCAGCTTGCGGTCGGCCAGCTCGCCCCGCGCCTCGGACAGCTCGCGCTGGAGCCGCGCGAAGGCGTTGTGGCGCAGGATCGCGATGTCGAGGATCGAGCGGATCCGCTCGGGTCTCAGCCCGTCCACCACGTAGGCGGAGATCCCGGCATCGACCGCCGCCTGCATCATCGCGGCGTCCGAGCGGTCGACGAACATCGCCACCGGCCGCTCCGCCTGCCGGGTGACGCTCGACATCTGCTCCAGGATGTCCCGACTCGGGCTCTCCAGGTGGATCACCACCACGTCGGGCGCGAGCGCGGCGACGCGCTCCATCAGGTCGGCGGTGTCGGGCACGACCACGACGCGCCCGATCCCGGCGGCGCGCAGGCCCTCCTCCAGGATGGCGGCGCGGGCCCGGCTCGGGTCGATCACGGCGACGGTGAGGCTGGTATCTGTCATCGCGGCCCGGTTCCGGCCAAGTCCCTGAGGCTTCTCGCGCCGATCACTGCTCTCGTCCTTGGCGGGCCGCGGGCGCGGGGCGATCGGCTGTCGCGACACGCTCTTATGCTCTGCCATGGGCAACGCAAGGCACATGCCCGTGTCGCCCGCCTCTCCCGCGGCGCGCGGTTGCACGATGATACGCGACGGCCCAGCTTCCGCCGCAAAGGAAGCTGCATTCTCGGGAATCGGCGGCGCGGATCGCGAGGTGGATCGGTGAGTCGGATGCTTGGACAGGACCCGCTGCGGGACAGCCAGGGACCCCGTCTGTCCCTCCCCTTCCTGCCGACGCTCGTCACCGCGGTGCTGATCGGCGCCGGCTCCCTGCTCTGCCGCGGCCCGGCCGCACCGCCGCCGGAGGCGCGCGTGGACGCGCAGGCCTTCGCGCCGGCCGCGTCCCTGCCCGGCCCCGCCCCCCGCGCGCCCGCCGCGCTGGTCTTCGCCGAGCACTTTCCGCTGAGCACAGCCGCGGCCGGCATGGCCTGGGAGCCGCCGGTCCAGGCGCGGCCGTCCCCCGCGCCGCGGGTCGCCGCGGCGCCCGCGCGTCGGCCGGTGGCGGCGCAGCTGCCACCCCGCCGTCCGGAGGCCGTCGTCGCCCGCGCGGCCGAGCCGGAGCTGACCTCCGTGGCCATCTCCCAGCCCTGGCTCGTCCCGCCGGCGGCTATCCCGGACGGCGAGGCCGAGGAGGAGGGGCTGCCCGCGCTCGCCCTGCCCTTCGCACCGGCAGCCCAGAAGGCCGCCGAAACGGTCGGCGAGGCGGTCGGCTACGTGCGCGGCCGCGCCGCCGCGCTGGGCGGCTCGGTCTCGATCCTCGTCGACCGGCTCCGCTGAGCCGCTGCGGGCCGCTCGCTCCGGGCCGCGTGCCTGAGGGGGTACCCCCAAAGGGCTGCGCCGAGTTCGCCGCGGCTCCGCTCTGGACCCGCCCGCGGGCCGAACTAGGTGCGGTGCATCACGGGCACCCGCAGATTCCGTTCCCATGGCCGCACGCATCGAGGATTACGCGCTTGTCGGCGACGGGCGCACCGCCGCCCTGATCAGCCGCGCCGGCAGCGTTGACTGGCTCTGCTTCCCGCGCTTCGATGCCGCCGCCCTGTTCGCGGGCCTGCTCGGCACCGACGATCACGGGTTCTGGCAGCTCGGGCCGGTGGCCGAGCACGCCGAGACCACCCGCGCCTACCGCGACGGCACGCTTATCCTGGAGACGCGCCACAGGACGCGCGAGGGCGAGGTCAAGGTCACGGACTTCATGCCGGCCGAGGACGGCTCGCACCTGATCCGTCTGGTCGAGGGCCTGAGCGGCAAGGTCGCGATGCGCACGGAGCTGGCGGTGCGCTTCGATTACGGGCTGGCCGTCCCCTGGGTCTCGCGCAGCGAACTCGACGACCTGCGCATGATCTCTGGCCCCCACAAGGTGGTGCTGCGCACGAACGTCCCCTTCCGCGGCTCGCACCGCCAGACCACCGTTTCCGAATTCACGGTGCACGAGGGCGAGACCGTGCGCTTCGTGCTGAGCTACGGCCCCTCGCACGAGGACGATCCGCCCCCCGTCGAGCCGCGCCGGGTGCTGGCCGCCACCGCCCGGTTCTGGCGCGACTGGTCGCACCATTGCGCGCGCGGCACGCCCTGGGACGACATCCTCAAGCGCTCGCTCCTCACGCTCAAGGCGCTGATCTACCGCCCCACCGGCGGGATCGTGGCGGCGCCCACCACCTCGCTGCCCGAGCAGCTCGGCGGCGTGCGCAACTGGGACTATCGCTTCTGCTGGCTGCGCGACTCGACCTTCACCCTCCTAGCGCTGATGGATTCGGGCTACATCGAGGAGGCGCGTGCCTGGCGCGACTGGCTGACCCGGGCGGTCGCCGGCAACCCGCAGCAGGCCCACATCCTCTACGGCATCGCGGGCGAGCGCCTGCTGCCCGAGATTGAACTCGACTGGCTGCCGGGCTACGAGGGCTCGAAGCCCGTGCGGGTCGGCAACGCGGCGATCGAGCAGTTCCAGCTCGACGTCTACGGCGAGGTCTTCGACGCGCTCTATCAGGCCCGCCAGCGCGGCATGCCGGAGGACCGCGAGGGCTTTCGCGTGGGCCGCGCCCTGATGAACCATCTCGACCGGGTCTGGCGCGAGCCCGACGAGGGCATC
This sequence comes from Methylobacterium radiodurans, assembly GCF_003173735.1. Classification (NCBI taxonomy): domain Bacteria; kingdom Pseudomonadati; phylum Pseudomonadota; class Alphaproteobacteria; order Hyphomicrobiales; family Methylobacteriaceae; genus Methylobacterium; species Methylobacterium radiodurans. The sequence continues at coordinate 3,384,622 of NZ_CP029551.1, read as the reverse complement.
TGGGAGGTGCGGGGCGGGCGCCGGCACTTCGTGCACTCGAAGGTGATGGCCTGGGTCGCCTACGATCGCGCCATCCGCAGCTGGGAGGCGATCTGCGAGGCCGGCACCGCGCTCAGCCCGAGCGGGCGCCGCCTGCCCGACCCGCCGCTGGCGGAGTGGCGCGCGACCCGCGACGAGATCCACGCCGAGGTCTGTGAGCGGGGATTCGACAGGGAGCTGAACAGCTTCGTGCAGTTCTACGGCTCGAAGGACCTCGACGCGAGCCTGCTGCTGATCGCCCATATGGGCTTCCTGCCCCAGGACGACCCGCGCGTCGTCGGCACCGTGGAGGCGATCGGCCGCCACCTGATGCGCGACGGCTTCATCCTGCGCTACGAGACCCACGACCAGAGCACCGACGGCCTGCCCGGCGGCGAGGGCGCCTTCCTGCCCTGCAGCTTCTGGTACGCCGACAACCTGATCGGTCTCGGCCGCCGCGACGAGGCGCGCGCGCTGATCGAGCGCCTGATCGGGATCTGCAACGACGTTGGGCTGGTTTCCGAGGAGTACGACGTTCAGGCCAAACGCCAGGTGGGAAACTTCCCTCAGGCGTTCACGCATGTTGCGCTCGTCAACACCATCCTCAATTACAGCCGCACGGAAGGCCCGGCCAGGGAGCGCGGCGGGGCGGACGGCGCGGGCCCGGGCGAGACGATCCCGGCGGAGGCCCGCATCGCCGCATCGCCCGCGCTCTGAGCGCCCCACCGGTTTTGAGAGGCTGACACGATGAGCGGAGCAGACACCGTCGCCAGGACGGGCTTGAGCGAGACCGAGACGCTGGCGGTCAACACGATCCGCACGCTCGCGATCGACGCGGTGCAGCGGGCCAATTCCGGCCATCCGGGCGCCCCGATGGCGCTCGCGCCGGTCGCCTACACCTTGTGGAACCGATATCTCCGCTACGACCCTGCGCATCCGCACTGGCCGAACCGAGACCGCTTCGTGCTCTCGGCGGGCCACGCCTCGATGCTGCTCTACGGGCTCCTGCACCTCGCCGAGGTGGCCGAGAAGGATGGCGGTAACGCCCCGGCCATCTCGCTCGACGACATCAAGAAATTCCGGCAGCTCGACAGCCGCACGCCGGGCCATCCCGAGTACCATTTCACCACCGGCGTCGAGACCACGACGGGGCCGCTCGGCCAGGGCGTGGCGAACTCGGTCGGCATGGCGATGGGCGGCCGCTTCCTCGGCGAGCGCCTGAACAAGACCGACCTGCCGCTGTTCGACTACAACGTCTACGCGATCTGCTCGGACGGCGACCTGATGGAGGGCGTGGCCTCGGAGGCCGCCTCGATCGCCGGGCACCTGCGCCTCGCGAACCTCTGCTGGATCTACGACAACAACACCATCACCATCGAGGGCCACACCGAGCTCGCCTTCGGCGAGGAGGTGGCGACGCGCTTCCTGGCCTATGGCTGGCAGGTGCTGCGGGTGGCCGACGCCAACGACGTGCACGCGATCGCGGCCGCGCTCGAGACCTTCCTGCAATCGAGCGACCGGCCGACGATCATCATCGTCAACTCGATCATCGGCTACGGCGCGCCGACGAAGCAGAACACCGCCAAGGCGCACTCGGACGCGCTCGGCCCCGACGAGGTCAAGGGCGCCAAGCGCGCCTACGGCTGGCCTGAGGATTCCGAGTTCCTGGTGCCGGAGGGCGTCAAGGAGGTGTTCCGCGATGGCATCGGCAAGCGGGGCGCGGCCCTCTACGACCAGTGGCAGGGTTTTCTCACCGCCGCCAAGCAGGGCGATCCCGAGCACGCCGAGGCGCTCGACGCCTTCTTCGAGGGGCGGCTCCCCGAGGGCTGGGATAAGGACATCCCGGTCTTCGAGGCCGACGCCAAGGGGCTCGCCACCCGCGAATCGTCGGGCAAGGTGCTCAACGCCATCGCCAAGCACGTGCCGTTCCTGCTCGGCGGCTCGGCGGATCTGGCGCCGTCCAACAAGTCGAACCTCACCTTCGAGGGCGCGGGCTCGCTGACGCCCTTCGAGCCGGGCGGGCGCAACATCCATTTCGGCGTGCGCGAGCACGCGATGGGCTCGATCGTGAACGGGCTCGGCCTCTCGGGGCTCCGGGCCTACGGCGCGACCTTCCTGGTCTTCGCCGACTACATGCGCCCGCCGATCCGGCTCTCCGCCCTGATGGAGCTGCCGATCTTCCACATCTTCACCCACGACTCGATCGGCGTGGGCGAGGACGGGCCGACCCATCAGCCCGTGGAGCAGCTGCTCTCGCTGCGCTGCATCCCCGGCCTCGTGACGCTGCGCCCGGCCGACGCCAACGAGGTGGCCGAGGCCTACCGGGTGATCTTCAGCCTGCGCAACCAGCCGGCGGTGCTGGCGCTCTCCCGCCAGCCGCTGCCGACGCTCGACCGCTCGAAGTACGGGCAAGCCTCCGGCACCGCCAAGGGCGGCTACGTGCTGGCCGACAGCGAAGGCGCCCCGGAGGTGATCCTGATCGGCACCGGCTCCGAGGTGCAGCTCTGTGTCGGCGCCTACGAGGCGCTGAAGGCCGAGGGCGTGCGGGCCCGCGTCGTCTCGATGCCGTCCTGGGACCTGTTCGAGCGCCAGGACGAGGCGTACCGGAACAGCGTGCTGCCGCCCGAGGTTCTGGCGCGCGTGGCCGTCGAGCAGGGCTCGGTGATCGGCTGGGACCGCTACACCGGCTCCGCGGGGGCGATCGTCGGCATGCACACCTTTGGAGCCTCGGCCCCGATCAAGGACCTGCTGACGAAGTTCGGCTTCACCCCCGACAAGGTGCTGCAGGCCGCCCGCGACCAGATCGCCAAGCACAAGAAGTAGGCCCGAAAGTCGGGCCGCAGAGCGGGCCGCCCCCTGGGGTGGGGCGGCCCGCGCCCCTACATCGTCCGTAGGCCCCGTCCGGGGCGGCGCCCGTCTCGCGCCCCCCATTCATCCGAGGGATCGACATGAACGCGCTCAAGGCCCTGCATGCGGAACAGGATCAGGCGGTCTGGCTCGATTTCGTCGCGCGCGGCTTCATCGCCAAGGGCGAGCTGAAGGCGCTCGTCGAGCGGGACGGCCTGCGCGGCGTCACCTCGAACCCTGCGATCTTCGAGAAGGCGATCGGCCACTCGGACGAGTATGACGCGAGCCTCAAGGCCGTGATGGAGCAGGGTGATTCCCGCGTCATCGACCTCTACGAGGGGATGGCGGTCGAGGACATCCAGAACGCCGCCGACGTGCTGCGCCCGGTCTACGAGGCGAGCGACGGCGCCGACGGCTACGTCAGCCTGGAGGTCTCGCCCTACCTCGCGCTCGACACCGAGGCGACGCTCGCCGAGGCGCGGCGCCTCCATCAGGCGGTCTCGCGCGACAACCTGATGGTGAAGGTGCCCGCGACCCCGAAGGGAATTCCGGCGATCCGCCAGCTGACGGCGGAAGGCATCTCGATCAACGTCACGCTGCTCTTCTCGCAGGTGGAGTACGAGAAGGTCGCCCGCGCCTTCGTGGAAGGACTGGAGGCGCGCGCCAAGGCCGGCCACGACGTCTCGCGGATCGCGAGCGTGGCGAGCTTCTTCATCAGCCGCATCGACAGCCTCGTCGACAAGCTCCTCGACGAGAAGATCGCGGCCGCCAACGACCCGGCGACCAAAGCCGCGCTCGAATCGCTCAAGGGCAAGGTCGCGATCGCGAACGCCAAGCTCGCCTACCAGCGCTACAAGGCGATCTTCGCCGAGGCGACGTGGACCGCGCTCGCTGAGAAGGGCGCCAAGGGGCAGCGTCTGCTCTGGGCCTCCACGGGCACCAAGAACAAGGCCTATTCCGATGTGCTCTACGTCGAGGAGCTGATCGGCCCGAACACCGTCAACACCATGCCGCCCGCCACGATGGATGCCTTCCGCGACCACGGGCAGGTGCGCGCCACCATCGAGGAGGATCTCGACGGCGCCCGCGCGGTGATGAGCGCGCTGGACAAAGCCGGCATCGATATCGAGGCGGTGGCTCGGCAGCTCGTGGACGAGGGCGTGCAGCTCTTCATCGACGCCGCCGACAAGCTCCTCGGCGCGGTCGCGGGCAAGCGCGCAGCGCTCCTCGGCCACCGGCTGAACGGCCAGAGCTTCGCCACCGCGGAGGACTTGGAGAAGGCGACCGCCGAGGTGGTCGAGTCCTGGCGCGCGAGCGGCGCGATCCGCCGGCTCTGGGCCCACGACAGGACCGTCTGGTCGGGTGCCGACGAGGACAAGTGGCTCGGCTGGCTCCGCATCGTCGAGGATGAGCGGGAGAAGGCCGGCCAGTACGCCGAGTTCAGTGCCTGGGTGAAGGGCCGCGGCTTCAGCGACGCCGTGGTGCTCGGCATGGGCGGCTCCAGCCTGGGGCCGGAGGTGCTGAGCCTGACCTACGGCAACCGCGACGGCTTCCCGCGGCTCCGCATCCTCGACTCGACGCATCCGGACGAGGTGCGCGCCGTCGAGGCGGCGGTCGATCTGCCCAACACGCTCTTCATCGTCGCCTCGAAGTCGGGCTCGACGCTGGAGCCGAACGTCTTCCGCGACTACTTCCTCGGCCGCATGAAGGAGGTCGTCGGCGACAGGGCCGGCTCCCACTTCGTGGCGATCACGGATCCCGGCTCCGCCATGGAGCAGGCCGCGAAGGACGATCGGTTCGAGAAGATCTTCCACGGGGTGCCGCAGATCGGCGGGCGCTACTCGGTGCTCTCGGCCTTCGGGCTGGTGCCGGCGGCGGCCATCGGCATCGACGTTGCGGAGTTCCTGGACTGCGCCCGCACCATGGTGCGCTCCTGCGGGCCGGCGGTGCCCCCGTCCGAGAACCCGGGCGTGCGCCTCGGCGCGCTGCTCGGCACGGCCGCACTCCAGGGCCGGGACAAGGTCACGCTGGTGGCCTCGCCCGGCATCGCGAGCTTCGGCGGCTGGGCCGAGCAGCTCATCGCCGAATCGACCGGCAAGCAGGGCAAGGGTCTGATCCCGATCGACGGCGAGCCGGCGGACGTGCCGGCGGCCTACGGCCACGACCGCGTCTTCGTCTATCTGCGCCTCGACGGCCACGCCGTGACCCAGCAGGACGAGGCCCTGCGCAGCCTGGAGCGCGAGGGGCACCCGGTGGTGCGGATCAGCCTCGACAAGGTCGAGCAGTTGCCGCAGGAATTCTTCCGCTTCGAGATGGCGACGGCAGTGGCCGGCGCGGTGCTCGGCATCAACCCGTTCGACCAGCCCGACGTCGAGGCGAGCAAGGTCGAGACCAAGAAGCTGTTCTCAGCCGCGGAAGAGAGCGGGTCGCTGCCCGCCGAGGCGCCGCTCTACGAGGACGAGGGCATCGCGCTCTACGCCGACCTCGCCAACGCCGAGGCCCTGGGCCCCGCGGCCGACGGGCTCGACCCGGCGCTCCACGCCCATCTCGGCCGCCTCAAGGCCGGCGACTACCTCGCGCTGCTGGCCTACCTGCCCCGCAGCGAGGCCAACCACGCCGTGCTGCAGGAGGGCCGTCTCGCCGTGCGCGACGCACGCCACGTCGCGACCTGCCTGGAGTTCGGGCCGCGCTTCCTCCACTCGACGGGGCAGGCCTACAAGGGCGGGCCGGACACGGGCGTGTTCCTGCAGATCACCGCCGAGCCCACGGCCGATCTCGCGATCCCCGGGCGCAAGCTCGGCTTCGCCACGGTGGTGGCCGCGCAGGCGCGGGGCGATTTCTCCGTCCTTGCCGAGCGCGGGCGGCGGGCGCTCCGGGTCCACATCAAGGGCGATCTCGACGCGGGGCTGAAGCGCGTCGCGGCGGCGCTGAAGGCGGCGATCGGCTGATCTCCGTCCCGAACCAAACCGGGGGCGATCTAAGGAAGGGCAGCGATGCAACTCGGCATGATCGGCCTCGGCCGGATGGGCGGCAACATCGTCCGCCGCCTCCTGCGGGACGGGCACTCAGCGGTGGTCTACGACCGCGACCCCAAGACGGTCGCGGCCCTCGTCGAGGCGGGCGCCACGGGCGCCGACAGCCTGGAGGACCTCGTCGCCAAGCTCGAGGCGCCCCGCACCGCCTGGGTGATGCTGCCGGCCGGCGCCATCACCGAGGAGACGGTGAAGCAACTCGGCGACCTGATGGCGCCCGAGGACACGATCATCGACGGCGGCAACTCGTTCTACGGCGACGACGTGCGCCGGGCGGCCGAGCTGCGGCCCAAGGGCCTCCACTACGTCGATGTCGGCACGTCCGGCGGCGTCTGGGGGCTGGAGCGCGGCTACTGCATGATGATCGGCGGCGACAAGCCGACCGTCGACCGGCTCGACCCGATCTTCAGGACGCTGGCGCCCGGCGCCGGCGAGATTCCCCGAACCCCGGGCCGCGAGGGTCGCGATCCGCGCGCCGAACTCGGCTACATCCACGCGGGACCCTCAGGGGCCGGCCACTTCGTCAAGATGGTCCACAACGGCATCGAGTACGGCCTGATGCAGGCCTATGCCGAGGGCTTCGACATCCTTCGCCACGCCAATGCCGAGAGCGTGCCGGAGGCGCGCCGCTACGAACTCGAACTCGGCGACATCGCGGAGGTCTGGCGGCGGGGCAGCGTGATCTCCTCCTGGCTCCTCGACCTCACGGCCAGCGCGCTCGCGGGCGACGAGCACCTGGAGGACTATTCGGGCTTCGTCGAGGATTCGGGCGAGGGCCGCTGGACCATCAACGCGGCCGTCGAGGAGGGGGTGCCGGCCACCGTCCTGTCGAACGCCCTCTATCGCCGCTTCCGCTCCCGCGAGCAGGAGAGCTACGCCGACAAGCTGCTCTCGGCGATGCGAAAGGGCTTCGGCGGCCATCTGGAGCCGAAGCAGCCGAAGATGTGAGGAACCGCGGCCCCCGCCGCGGGATAGCCGAACAGACGACGGACCCGCCGAAGGACCCCCATGCCGAGCCACCTGCCCCCGGGCGCCCAGGTCCTGCCCGATGCCGACGCGGTCGCCCGCGCGGCGGCCGACCATCTGGTGGCGGTCTGCGCCGAGGCGCCCGGGGACCGGATCGCGGTCTGCCTCTCGGGCGGCTCGACGCCCAAGCGCCTCTACGAGCTGCTGGCCGGGCCCGATTACGTCGATCGCCTGCCCTGGGCCCGGCTGCACTGGTTCTTCGGCGACGACCGGGTGGTGCCCTGGGACGACGCGCGCAGCAACGTCCGCATGGTGCGCGAGGCCTTCGGACACGGGGCGCCGGTGCCGGAGACGCACCTGCACTTCATCCCCTCCGATCTCGGGCCCGAGCGGGGCGCCGAGGCCTATGCCCGCGCGCTCCTCGACTTCTACGGCGCCGACCGGCTCGATCCCGCCCGGCCGCTCTTCGACCTCGTCCTGCTGGGCCTCGGCGAGGACGGGCACACCGCCTCCCTGTTTCCCGGCAAGCCCGCCCTCGCCGAGCGGGAGGCGCTCGCCGTCGCAGTGCCGGAGGCCGGGCTCGCGCCCTTCGTGCCGCGCATCACCCTGACCCATCCGGCGCTCGCCTCCGCGCGCTGGTCGCTCTTCCTCGTCACCGGGGCGGGCAAGCGCGAGGTGCTGCGCCGCCTCCGCGCGGGCGAGGACCTGCCGGCAGGCCACGTGACCAGCCTCGGCCGGCTGGTCTGGCTGGTGGACGAGGCCGCTGCCGGGGCCTGAGCGAGGCCGCGTCACGCTTCGTTGACGCAGAGAAGCGGGATTCTCGCGCACGGCGGCGAACGGCCTTGATTCCGCCGCGGCGTCGGGGTCCGGTGGGGCGACCGATTTGCCGGGCCGACGACCCCCGATGACCGAAGATCTCGCGCCCTCGCAGCGCCCGACCGCGCGCGGCCTCTTGTTCCGCCGCCGCAGCCGGATCTCGCCCGGCCCTCTCCGCCCCGTGCAGCGGCGCGCGGGCGGCGGCGTGGCCGCCGGCATGCTCACCGGCGCGCTGCTCGGTCTCGCCTTCCTGGCCGCCTTTACCCTGCCCTTCGTGCGCGTGGGCGGTTCTCCCGGTGAGAGCGAGGCCAGGGCACGCGGGGCTGTCCGGGCCTCCGCGGTCGGGGATGCGTCGGAGCCGGGCGGCGGGCGATCGACGTCGGAGCGCACCGTTGCTGCCGAGATGTTGGACGCCCCCGGCCGCGGCGGGACGAATTAACGCCGCTTTCGGCATAGCCGGGACCTGAGATGGACGCGCTGCAGGATTGGCTTGGGGAACGACCGGGTCGATGCGATACAGCTTTTGCCCGGTCTGGTGCCTGAAGACGACAGATACGGCATCCATCTACAATCGTTCCGTACATCGGGCATGCTTCTCCTCCTCACCGACCGGCCGGACCGGAACATCGCCCTGGCGCAGCTTCTCGAGCAGATCGCGCCCTGCCGTGTCTCGACCGTTCAGGGGCGCTTTCCCGGGCGCATCGAGGCCCCACTCGGCCTCGTTGCCGATATCGACCTGCTCCAGCCGGCCGCCGCGCGCAGCCTGCGCACCCTCCGGGCGGCGGCGGGCGGGGCGCGCACGCCGCTCATCTGCCTGATGCGCAGCATGGGGGAGCGCAGCCTCGCGGAGGCGCGCAGCCTCGGGGCCGAGCTCTGCCTGCCCGGCGACACGCCGGTCCGCACCGTGGCGCAGGCGGTCCTGGCCCATCTGCGGCCCGCCCCCGTCGGCATCGAGGCGGTCGTCGCCCGCAGCGCCGTCGAGACCGGCACGGTGATCACCGGCCTGCTCGACGCCGTGCGCAACGGCGAGGCGGTGCAGCTCGCCGCGGTCGACGAGGGCCTGACGCCCGTGCTCACCGCGGTCGAGACCGGCGGCCTCGACCGCTGGCTCGCCACCGTGCGCAGCTACGACGACGCCACCTACCAGCACTGCCTGCTGGTGACCGGGCTCGCCGCGACCTTCGCGATCGACCTCGGCTTCTCCGAGCGCGACCGGCACCAGATCGTGCGCGCCGCCCTGGTGCACGACGTCGGCAAGGCCCGCATCCCCCTGGACATCCTGAACAAGCCCGGCCGCCTGGGCCCCGCGGAGCAGGCGGTGATGCGCTCGCACGCCGCGGTCGGCCACCGCATCCTCGTGGAGGCGGGCGGGTTCGACGCGCTGACGCTCGACGTCGTCCGCCACCATCACGAGGCGCTCGACGGCTCCGGCTATCCCGACGGCCTCGCGGGCAGCGCGGTCAGCGATCCGGTGCGCCTCGTGACGATCTGCGACATCTACGCCGCCCTCGTCGAGAGCCGGCCCTACAGGGTGCCGATGCCGAGCGGTCAGGCCGTCGACGTGCTGCTGGGCATGCCGGACAAGCTCGACATGGCGCTGGTGCAGGCGTTCGCCCGCAGCGTGTCGGGGACCTGAGGCAGGCGTGCGACCTTTTGTCCTAATCGTGTCCCGTGCCGGCCCATACCGGGCGACGCCTTCGGCCATGTCCGGAAAATTGTGACCGAAGGTTGTGTAGTATATCCTTCTTCATCTCCGGTTGTGTGGTGTGTTATTCCGGATCGGGTTCAAGTTATAGGTTCGGTTACTGGCGGTGCATATGCCCGGGTTAGGTTCGCTCCAGACCGGCGCCAATCGACCCGTAGGATCCAGTGACATACATGCGCGCATTTGCTCGACTCAGGCTGGTTGCAAAGCTGGCGGTGGTCTTCTCGGCCTTGATCCTCACCGCGGCCGGCACGGCCGCACTCACGTGGCGCGGCGCTGCCGCCGTGCAGGACGCCGGCGACTGGAACGAGCACACCCACCGGGTGCTCGAACAGGTCCAGGCCCTGACCACCGCCATGCTCAATCAGGAGACCGGACTGCGTGGCTACCTGCTCGCCGCCGACGAGCGTTTCCTCGAGCCCTACAAGGCCGGCGCGGGGCTCTACGCCGAGGCGTCCGCCCAGATGCGCCGCCTGACCGCCGACAACCCGCAGCAGCAGCAGCGCCTCGACCAGATCGACGCGCTCGCGCGCCAGTGGCGTGAGCAGATTGGCGACCGCGCGATCGCCCTGATGCGCGAGCCGGAAACCCGCGGCCAAGCCCGGCAGATCGAGATCTCCGGTCAGGGCAAGACGGCGATGGACGCGCTGCGCGCCAAGGCCGGCGAGGTCGATCGGGTCGAGCGCGCCCTGCTGGAGACGCGGATCGCGGCGGCCTCGGCGGCGGCCTCGGACATGCGCGTCGCCGTGCTGACCGGCCTGATGGTGATGATCGGCGCGGCGATCCTCGGCATCCTTCTCCTGAACCGCACCGTCTCCGGCCCGCTGCGCGGGATGACCGCCCTGATCGAACGTCTCGCGGCCGGCGACGCGACGACCGAGGTGAGCTACCGCGACCGGCGCGACGAGATCGGCGCGATCGCGGGCGCCGTGCAGGTGTTCAAGGACAACATGATCCACACCCGCCAACTGGAGCAGGAGACGGCGCTCGCCCGGACGGGCGCGGAGGCGCAGCGCAACGCGGCGATGCGCGGAATGGCCGACGACTTCGAGCGCGCGGTCGGCGGCATCATCGGCACGGTCTCGTCGGCGGCGACCGAACTGCAGGGCACGGCCCGCTCCCTGTCGGGCGCGGCCGATATCGCCGCCGGCCAGTCGAATGCCGTGGCGGCGGCGGCCGAGCAGGCGTCCTCGAACGTCGCCACCGTGTCGGCGGCCGCCGAGGAACTGGGCTCGTCGGTGGCCGAGATCGGCCGGCAGGTCGACGGCTCGGCGAGCCTGGCCCTGGCGGCTGTGGCGGAGGCCGACAGGACGGTCGAGCTGGTCCAGGCGCTGAGCGGGGCGGCCGCGCGCATCGGCGACGTGGTGGCGCTGATCTCGTCGATCGCGGGCCAGACGAACCTGCTGGCCTTGAACGCCACGATCGAGGCGGCGCGGGCCGGCGAGGCGGGCCGCGGCTTCGCGGTCGTCGCGGCCGAGGTCAAGGAACTCGCCGCCCAGACCGCGCGGGCGACCGAGGAGATCTCGACGCAGATCGGCCGGATCCAGGGCTCGACCGGTCAGGCGGTGACGGCGATCGGCGGCATCACCGAGCGGATCCGGGAGCTGAGCGGCGTCGCCAACGCGATCGCGGCGGCGGTCGAGGAGCAGGGCGCGGCGACCCAGGAGATCGTGCGCAACGTCGCCCAGGCCGCGACCGGCACCGCGGAGGTGACGACGAACGTCACGGTCGTCGCCGGCGCGGCGAGCGAGACGGGCGCGGCCGCGACGCAGGTCCTGTCCTCGGCCTCCGAGCTGTCGCGCCAGTCCGAGCACCTCTCGGCCGAGGTGCAGCGCTTCCTCGCCACCGTCAGGGCCGCGTGAGCGCGGCGGCCGGTCCCGGGATCCGTCCCGGGACCGGCCGACCGGCATTGTCGCGCGGGAGGGTTTCGGCAGGGGGCGGCCGGCGAACGGTGTCATGCCGCCGCCGGTCGACCACGCCGGTTCGTATCCCTGACCGGTCATCCCGGGGCCGCAGAGCGGAACCCGGAAGGACGGGGGGAGAGCCCGCCGAACGATCGAGCCGGGCAAGGGTATCCGGCGCCCCGCAGACGAGTTCTCCGCCGAAGTGGACGCCGGTTCGACGCACGTGCGGACCGGAGAGAGGGCTTCGAGCCCGATCGCGACGCCCGCGTCTCCAGCCGCGGCGCGCGCTTTGCCCTGCGGATCCGGTGCCTGGACCGCTCAAGCGAAGTGCTTCGAGAGCTTGAGCCCCTGGGCCTGGTAGTTCGAGCCGGCGCCCGCAGCGCCGTAGAGGGTGCGCGGCAGGGCCGCCATCCGCTCGTAGACGAGCCGGCCCACGATCTGGCCGTCCTCCAGCAGGAAGGGCACGTCGCGCGAGCGCACCTCCAGCACGGCCCGCGCCCCGCTGCCCCCCGCGCCCGCATGGCCGAAGCCGGGATCGAAGAAGCCGGCGTAGTGCACCCGGAACTCGCCCACCAGCGGATCGAACGGCACCATCTCGGCGGCGTGGTCGGGCGGCACCTGCACCGCCTCCTTGGAGGCCAGGATGTAGAACTGGCCGGGATCGAGGATCAGCGTGCCCGAGCCGTCGGCGGCGAGCGGCTCCCAGAAGTCGCGGACCGGGTGGCGGCCCGGCGCATCGACGTCGACGAGGCCGGTATGGCGCTTGGCGCGGTAGCCGATCAGCCCGTCGAAGCCCGCGAGATCGACCGAGACCGCGACCCCGCCCTGGAAGGAGGGCTCGGCCACGCTGACGAGGGGCGAGCGGGCGTGGAGCGCGGCGAGCTCGACCTCGCGCAGGCGCGGGTCGCCCCGGCGGAAGCGGATCTGGGACAGGCGCGAGCCCGTGCGCACGAGGACCGGGAAGGTGCGCGGCGAGATCTCGGCGTAGAGCGGGCCGGCATAGCCAGGCTCGACCTGATCGAAGGCGGCGGCCCGGTCGGTGATGACGCGGGTGAACACGTCGATGCGCCCGGTCGAGCTTTTCGGATTCGCGGAGGCCGCAAGCTCCCCCGGCAGCGCGAGACTCTCCTGCAGCTCGGCGATGTAGACGCAGCCGGTCTCCAGCACCGCGCCCTCGCTGAGGTCGATCTCGTGCAGGGAGAGCGCCGCCACGCAGGCGGAGACCGGGCGCTCGCGGCCCGGCAGGAAGCTCGTGCGCACCCGGAAGACGCGCCGCCCGAGCCTCAGGTCGAGGCTGGCGGGCTGGATCTGGCCCGGGGCGAAGGGGGCCTCCGTGCGGATCGCGCCCGCCTCGGCGAGCGCCGCGATGTCCTGGGCCGGCAGGATGCCGTCCCCTGCCGGCCGGTCGGCCTCGGAAGCCCGCGTCGTGCTGGTGTTCATGGCGCGTGGGATCCCGTGCGAAAAGCTCCTTGTCCCCTGAGGCGCCTAAGATGCGGTAAAACGCCGGGACCCGAAAGGTCCCCAGCCCGGAGCGCGGGCGGGGACCGAAGGGAGGCCCGGTCGCAGGTCAGGCGGATCAGGCGCGTCAGGCGCCGGGCAGGGTGGCAGGCTGCGGCGCGCCGAGGTGGCTCCGAGGAAGGCGGCGAGCGCGCCCAGGATCAGCGCTAGCGCCGCGTACAAAGCGCCTGATGGGTTGAAGGGGCCTCAGAGCTTGCTGACGAGGAGGCCCAGACCGAATCCGACGAGGCCTGCGACGACGAGCGAGGCGTGCGGCCACTCGGCGGACCGGTCATGGCCCTCTCGGAGGTAGTGGCGGCCGCGGTCGTAGGCGTCCTCGGCGTAGTCGTGAGCCTCGTCCGCCGCGTGCCGGACGGCGTCCTTGGCCTGACCGTAGAGGTTCTCGGCCTGCCCACCCGCCTCGCGCAGGCGGCCCTCCGCCGAGTCGCGCCGCGAGCCGGTGAGGTCACCGACCGCGCCCTGAACCTTGCCGCCCAGTTCCTTGGCGGCGCCCGTGATCCTGTCGGTGTCGATCATGTCGTTCTCCGTGACGTCCGTGGTGCGGGAGACGGCCCCGCGCGGGGCCGCCCGGTGACGTGTCGCTCGGCGCGCGCCAGCGAGACCGGCCCTCGGCCTCGCCCTCGGCATCGCCGGTGGCTTGGCCGACGACCGCCTTCGCCGAGCCACTGAGCGGCGCGGCGGAAGCCTTGTTTCGGTCCTCACGGGCGCGGCACGCCGTGCTGTGAGGAAACCTGCGACCAGACCGAGATGTGCGCCCCTGCGGGCAGGTCCAGTCGTGCGGAAGGATCAGGCCGGCTGTGTGCTCAGACGCTCCCGGCCTGGTAGGGGAACCCGTTCTCACGGCCCCAGACCACGGCCTCCGTGCGCCGGTGGACGCCGAGCTTGCGGTAGAGCGCGGCGCCGTGGTTGCGCACCGTGTTGCGGGAGAGGCCGAGCTTGCGCGCGATGGCGTCGTCGTCGAGGCCCGAGCAGATCAGGTTCAGGATCTGGCGCTCGCGCACGGTGAGATTCGGCGCGGCGGCGTCGCCGCCCTCGCGGTCGGGACGGCGCAGGTTCGCCAGCTTCTCGATCAGGCCGCGGCTGAACCACGAGGTGTCGGCCATCACCGTCTCGATGGCGTCGAACAGCTCGCGCTCGCCGCGCTTGCGATCGGTGATGTCCTGCAGGACGAGCAGGACGAAGTCCGCGTCGTTGATGCTGATGCGCTCGGCCGAGACCAGGCAATCGAGGTTCGCCCCGCTCTCGTGGCGCAGGCAGACCTCCGCGCCGAGCAGGTGGCCGCTGCGGGCGAGCCCCGCCTCGAACTGCTCGCGCTGGGCCTGGGTCACCCAGAGCCCTGCCTCGTCGAGCGAGCGCCCGACGACACGGTCCTCGCCGAAGCCGAGGACGCGGGTGAAGGCCTCGTTGACGGCGGTGATCCGGAAATCGTCGGCCCGCGCCAGCACGGTCGGCACGGGGGTGAGCCGGAAGGCCTTGGCGAAGCGCTCCTCGCTCTGGCGCAGGGCCGTCTCGGCTTTGCGCCGCAATTCGAGGTCGGCGAAGGTGAAGAGCATGCAGGGCTCGTCGCCCATCTCGATGGGCTGGCCCGCCACGATGACGAAGCGGCTGGCGCCGTCGGGCAGCTCCAGGCAGGCCTCCATCTGCGGGATGGTGCCGCCCTCGTTCAGCCGCGAGACCGCGAGTTCGCGGTTGCGGGCGCCCGCCAGCACGTCGACCTCGTAGACGCTGCGGCCGATCACGGCGTCGCGGGTATGGCCGGTCATCTCCAGGAAGCCGTGGTTGACCTTGATGTGGCGCAGGTCGGAGAGCCGCGTGATCACGGCGGGCGCCGGGTTCGCGTTGAAGGTCCGCTCGAAGCGCTCCTCGGCCTCGAACTGATCGGAGACGTCCTTGAGGACGAGCGCCAGGCAGCTCGGATTGCCCTGGTGATCCGTGGCGACGAGGCTCCGGAGCGAGTGCACGAAGTCCTGGTCCGGCCGGTCCGCACGGGTCACCTGGACCACGACGTCGTGGAAGGTCTCGCCGGCCACGACCCGCTCCATCGGGTAGGCGTCCGGGGCGCGGTTGTTGCGGTAGCGCAGGCGGAAGCGCTCCCGGTAGGCGTCGACCGTGGGGCCGAGCTCGTCGATCGAGGCGACCCCGTGCATGGCGAGCGCGGCCGCGTTGGCGTAGGACAGGCTCTGGTCGGGCTCGACCAGGATCACCCCCTCGCTCAGGCCGGCGATGATCTGCCGGAGCTCATGCCTGTCGACATCCGCCTTCACGGCCCCCACCGCCCCCTCGTTCCTGGCGCTGCCCGACCGGCAGCGGGGCACAAACGGGTTGCGCCCAAGGGTGTTCCGCGCGAGGCGGAGTTTTCAGTGGTATGCCCGTATTCCGGGGGCGAACGGTCTCGACCAGGGCGGGGCCCGGCCCGGCGGCCCGCACCCCGCGTGAGCGTGGGTCGTCCTGGTTCGGCTACTTCTTCGTCAGCCCGCCCAGCACGTTGCGCAGGATGGCGTCGCCCACCTGCTTGCCGACGCTGCGGGCCATCGAGCGGGCGGCGTTCGACACCACCTGCTCCACGAGCCCCGGCCGCGGGCGACGCCCGCTCCGCGTCGCCCCCTTGCCCTTCGGTGCCTCGTCCCCGCCGAGCAGGCTGCCCAGCACGCCCCCGAGCAGGCCGCCGAGCCCGCCCTCGCTCTCCTTGGCGGCCTCGGCCGTGTCCGCGTCGAGGCCCTTGCGGGCGGCGAGCATCTCGTAGGCGCTCTCGTTGTCGACGGCCTCGTCGTACTTGCCGCGCAGGGGGCTGCGGGCGATCACCTCGGCCCGCTCGGCCGGCGTGAGGGGCCCGACCCGGCCCTGCGGCGGGGCGATCAAGGCCCGCTCGACGATCGAGGGCGTGCCCTTGGCCTCCAGGAAGCTCACCAGCGCCTCGCCGACGCCGAGTTCCGTGATCGCCTTCGCGACGTCGAAGCCCGGGTTCTGCCGGAAGGTCTCGGCGGCGGCCCGCACCGCGCGCTGGTCGCGGGGCGTGAAGGCGCGCAGGCCGTGCTGCACCCGGTTGCCGAGCTGGCCCAGCACCGTCTCGGGCACGTCGAGCGGGTTCTGGGTGACGAAGTAGACGCCGACCCCCTTCGAGCGGATCAGGCGCACCACCTGTTCCACCGCGTCGAGGAGCGCCTTCGGGGCGTCGTCGAACAGGAGGTGGGCCTCGTCGAAGAAGAAGACGAGCTTCGGCCGGTCGAGGTCGCCCACCTCCGGCAGCTGCTCGAACAGCTCCGAGAGCATCCAGAGCAGGAACGAGGCGTAGAGCTTCGGCCGCTGCATCAGCTTGTCGGCGGCCAGGATGTTGACGTGGCCCCTGCCCTCCCGGTCCTTGCGCATGAAGTCGGCGAGATCCAGCGCCGGCTCGCCGAAGAACCTGTCGGCGCCCTGGTTCTCCAGGACCAGGAGCTGGCGCTGGATCGCCCCGACGCTGGCCGCGGAGACGTTGCCGTAGGTGCCGGAGATCTCCCGCAGGTTCTCCGAGCAGAAGTTGAGCAGCGCGCGCAGGTCCTTCAGGTCGATGACCGGCCAGTGGTTCTCGTCGGCGACCCGGAAGGCGATGTTGAGCACGCCCTCCTGGGTGTCGTTGAGTTCGAGGAGCCGCGCCAGCAGCAGCGGGCCCATCTCGCTGACCGTGCAGCGGATCGGGTGGCCCTGCTCGCCGAACAGGTCCCAGAACACGGTCGGGAAGCGATCGGGCTCGTACGTGATCCCGAGTTCCTCGGCGCGCTTGACGAAGACGGGCTTGGCCTCCCCGGCCGCCGCGATCCCCGAGAGGTCGCCCTTGATGTCGGCGGCGAAGACCGGCACGCCCGCGTTCGAGAAGCCCTCGGCCAGAACCTGAAGGGTCACGGTCTTGCCGGTGCCGGTGGCCCCCGCCACCAGCCCGTGCCGGTTGGCCAGCCGCAGCGTCAGCACCTCGGGCTTGGCGCTTGGCCCCGTGCTCTTGCCGACCAGGAGCGTGCCGTCGTCCGCCATCGTTCGAATCCCCGTGCGCTGCCGCCCGAGGTTATGCCGCGGCGCGGCCCGATTGCCAGAGCCGCCCGCACAGCTTGATTTCCCGCGCGCGAGGCCCGACAGACGGGGGCGATTTTTCGGGAAGGCCTGGATCCATGGAAGAACTGATCGCCCGCGTGACCAACCGCACCGGGCTCGACGCCGCCACGGCGCAGACCGCGATCGGGCACATCATCGCCTTCCTGCAGAAGGAGGGCCCGGCGACCGAGGTCGCCCAGCTCATGGCCGCGATCCCGGGCTCGGAGGCGCTGGTCGCCGACTCGAACGCCTCCGAGGGCGGCGGCGGCCTGATGGGCATGCTGGGCGGCATGATGGGCGGCGGCGTGATGGCGCTCGGCCAGAAGCTGATGTCGGCCGGCGTGCCGATGGGCCAGATGCAGCCGCTGGGGCAGGAGCTCTTCGCCTTCGGCCGCGAGAAGGCGGGCGAGGACGTGATGGGCCCGATCGTCGGCTCGATCCCGGGTCTGAACCAGTTCGTCTGATCCCGGGTCGGACAGCCGGCGCGACAGGCGCGCGCCGCTGTCATAAAAGCGTTCGCGCTTCGTGGTCATGAGTGTGACCGCGAGGCGCGGGCCGCACCGTCCGGGGGACGGCGGCCGGGGGCCTCCGGAGCGGGCTTCGACGATGGTCGCGAACTTCACCCGTGGGGCCGGCGCGGCCTTTGCGAGCGGCTGGGACCGCGGCGTGGCCGAGCCCATCGCCAAGCTCAAGCGGCGGGGCGCCGAGGCCGGCATCCCGGGGCTGGGCGGGCGCAGCCTCGTGCCGCCGGGCGCCACGCCGATCCGCTTCGCCGAGCGCTTCAAGGCGCCGCTCGCCACGCCGGGCCTGGGGCCGAGCCTCGGCCGGCTCGGCACGCTGGAGGTGCGGCTCGCCGTGAAGAAGGGCGAGGTGCGCCGGGCCCAGCGCCTGCGCTACGGCGTGTTCTACGAGGAGATGTCGGCGGTGCCGACCGGCATGGCGGCCTTCTCGCGCCGCGACGCCGACGAGTACGACGCGCTCTGCGACCACCTCCTGGTGATCGACCACGCCGCGACCGAGGCCAAACCCTTCCGCAAGGCTCGGCCCAAGGTGGTGGGCACCTACCGGCTGCTGCGCGGAGAGGTGGCCGAGCGCAACTTCGGCTTCTACTCGGCGGGCGAGTACGACCTCGGGCCGCTGCTCGCCGCCCAGGCCGGCAAGCGCATCCTGGAACTCGGCCGCTCCTGCGTGCTCAAGCCCTACCGCACCAAGCGCACGGTCGAGCTGCTCTGGACCGGCATCTACGCCTATCTGCGGCACCACCGGATCGACGCGCTGATCGGCTGCGCCAGCCTGGAGGGCACCGACCCGGACCGGCTCGCCCTGCCCTTGAGCTTCCTCCACCACCACGCCCGCGCCCCCGAGGGCTGGTGCGCGCGGGCGCTGCCCGGCCGCCACGTGCCGATGGATCGCCTCGCCCGCGGCGCGGTCGATCCGAAGGCGGCGCTCCAGGCCCTGCCGCCGCTGATCAAGGGCTACCTGCGGGTCGGCGCGACCTTCGGCGACGGGGCGGTGGTGGACCACCAGTTCGGCACCACCGACGTGTTCGTGGTGCTGCCCGTCGAGGCGATCGCGGCGCGCTATCTCGGCCATTTCGGGCCGGCGGCGAACCGGCACGCGGCCTGACGACCGCTCAAGCGGTCACAGCCGCTTGGCGAGTTCCGCCGCGCTCTGGTCGGCCGGGCGCATCAGGTTGAGCGCCCCGAGGAAGCGGTTCTTGCCGTCCATCACGTAGACCAGGGCGGTGTGCTCCATCGTGTAGTCGCCGTCCTTGGTGGGCACCTTGCGACTGTAGGCGCGGTAGCCCTTCACCGCTGCCGCGACCTGCTCCGGCGTGCCCGTGAGGCCGACGATGCGCGGGTCGAAGCTCGCCAGATAGGCCTTGAGGTCGGCGGGCCGGTCGCGCTCCGGATCGACCGTGATGAAGGCGACCTTCACGCCCTTCCCCTTCTCGCCCAAGGCCGCCAGCACGTCGGAGACCTGCTGCAGGGTGGTCGGGCAGATCTCGGGACAGTGGGTGAAGCCGAAGAAGACGAGGTGCGTGGCGCCCGCGAAGGCGCGCTCGGTCGTGGGGCGGCCGTCCTGATCGACGAGGCTGAACGGGCCGCCGACGCTGGCCACCGCCTCCTGCTGCGGGGGCACGAGCGTGAACCAAGCCGCGCCCGCGATGCCGACGAGGCCGATCACGAAGGCGGCGAGCGGGACGATCGCCCGGTGCAGCGTCGAGGTGCCGGAGGCCGCGCTCACGCCCGGACGTCCTTGCGCTCGTAGCGGGTGAGGAGCGGCGTCTGGGCCAGCGCGAACACCACCGTGATCGGCATGATGCCGAAGACCTTGAAGTTCACCCAGAAATCCTCCGTCTGCGTGCGCCAGACCACCTCGTTCAGCGCGGCGAGCGCCAGGAAGAACAGGCCCCAGCGGAAGGTGAGCTTGCGCCAGCCCTCGTCGGTCAGCGAGAACATCGAGTCGAGCACGACGGCGAGGAGCGGCTTGCCGAAGGCGAGGCCGCCGAGCAGCACCACGCCGAACAGCGTATTCACGATGGTGGGCTTCACCATGATGAAGGTCTTGTCCTGCAGGTAGAGGGTCAGGCCGCCGAACACCACCACGACGACGCCAGAGACCAGCGGCATCACCGGTAGGCGCCGCACCAGGGCGTAGTGGATGGCGAGCGCCGTCACGGTCGCGGCCACGAACAGGCCGGTGGCGACGAAGAGTTTTTGGTCGGCCACGATCCCGAAGCGCTCGGCGTAGGCGTTGCCGAGGAAGAACAGCACCAGCGGCCCCATCTCCAGGGCGAGCTTCAGGAGTGGCGGCAGGTGGCGGTGCGGAGGGGCGGATTCGATCTGCATGGCCCCGATATAGGCGTTTCGTGCGCGTCTGTCCGCGCACCTGTCCGCGCATCCCTGCGGGTGCCCGGGGTCGGGCACTAGCGGGCGCGGGCGTCAGCCGGCCTGCGGTCGTGGCCGGCGGCCGGCCTCCTGCGCCAGCAGGTACAGGCCCGAGCCGATCACGATCATCGCGCCGACGAGGGTCCAGCCGCTCGGCACGTCGCCGAAGACCAGGAAGCCGAGCGACACCGACCAGACGAGCTGCGTGTAGATGAAGGGCGCCAGCACGCTCGCCGGGGCGCGGGCGTGCGCCAGGATCAGCAGCCAGTGTCCGAAGGTGCCGATGAGCCCGATGCCGACGAGGAGCGCCCAGACCTGCGGGGTCGCGGGGCTCGACCAGATCCAGGGCAGGACCGGCAGCATCACGGCGAGCCCCGACAGGCCGGAGAAGAACAGCGTGGTGCGGGTCGAGTCGTGGGCCGCGAGCTTGCGCGTCAGGATCACGTAGAAGGCGTAGCAGACCATGTTGCCGAGGCTGAACAGCACGGCCGGGTGGACAGTGCCGAGGCCAGGCCGCACGATGACCAGCACGCCCATGAACCCGACCGCGATGGCGGCCAGCCGGTCGCGGGAGGAGCGTTCGCCCAGCAGCGGCCCGGCGAGCAGCGCCACGGCGAGCGGCGCGGCGAATTGGATCGAGACCGTCTCGGCGAGTTGCAGGTAGCGCAGGGCCAGGAAGTTCAGCGCCGTGGTGCCGAACAGCAGCAGCGAGCGCAGGATCTGCAGGGGCAGCCGGCGGCTCCGCACCACCTCGGGGTGGCGGACCGGGTTCAACACCAGGGTGATCAGCGCCACGTTGACCGCGTAGCGCATGAAGGTCGAGACCAGCGGGTCGACTCCGAGCCCTGCCAGGGTCTTGCCGCAGGCGTCGAGGCTCGCGAAGGAGGCGACCGCGCCGCACATCAGCGCGATGCCGACGAGCCGGCGCCGGTCCGGAACGGTGCGCGTCGCTGGGCCGGTCACGGCATGGGTCTGGGGGACATAGGTCTGGGGGACATGGGCCTGGGGCGCCTGGGCCTGGGGCACGTCAGATCTCACGGATGATCGGCCCAGCGGAGGGCGCCCGATCAGAGGTTGCGGCGAGGTCCGCTTCCTAACCCGGGATCGTAATCGGGGTGAGGCCGTTCGGCGCAGGGCTGCCCTGCCGGCCGCTTCGGCCCAGTTTCAGGTACAGGCTCAGCGCCGGGCTTCCCGCGGAGTCTCGCGGGCGTTCGCCTTCTGCACCCGGGCCTTCTCGCCGCTGTGGCTGGCGATGAGCGCGCCGAGATGTTGCTGGTCGAGTCCGCGGGCCGGGGCGGCTGCAGCCGCCGGCGCGCGCTCGGCCTGGCTCGGCGCGATCGAGCCGGTGGTGGTCGGCTCCGGGATGGCGCGGGCGAGGGTGGTGGGCTGCTCGCGCTGGACGCGCAGGGTCCAGTGGGCGGCGGTGGAGAGCGCGGCGATCGCCAGGATCGCCTTGATGCCACCGGTGAGGAGGCGTCGCATGGTCGTCAGGCCCGAAGGAACGCGGTGGCACGCGGCCGGTTCCCCGGCCCGTCCTTATCCTTACCGGGCGGCGTGAACGAAGCCACAAGAACCTGCCGGTGTCTTCGTCCCGGAACGGGCCAGCTCAGGCGCGGGTCAGATCACGCGCCAGATCATGGACGAGCCCGGAGAAGTTTGTGGGCCATGCGCCGGATCCGCGGTTCCTGTTCCCCGCGCCTCCGACACCCCTGCAGCCGCCCGGCCCACTGGGTCTCACGGGAGCGGCCCAGAGAACTGGTCCGGACCGCCCCGTCGCTGCCGACCCCGCTACCATGCCGGCCCGAGCGGGCTCGCGAAACCTTCAGGCGCATCGGCCGCGGGGACCGCCGATGTAGAGGGCGCGCGGGCGCCAAGCAACCGCGGCGATCCGTCCTGGCTCCATCTCAGGCCCCGATAACCGGGGGAAACAAGCTCGGCGGTTCGACCGTGATGCTCTCTGCGTCACAACTCGTGGCCTACCGCGTGAGCGCGTAGATGTTCACCTCGAGCTTGTCGTCGGTGCCGTCCGTGAGATCGGTGACGTACTCCTCGATGAAGCGGTCCTGGACCATGATGTCCTTGGCGTCGAGATAGGCGGTCAGCGTCTCGTAGGTGCCGTCGATCCCCTCGTAGGAGCCCTTGTGCGAGAAGCGCAGGGCCTTGCCGGAAGGCGTCGTGCCGAAGCGCAGCTCGCCCTCCGGCGCCCGCTCGGGCGTTTGGGCGACCGGGATCATCGCCTCGTACTGGAAGCCGTCGTCGTCGGTGCGGGTGAAGACCGCGATCGGCCGGCCGGCCGGCGCGATGCCGGCCTTGGCGAGGTCGGATTCGATGCGGGCGAAGATCTGGCGCAGGCTCTGGGCCGCCTCCTCCCACTTCGCCTTCCCGGCCAGGATCGCCGCGGGCTTGGCCGGCAGCGAGACTTCGTCCACGTCGCTCGCGTCGCCGGGCGTCTCCACGAGCGTCGGGCGCGCGGTGGCGGCGTTCGGCTTCGCGTCGGCGGGCGGCGCGGCCGGCGGCGTCAGCGCCTTCTCGGGCTGGGGCGCGGCGGAGCGCTCCGGGTCCTGCGGCGGGTTCGGCGCCGTCGTGGTCGGCAGCGGGTTCGTCTGCGCCGGGGACGGTGCCGTCGAGGGCGGCGGGGGTGGCTGTTGCTGTGCGAGGGCCGGGTGGGCGAGGACGAGGGCGGCGGCGAGCGCGGGACGAAGGCGGATCAAGGATACGCTCCGGCAGAAGGGGCTACCCGTCCCGGTTGCGAATCGGCCGGGCCTGGGGGCGCAAGGTAGTGACGAACCGGGCGTCCCGCGAGGGCGGCCAGGCCACGGCGGCGCGGCGATCGCGCGGGGGCGCCGCCCGCCCGGCCCCCTCGCGCCGGAGGGCCGGGTTTGCCATATAGCCCGCAGCCTTCGCCCCGATATCCGAGACAACCCGGCCCGCAAACGGCATGAGCGCACTCGCGAACCGACGTTTCCTGAAGATGCACGGCGCCGGCAACGCCATCGTGGTGCTCGACCTGCGCGGCAGTGCGCACCGTGTCGCGCCCGAGGAGGCGCGCGCCATCGCGGCCGATGCCGGCTCGCGCTTCGACCAGCTCATGGTCGTGCACGATCCCGTGAGCCCCGGCACCGACGCCTACATGCGGATCTACAACACGGACGGCTCGGAATCGGGCGCTTGCGGCAACGGCACGCGCTGCGTCGCCTACGCGATGTTCGACGACCCCGCCATGGCGCGCCCCGCCGAGGGCGGGCGCCTGACCCTGGAGACGGTGGCGGGCCAGGTCGGGGTGCGGCGGGTCGCCGAGCGCGCCTTCACGGTCGACATGGGCCGGCCGCGGCTCGCCTGGGACGAGATCCCGCTGGCCGAGCCCTTTCCCGACACCCGCCGGATCGAGCTGCAGATCGGCCCGATCGACGATCCCGTG
Organism: Methylobacterium radiodurans; assembly: GCF_003173735.1. Classification (NCBI taxonomy): domain Bacteria; kingdom Pseudomonadati; phylum Pseudomonadota; class Alphaproteobacteria; order Hyphomicrobiales; family Methylobacteriaceae; genus Methylobacterium; species Methylobacterium radiodurans. The sequence continues at coordinate 3,361,445 of NZ_CP029551.1, read as the reverse complement.
CTGCACTCGCCGGGCGTCGTGAACATGGGCAACCCGCACGCGGTGTTCTTCACCGAGCGCGACCCGGACGGCTACGACCTCGCCCGGTTCGGGCCGCTGCTGGAGAACCACCCGATCTTCCCCGAGCGGGCCAACATCTCGGTGGCGCAGGTGACGGGGCGCGACACGATCAGGCTCCGGGTCTGGGAGCGGGGCGCGGGCCTGACGCTCGCCTGCGGCACCGCCGCCTGCGCCACCGTGGTGGCGGCCTCGCGCCTGCGCATGATCGGGCGCCACGCCACGGTGAGCCTGCCGGGCGGCGACCTCGTGATCGAGTGGCGGGCCGACGACCACGTGCTGATGACCGGCCCGGTCTTCCTGGAGGCGGAGGGCACCTTCGCGCCGGAGCTGTTCGCCGGGGCCGCCTGATGGCGGTCGAGACCCTGACCTTCGGCTGCCGGCTCAACACCGTCGAGTCGGAGGCGATGCGCGCGGCTGCCGGCGGCCATCCGGGCGACCTCGTCATCGTCAACACCTGCGCGGTCACGGAGGCCGCGGGCCGGGAAGCCCGCAAGGCGATCCGGCGGCTGCACCGCGAGCGGCCGGGCGCGACGATCGCGGTCACGGGCTGCGGCGCGCAGGTCGAGACCGCGGCCTACGCGGCGATGCCCGAGGTGGCGCGCCTCGTCGGCAACGCCGAGAAGCTCGATCCCGCCGCCTGGGCCGCCGCGCCCGCGCGGGACGTATCCGACGTGATGGCGGCACGCGCCGTGACGCCGACACGGATCACCGGCATGGCGGGGCACACCCGCGCCTTCGTGCCGGTGCAGAACGGCTGCGACCACCGCTGCACCTTCTGCGTGATCCCGTTCGGGCGGGGGAACGCGCGCTCGGTCGCCGTCCCGGAGGTGGTCGCGCAGGTCGCCCGCATCGTGGAGGCGGGCGGGCGCGAGGTGGTGCTGACCGGTGTCGATCTCACCGCCTACGGGCGCGACCTCGGGGACCTCACCCTCGGGCGCCTCGTGCGGGCGATCCTCGCCGGCGTGCCGGATCTGGCGCGGCTACGCCTCTCCTCGATCGATTCGGTCGAAGCCGACCCGGAGCTGGTGCGCGCCTTCGCCGAGGAGGCGCGGCTGATGCCCCATCTCCACCTCTCGCTCCAGGCCGGCGACGACCTCGTGCTGAAGCGGATGAAGCGGCGGCACCTCCGCGCCGACGCGATTCGCTTCTGCGCCGAGATCCGCGCCTTGCGGCCCGACACGGTGTTCGGCGCCGACCTGATCGCCGGCTTCCCGACGGAGACCGAGGCGCAGTTCGCCCGCTCGCTCGACCTCGTGGCGGAATGCGGGCTGACGCACCTGCACGTCTTCCCCTACTCCGCCCGCCCCGGCACGCCCGCCGCCCGGATGCCGTCTGTGGCCCCGGACGTGATCCGGGAGCGCGCGGCGCGGCTGCGGGCTGCGGGCGCCGCTGCGCTCCTGCGCCACCTCGACGGCGAGGTCGGCCGCACGCACCGGGTGCTGGCCGAGCGCGGCGGCACCGGCCGCACGGAGGGCTTCACGCCGGTCCGCCTCGCGGCAGAGCCCGGCACGCTCCACACCGTGACGATCGCCGCCCACGACGGCCGCGCGTTGATCGCGGCCTGAAGTCCCGGTTTCGAAAGGTCGAGACCTTTCGCGGGTGCAGGGCAGAGCCCTGCTGTTGGCCTCCGCACCCGGCCTTGCCGGGTCCGGAGACCAAATCCGGGGCTGCGCGCCCCGGACCCCGCCAAAGGGTCTCGACCCTTTGGAATCCCGGAAACCTACCCGCTCCAGCCGCAGCCCGCGAGCGCCGACCGCATGTGCTGCGGGGCCGGCGCCTCGGCCCGGATCGCGTCGCGCTTCGGGTAGAGCGGGATCGCGAGCGACCGGGCGTGCAACTGCAATACGCTGTCGCGCGGGCCGCCGCCGTAGATCGGGTCGCCCAGGATCGGCCAGCCGGACTCGGCGCAGTGCACACGCAGTTGGTGCGTGCGGCCGGTGATGGGCTTCAGCTCCAGCCAGGTCCGCCCCGCCGCCGGGTCGCGTCCGAGCACGCGCCAGTGCGTCAGCGCCGGGTCGCCCGCCGGGTCGGCCTTCATCCACCACGAGCGCGGATCGGGCGAGCGCCGGGCGAGCGCCAGGTCGATCTGGCCAGCCTCCGCCTCCGGCCCGCCCACCACCACCGCCCAGTAGGTCTTCTCGACGGCCGAGCCCGCGAACAGCTTGCCGAGCCGGGCCAGCGCCTTGGCGTGGCGCCCGAGCGCGAGGCAGCCCGATGTGTCGCGGTCGAGCCGGTGCACCGCCTCCGGCCGGCGCGGCAGGCCGAAGCGGAGCGCGTCGAGATGGTCGGTCAGGGTCTCGCCGCCCTTCGGGCCCGGATGCACCGGTAATCCCGCCGGCTTGTCGATGACGAGCAGCAGGGCATCGCGGTAGAGGAGGCGCGCGCCTATGTCAGGCAGGATCGGGGCGGACATATCCCCCGCTAGACCATTCCGGCGCGCCGGGACACCGGGCGCCAGCAAGGACGTGACGATGAGCGAGGACAAGCCGGGCTGGTTCGGCCGCCTGTTCGGGCGGAAGGGCGCCGAGAAGGCGCCGGAGCCTGCCGAGGAGACGCCGCCGCCGGACGAGGCCGCCTCCCCGGTCGATCCGGCTTCGCCGGCAGAGGGGCACCCCGACTTCGCCACGGCGGCCGACGACGTCACGCACGTGCCCTTGCCGCCGGAGGAGCCGGCGCCCGAGGCGCCTTCGCGCAACACGGTGCCGGACGTCGTCGAAGGCGCCGGCCTCATGCCGATCGAGGGACAGGAGGAGCGCCCGCCCGCCGGCACCGCGGGTGACGACCCGGCGCGCGGCGCCGAGCCCGCCGACACCACCTCCCAGGCGCGGGAGCCCGAGACCGGCGAGGCCGATAGCCCGGACCGGACCCCGGCTTCCGTCCCCGACATCCAGCCGGTCGACGCGGCCGCCGCGCTCGCCTTCGACGCCGGGGCGGAGCCGCAGCGCGAGCCCGAGGTCCGCGGCTGGTGGAGCCGCCTCACCTCCGGGATGAAGCGCACCTCGTCCAACCTGTCGGAGCGGGTCACGGGGCTCTTCACCAAGCGCAAGCTCGACGCCACGACCCTGGAGGATCTGGAGGACGCGCTGATCCAGGCCGATTTCGGCGTCGAGACCGCGACCCGGATCTCGGACGCCGTCGGCAAGGGCCGCTACGAGCGGGGCATCTCGCCCGACGAGGTCCGGTCCATCCTGGCCGCGGAGGTGGAACGGGCGCTCGATCCGGTGGCGCAGCCGCTCGCCATCGACGCCTCGAAGAAGCCCTACGTCATCCTCTGCGTCGGCGTGAACGGGGCCGGCAAGACCACGACGCTCGGCAAGCTCTCGCTGAAGTTCCGGGCCGAGGGGCGCTCGGTGATGCTGGCGGCCGGCGACACCTTCCGGGCCGCGGCGATCGACCAACTCAAGGTCTGGGGCGCGCGCACCAACACGCCGGTGATCAGCGGGGCGCAAGGGGCGGACGCGGCGGGCCTTGCCTTCGACGCGCTGAAACAGGCGCGCGAGGCCGGCACCGACGTGCTCCTCATCGACACGGCCGGTCGGCTCCAGAACAAGGCCGGGCTGATGGCGGAGCTGGAGAAGATCATCCGGGTGATCCGCAAGTTCGATCCGGAGGCGCCGCACGCGACGCTGCTCGTGCTCGACGCCACCGTCGGCCAGAACGCGCTGAGCCAGGTCGAGCTGTTCTCGCAGGCAGCACCCGTCTCGGGACTGGTGATGACGAAGCTCGACGGAACGGCGCGGGGCGGCATCCTGGTAGCGCTCGCGGCGAAGTTCGGCCTGCCGGTGCACTTCATCGGCGTCGGCGAGGGCGTGGAGGATCTGGAGCCCTTCGCGGCCCGGGATTTCGCGCGGGCGATCGCGGGGCTGGAGAAGGCGTGAGCCGCAGCACCCCCTCTCCCCGCTCGCGGGGAGAGGGCTTCATGCCCCCTTGTCGGGGCATGAAGCGAGGCGGCAGCCGGTGGTGAGGGGGCGACTCCGGAAGAGCCTCCTCCGGCAATACCCCCTCACTCTCGCTACCGCTTGTCGCGCCGACGACGAGGTCGTCGCGACCCTCTCCCCGCCCGGCGGGGAGAGGGGAATCCACCCGGAAGCCTCAGCTCCCGAACAGCCCGCGCAGTTTTGCCAGGAAGCCGCCCTTTCGGGGCTCCGCCGCTACCTCGGTGGTCGTCGGGATCCGCGCCCCGCCATCCGCCCGGCGCGGCGCCTGGACCAGGCCGAGGGCGGCCGTGTCCGTGGTCTCGCGGTCGATCAGGATGAGGCCGCCGGTCTCGCGGTTCTCCGCGTAGGCGTCGAAGGCCACGGGCCGATCGAGGGTCAGCGTCACGTCGGCGATGTCGTTGGCGCTGAGCGTCTCGGCGGGGCCGGGCTGGCCCGTCTCCGGGTCGATGCGGGTGCGGATCGCCGTCACGGTGGCGTTCGTCGTCACCGTGCCGATCTTGGCGAGCAAAGCCGCGCCCGGCGCCAGCGGGCTCTCGGAGGCCCAGAACAGGCGCACGTCGAGCGTGTCCGAGACCTGCATCGGCCGGTCGCTCGCCGCGATCACGTTGCCGCGGGAGGCATCGACCTGATCGGCGAGCACCAGCGTCACCGACTGGTCCTCGCCCGCGACCGCGAGGTCGCCGTCCGCCGTGTAGATGCGGGCGACCGTCGAGGTCCGGCCGTTCGGCGCGACCGTGACGCTGTCGCCCGGACGCACGCGGCCCGACGCGATGCGGCCCGAATAGCCGCGGAACTCCGAATCCGGCCGGTTCACCCACTGCACCGCCATGCGGAAGGGGGCGGCGAGCGCCTCCTCGTGCACCGGCACGTCCTCGAGATAGGAGAGCAGCGTGCCGCCCGTGTACCAGGTGGCGGCGGTGCCCGGCAGCACGACGTTGTCGCCGTTCTTGGCCGAGAGCGGGATCGCCCGCACCTCGGCGAAGCCCAGGTTCTTCGTGAAATCCGTGAAGCCTGCCAGAATTTCCTCGAACTTGGTCTGCGACCAGCCGACGAGGTCCATCTTGTTCACGGCGAGCGCGATCCGCCGGATGCCGAGCATCGAGACGAGGAGCGCGTGGCGGCGCGTCTGCCGGGTCAGGCCCTGGCGGGCATCGACCAGGATCACCGCGACGTCGGCCGTCGAGGCACCGGTCGCCATGTTGCGGGTGTACTGCTCGTGGCCGGGCGTGTCGGCCACGATGAAGGAGCGCTTCTCGGTCGAGAAGAAGCGGTAGGCCACGTCGATGGTGATGCCCTGCTCGCGCTCGGCCTGCAGGCCGTCCACGAGCAGCGCCAGATCGACCTCCTGACCCTGCGTGCCGTGCTTGCGGGAATCCCGCTGCAGGGCCGAGATCTGGTCGTCGAAGATCTGCTTGGTGTCGTGCAGCAGGCGCCCGATCAGGGTCGACTTGCCGTCGTCCACCGAGCCGCAGGCGATGAAGCGCAGCACTTCCTTGCGCTGGTGGGCGGCCAGGAAGGCCTCGTAGCCGAAGGTCTCCGGTGACTGGTGGATCGTCATCAGAAATAGCCCTCCTGCTTCTTGCGCTCCATGGCGCCCGCGCCGTCCTTGTCGATGACCCGGCCCTGCCGCTCCGAGGTGCGGGCGGCCAGCGTCTCGCCGATGATCTCTGGCAGGGTCGCCGCCGGGCTCTCCACCGCGCCGGTCAGCGGGTAGCAGCCGAGCGTGCGGAAGCGGACCTGGCGCATCTGCGGGGTCTCGCCGGGGTTCAGCGGCAGGCGCTCGTCATCGACCATCAGGAGCTGGCCGTCGCGCTCCACCACCGGCCGCTCCTTGGCGAAGTAGAGCGGCACGATCGGGATGTTCTCCTGCTCGATGTAGAGCCAGATATCGAGCTCGGTCCAGTTCGACAGCGGGAAGACGCGCAAGGACTCGCCCCGCTTCTTGCGCAGGTTGTAGAGGTGCCAGGGCTCGGCACGCTGGCGCTTCGGGTCCCAGCGGTGCTGCGCGGTGCGCAAGCTGACGATGCGCTCCTTGGCGCGGCTCGCCTCCTCGTCGCGCCGCGCGCCGCCGAAGGCCGCGTCGAACTTGTGCTGGTCGAGCGCCTGCCGCAGCGCCTGCGTCTTCATCACGTCGGTGTGGACCTCGGAGCCGTGGCTGATCGGACCGACGCCGCGGGCCAGGCCCTCCTGGTTGGTGTGGACCAGGAGGTCGAGGCCGAGTTCCTTCGCGCGCTGGTCGCGGAAGGCGATCATCTCGCGGAACTTCCAGGTCGTATCGACGTGCAGCAAGGGGAAGGGCAGCTTGCCCGGCGCGAAAGCCTTCAGCGCCAGGTGCAGCAGGACCGAGGAATCCTTGCCGATCGAGTAGAGCATCACTGGGTTCTCGGTCTCGGCGACCGTCTCCCGGAAGATGTGGATGCTCTCGGCCTCCAGGCGCTGCAGGTGGGTCAGCCGATCGGGTCCGAAGGTCTGTCTCGGCGCGGCCTGAACCGCTTGGGCGGCGCTCATCGGGCCATCTCCAGGTTGTGTTGGGTCTCTGTGGTCGCGGATTCCGGTTCGAACACGGCGGCTTCGCGGCCGGGCTCGACGTTCGCTTCAGGGCGGCCGACATGCAGGCCGCACTCCTTCTTCTCTTCCTGCTCCCACCACCAGCGGCCGGCGCGCTCGCTCTCGCCGACGCGCACCGCGCGGGTGCAGGGCGCGCAGCCGATCGACGGGAAGCCGCGGTCGTGCAGGACGTTGTAGGGCACGTAATTGTCGCGCACGAAGCGGTCGACGTCCTCGCGCGACCAGTCCGCCAGGGGATTGAGCTTCAGCAGGCCGCGCTCGGCGTCGTAGGCCGCGAGCGGGGTCGCGGCGCGGTTGGCCGACTGGCCGGCGCGCAGGCCCGTGAGCCAGCCGGCGGCACCCTTCAGGGCGCGGGCGAGCGGCTCGACCTTGCGGAAGCCGCAGCAGGCCTGCCGGGCGGCGACCGAGTGGCGGAAGCCGTTGATCCCCTCCTCGGCCACGAAGCGCTCCTCGGCCTCGCGCTCGGGCGCGAAGGCGCGGATGCGGATGCCGTAGGCCGATTCGGTCTCGGCCCAGACGTCGTAGGTCTCGGGAAACAGCCGGCCGGTATCGAGGGTGACGATCTCGGTGCGGCCCTTGGCGAGCGCGATCGCGTGGGTCAGCACCTGATCCTCGATGCCGAGGCTCGTGGTGAAGACCAGCCGGCCCGGCACCTCCGCCTCGATCAGGCGGATCCGGCCGGGCAGGTCGCGCTCCGTCAGGGCGGCCGCGAGGGCCTCGGCGGCCTGTGGGTTGAGCAGGGTCATCATGCGTCCGCGAAAAAACTGCGGTTGTGTGAGGGCTGAGATGTTCGCTATAACGAACGAAGTCAAGGCGGAGCGGCCTTGCGCACCGTGCATCCGCTTCCGTCGCGGGGGGTAGCGGCGCAACGGCCCGGAATCCGGTTTGGTTGCCTGTTCGGGAAAGATCCTTCTCGCCGGAGGAGATCGTCCCGCCGCGACAGGGCTTCCCGCCGCCGCCCCCGAACGTCATGCCGGAGGTCCCGTGGATTCGATCGACCTGAAGATCCTCGCCCTGCTCCAGACGGACGCGACCCTCTCGATCGCCGCGATCGGCGAGCGGGTCGGCCTGTCGCAGACGCCCTGCTGGAAGCGCATCCAGCGCCTGGAGGCGGACGGGGTCATCGACCGGCGGGTGGCCGTGCTCGACCCGGTCAAGCTCGGGCTCGGCCTCACGGTCTTCGTCTCGATCGAGACCGCCGACCACTCGAAGGACTGGCTGGAGCGCTTCGCCGACACCGTCTCGGCGATGCCCGAGGTGCTGGAATTCTACCGCATGGCCGGCGACGTCGATTACATGCTGCGGGTCGTCGTCGCCGACATGGCCGCCTACGACACCTTCTACAAGAAGCTCATCGCCACACTGCCTCTCAAGAATGTGACCTCGCGCTTCGCCATGGAGAAGGTGAAGTCCACCACCGCCCTGCCCCTCCCAGCGCCCCCGACGCACGGCCGGCACCTGCCCGGCACCGCGCCGACCCTAGCGGTGGTTGGGGAATAATCTTTTCTTTTGCGCCGCAACAACAGTCGGCTTTTTCTACGCCGGCACGGTTCTGTAAAAAGAACGTTCCCCGTTGACAGAAGCCTCGTGTACGACGACATGGTCCCCTGATGTCACGCCAAGCCATACTCCCCCGCACCGCGCCCTTCGCCGACAGCGAGCGCGCCAGTCTCGACGCGGTGCTCGGCGCCGCGACGCCGATCCAGCGCGCTTGGCTCGCCGGGTTCCTCGCGGGCCTCGACGCCGCGGGCGGCCAGCCCGCCGCCGTGCCGGCCGCTCCCCCGAAGGCCGCCGAGCCGCTGACGATCCTGTTCGCCAGCGAATCCGGCAACTCGGAGAAGCTCGCGGGCGACGTGGGCAAGCTCGCGCGCAAGCAGGGCTTCAAGCCGAAGGTGGTGGATTTCGCTGACCTCGACCTCGCGACCCTGCCGAAGGCCGGCAAGATCGTGGCCATCGCCGCGACCTGGGGCGAGGGCGAGCCGCCGGCCCGGGCCGTGCGGGCCTACGGCGAGCTGATGGGTGACGCGGCGCCCCGCCTCGACGGCGTGGCATTTGCGGTGCTGGCGCTCGGCGACACGAGCTACGCGGAGTTCTGCGCCATCGGCAAGGCGCTCGACGCCCGCTTCGAGGCGCTGGGGGCCAAGCGCGCGGCGGAGCGTGCCGACCTCGATCTCGATTTCGAGAAGCCCGCCGCCGACTGGATCAAGGCCACGCTGAAGGCGCTCGCGCCCGCGCCCGCCGACAACGTGGTGGCGGTCGATTTCGCTCGCGCGGCCGGGGCCGAGGACGAGGATGCCGAGCCCAGCCGCGAGCCCCACGTGGTCGAGGTCGTCGAGCACGTGAACCTCAACTCCTCGCGCTCCGACAAGGAGACGATCCACCTCGCGCTGGCCTTCGAGGACGGCGCGCCGGCCTACGAGCCGGGCGATTCGCTGGAGATCTACCCCGAGAACGACCCGCAACTCGTGGAAGAGATCCTCAAGGCTGCGGAGCTTGAGGGCGACGAGGCCCTGCGCAAGGCGCTCATCGCCGAGCGCGACATCACCACCCTCTCGGCCGCCACGATCGAGCGCTTCGTCAAAGCGACGGGCCACGAGGAGGCGCGCAAGCTCGTCGAGAGCGGCGAGGCGCGCGCCTGGATCGAGGGCCGTCAGCTCATCGACCTGATCGAGACCTACCCGGCCAAGCTCACCGGCGAGCACCTCAACGCCATCACCCGTCCGCTGCCGCCGCGGGCCTACTCGATCGCCTCCTCGCGCAAGGAGGTGGGTGACGAGGTCCACCTGACGATCGCCGCCGTGCGCTACGAGACCCACGGGCGCGCCCGCTCCGGCGTCACCTCGGTGCACGTGGCCGACCGCATCCGCGACGGCGCCAAGCTGCGGGTGCGGCTGAAGCCGAACCGCCATTTCCGCTTGCCGCAGGATCCCGCCACCGACATCATCATGGTCGGGCCCGGCACTGGCGTGGCGCCCTTCCGCGCCTTCGTGCAGGAGCGCCGCGCGACGGAGGCTCCCGGCCGGTCCTGGCTGTTCTTCGGCGACCGCCAGTTCACCCACGACTTCCTCTACCAGCTGGAGTGGCAGGAGGCTCTGGAGGACGGTTCGCTGACCAAGATCGACGTGGCCTTCTCGCGCGACCAGCCCGAGAAGATCTACGTGCAGGACCGGATCACCCAGAACGCCGCCGAGTTGGTCTCATGGCTCGACGGCGGCGCCCATCTGTACGTCTGCGGCGACGCCAAGAACATGGCGCGCGACGTGCGGGCCGCGGTGGTGAAGGCCTACGAGACCGCCAAGGGCCTGAGCCCGGCCGACGCCGAGGCGCAGGTCGCGGCCCTGGAGCGCGGCCACCGCTACCAGCAGGACGTGTACTAGGGACCTGACGCTCGCCCGGAGGGCGAGCAACCCCGGACCGGGGCGGGAGGCAGCCTCCCGGACACCAAGCCTCACGCTCTCTCTGCCCCGCGGCCTCGAGGCCCCGGCGAGGGAGAGACTTACGCTTTCGACGATATTGGATTCGTTCCATGGACGACCACAGCCCCCGCGACGCCGACGCCCCGGTCGAAACTCCGGCCGAGCGCACCTACGAGACGCCCCCGACCGAGCGGCCGATCACCGACGCGGAAGCCGCGCGCGCGGCCCAGCTCTCGGCCAACGAGCACATCAAGATCGCCAGCGGCTATCTTCGCGGCACGCTCGCCGACGGCCTGCTGAAGCACGCCACCGGGGCGATCTCGGACGATGACGGGCAGCTCGTGAAGTTCCACGGGATGTACCTGCAGGACGATCGCGACATCCGGGCCGAGCGCACCAAGAAGAAGCTCGACAAGGCCTACAGCTTCATGATCCGCCTGCGCATCGCGGGCGGCGTGGTGACGCCGAAGCAGTGGCTGATCCTCGACGACATCGCGCGCACCTACGCGGGCAACGCGCTGCGCGCCACCACGCGCCAGACCTTCCAGTACCACGGCGTCATCAAGTCGAACCTGAAGCGCACGATGGCGGCCATCGACGCGGCGCTCCTCGACACGATCGCGGCCTGCGGCGACGTCAACCGCAACGTGATGGCGGCGACGAACCCGGCCCAGACCGGTGCCCACAAGGCGGCCTACCAGCTCGCCAAGGACATCTCGGACACGCTGCTGCCGAAGACCAGCGCGTGGCGCGAGATCTGGCTCGACGGCGAGCGCGTGGTCGGCGGCGAGGAGGCGGCCGAGATCGAGCCGGTCTACGGCCGGACCTACCTGCCCAGGAAGTTCAAGACGGTCGTCGCCGTGCCGCCCTCGAACGAGGTCGACATCTTCGCCCACGACCTCGGCTTCATCGCGATCCTCGACAAGAAGAACAAGCTCACGGGCTGGAACGTGACGGTCGGCGGCGGCATGGGCATGACCCACGGCGAGACCGACACCTTCCCGCGCACCGCCGACGTGATGTGCTTCGTCAAGCCCGAGGACGCCCTGAAGGCGGCGGAAGCCGTGATGACGGTGCAGCGCGACTGGGGCAACCGCAAGGTCCGCAAGAACGCCCGCCTCAAGTACACGATCGAGCGCTACGGCCTCAAAGCCTTCCGGGCCGAGGTGGAGAAGCGCGTCGGCAAGCCGCTCGCCGACCCGAAGCCCTTCACGTTCACGGGCAACGGCGACCGCTACGGCTGGGTCGAGGGCGAGGACGGGCGCCACCACCTTACGCTCTACGTGCCCTCCGGCCGGATCAAGGACGTCGAGGGCGGGCCGCAATTCCTCACCGGCTTCCGCCGCATCGCCGAGGTGCACGAGGGCGATTTCCGCCTCACGGGCAACCAGAACGTGATCGTCGCCAACGTGCCGGCGGAGAAGCGCGCCGAGATCGACGCGCTGGTGGCCGAGTACGGCCTGACCAACGGCGCCGGGGCGCTGCGGCGCAGCTCGATCGCCTGCGTGGCGCTGCCGACCTGCGGCCTCGCGCTCGCCGAGAGTGAGCGCTACCTGCCGGATCTCATCTCCGAGCTGGAGGAGAGCCTGGCGAGCCACGGCTTGCAGGACGAGGAGATCACGATCCGCTCGACCGGCTGCCCGAACGGCTGCGCCCGGCCCTTCATCGCCGAGATCGGCCTCGTCGGCCGCGGTCCCGAGCGCTACCACCTCTATCTCGGCGCCGCCTTCGACGGGTCGCGGCTGAGCAAGCTCTACCGCGAGGACGTCCAGGCCTCGGAGATCCGCGGCATCCTCGACCCGCTCTTCGCCGACTACGCCCGGCACCGGCAGCCGGGCGAGCATTTCGGCGACTTCGTCATCCGCGCCGGCCACGTGGCCAAGACCGGCAACGGTCCGGACTTCCACGCGCGGATCGGGGCACTGAAGCCCGCCGCCTGAGGTGAGCGGGACGCGCTGTCCCTCTCATCGACGATGCTCTGTTTCCTGCCTCCTCCGGATACGGCCCGGAGGAGACGCGGGTTCTCTCGCGCGTGCGGATTGCTCGGCGAAGGTTTGAGCGGGTCCTGGCTCCTGCTTGGCTTGCTCTACGCGGGTGAGAGGTCTGTGGCCTGGGCCGCGTGTGCTGCCATTCGCGGGTGGCCAGCACCGGCGATCGTCCGGCCTTTGTGGCGTTTACAAGCTGTACCGGGCCTGCCGGCTCGGGGCGGCCCGAGCGTCAGGACCCGGCCCGCGGCCGCGTACCGGATCCCGGCGCGAACCGCATCCGGCCCACCGCTGCCAATCTTCCAAGCTTGCGCAAGCCGCCACGCACTTCCCGAGGAGCAATCCGCACGGGAGAGGGCGCGCAGCGCAGTTCTGGCTTGATCCAAACCCGCCGGCCCTCGCTGGGATCAGGAGCGGACGTGTGGATCCGGTGGACCCCTGGGAGCGGGAACCCGCCGCAGCCGACGTGACCGGCCGGAAACAGCCTCAGGCCGCCGTCCGTCCCGCCGTAAAGGCGGTGTGCCCCGCGATCAGCCCGCCCGAGAGCGCCTCGGCGATCAGGGCGCGGGTCTCCTCGACGCCGTAGAGCGCCACGAAGGAGCCGAAGCGGGGCCCGCGCGCCTCGCCGAACAGCACGTTGTAGATCGTACCGAACCACGCCTGCGAGACGCCCGGCCGCCCGTCCGGGCTCTTGGCCTTGCCGGAGAGGTCAGGGAAGTGGCGCCGCCCGACCTCGTAGACCACCGCCTGCAAGGCCTCCGGATCGGTCGAGCCGGCATGCGGTGCCAGCGTCTCCGCCAAATCCTCCAGCGCCGCCCGCTCCTCCGGGGTCGGCTCGCGGTAGGTCTTGGCCGGGCGCACGAAGTCCCGGAAGTAGGCGAGCGCGTGCCCGACCAGCCGGTCGAGATAGGGGTGCGTCTCCGGCCCGATCCCGGGGGCGTAGCGCCGGATGAAGCCCCAGAGCACCGCCTTGTCCTCGGTGTTGGCCACCGCCGCGAGGTTCAGCAGCATCGCGAAGTTGACGCCCCCGCCCTCGACGCGCTCCGGCTCCGGCGGCGCGCCCGCGTGCAGGTGCCAGACCGGGTTGCCGAGCCGCAGCTTGGCGTCCTGGCCCCGGTAGCGGTCGAGGAAGTTCAGGTACTCGTCGACGTGGCGCGGGATCACGTCGAAGAACAGGCGCTTGGCCTCGCGCGGCTTGTTGTACATGAACAGCGCCAGCGAGTCGGGCGTGCCGTAGGCGAGCCACTCGTCGATGGTGAGCCCATTGCCCTTCGATTTCGAGATCTTCTGGCCGCGCTCGTCGAGGAAGAGCTCGTAGTTGAAGCCTTCCGGCGGCTCGGCCCCGAGCGCGCGGGCGATCTGGCCCGAGAGCTTGACCGAGTCGATTAGGTCCTTGCCGGCCATCTCGTAGTCGATGCCGAGGGCCACCCAGCGCATCGCCCAATCGGGCTTCCACTGCAGCTTGGCGTGGCCGCCCGTCAGCGGGGTCTCGTAGGCCTCGCCGGTCGCGGGGTCGCGCCAGGCGAGCGTGCCCGTGGCGGCATCCACGCGGTCGATCGGCACCTGCATCACGTGGCCGGTCACCGGGTGGATCGGCAGGAAGGGCGAGTAGCTCGCCGAGCGCTCGGCGCGTAGCGAGGGCAGCATGATGTCCATCACCGCCTGGTAGCGCTCGGCCACCAGCAGGAGCGTCGCGTCGAAGGCGCCCGAGCGGTAGCATTCCGTCGCCGAGCGGAACTCGTAGTCGAAGCCGAAGGCGTCGAGGAAGCGGCGCAGCTCCGCGTTGTTGTGCGCGCCGAAGCTGTCGTGCGTCCCGAAGGGGTCGGGCACCTTCGTGAGCGGCAGGTTGAGCGCGCCCTGCAGCAGCTCGCGGTTCGGCACGTTGTCCGGCACCTTGCGCAGGCCGTCCATGTCGTCCGAGAAGGCGATGAGCCGGGTCGGCACCGCGTCCTTCGTCAGCACCCGGAAGGCGTGGCGCACCATTGAGGTGCGGGCGACCTCGCCGAAGGTGCCGATATGCGGCAGGCCCGAGGGGCCGTAGCCCGTCTCGAAGAGGATCTCCGACTTGGGCTTGCGCTCCAGCCGCGCGACGAGCTTGCGCGCCTCCTCGAAGGGCCAGGCGGCGGCGTGCGCGGCGGCCTCGATCAGGTCGGGGTCGAGGGTGAGCGGGGCGGGCATGAAGCGGTACGTTCCAGCATGTGCCGAGAACCCGCCTCACTAAGGCAGGGGCGCCGGACGGGTCAACGCGGGGGGCTCATGCCGGCGCTGCGCCGGATGGGACACCGGGATCACCGGCGAGGGCGCGCTCCAACGCACGCACGGCCACGACATAGGCCGGGAAGGTCGCCCGCATCCGCGCAAGACTTTCGTCGGTCCTGGCCGGATCGAGGTCGAACCCGTAGCGGTGCCGGACCCGGCGCCGAAGCCCTTCAGCTCGGTCAGCGAGAGGTAGAGGGCGTCGTCCAGCAGCGGTGGTCTGAGACCGACGACGGCGGCGCGCATCTGGTCGAGCAGGTCCTGATGCGAGGTCTCGCCGGTCGGGACCGTGCCGTCGATGTCGTTGGCAAGGCTGAGCAGCGTGTCCTCAATGCCGTTGTAGACGTTATGGACGGCCCCGGCGGTCGCCGTCATGCGGCCCCAGGCGTTGACCGCCTCCGGCGGCAACGCATCGTACTGCGCCGGAAAGGTATCGAGGTTCCGGAACTCGCGCGCGGCACGCTCAAGCTTCGGTCCGAGCTTCGCGAAGGCGGGATGCGATGACGCGATCATGCTCGAAAGCCTCCCGCTGCTCCTGCGTGAGATCGCAGGCGAAGATCAGATCGTAAGGGATGCCGGTGCCCCGCAGGATGCTTGCCAGCGCGCGCTCCACCTCCGCCCGCTCGGCCGGACCGACCGGACTCTCGACCAGGATCTCGATGTCCGAGTGCAGGCGGAAGCGGCCCGTCGCGAGCGAGCCGATCACGGAGGCGCGCTGACCGAGCGCGCCGAGGGCCGCGAGGCAGCGGGCGCTCAGGATCTCCGCCCGCCGACGCCGCTCCGCGCTGCGAGGATCTCCGCAAGTCGGCTCGTGGGTGCCATGACCGATTCCCGTTCGCCTCCAGCCGCTCGTTGCGCAGGTTAGGGGATTTCTGCCTTCATCAGAACGGGCTGACCGGGAAGAAGCGCAGGTACAGCTCCGCGTACTTGCCGTCGTCCCACAGGCGCTGGAGCGCGTCGTCGAGGGCGCGGGACAGCGCCGCGTCCTCCTGGCGGGTGACGAGGCCGATCCCTTCCCCGAAATAACGGTTCTCCAGGTAGTCGCCGCCCGTGAAGGCGCAGCACCCGGCCGCTTCCTGGCCACCGAGCCAGAGGGCTAGGTTGACCCCGTCCGCGAACAGGTACTCGGTCTCGCCCCGCTTCAGCGCGCCCTCGGCGGCGGCGAGGTCGGTGAAGTCCTTCACCTGCGCCTTCGGGAAGAAGGCCCGGAGATAGGCCGCGTGGGCGCTGCCCGCGATCACGCCCACGCTCCGGCCCGCGAGCCCCTCGGGTGAGGGCGGCGGCAGGGGCGCGCCCGTGCGGGCGGCGAAGCGGGCGGGCCAGCGGAAATAGGGCCGCGTCGCCAGGAACTTTTCCCGGAGCGTCGGGGTCAGCGGGATCGCCGCCGCCACCACGTCGCCCTGCCGCTCGTTCAGGGCGTCGAGCAGCGTGTCGAAGCGGCGCGCCTGCACCGTGCAGGTGATCGCGAGGCGCTCGCACACGGCGCGGGCGAGCTCCACCGAGAAGCCGGTCGGCGCCCCGTCGGGCCCGGCGAAGTGCAGCGGCGGGAACTCGTCGTCGGTGAGGAAGCGGACCGGCCGGCCGGTCTGGGGCGCCTCGACCCGCTCGCCGCGCGCGCGCGGATTCCAGAAGTTTGGGATCTTCACGACCTCGGAGGAGGTGGGCTCGGCCCGGATCTGTTGCGTACCGGACGCGCAGATCAGAATTGCCGCGAGGATCAGCCGAAATCGTGCCATCATGCCGGACGCGTCTTGACGGGATAACAGTCCTAGTGTCCGCTGGCCCCGGTCAGGCGGCTCGGCTCGCCCGCCTGTCTAGCACGTTCCGCGGGCCGCGGGAGCGGGTGACCGTGTCGTTCCTGCGCCTCCTGCTCAAGCCCGCCGCCGACGCGCCGGCCCTGCCGCCCGAGATCGCCTTCCTGCTCTGGGAGGGGGTGCCCGCCGCCGACCTCGCCCGTGCCGCCGAGTTCGCCCGGACGAGCGGGACCGACGCGGCGACCGCAATGCTCAATGCCGGCTGGATCGCCGAGGAGGAGTACTACCGCGCGCTCGCCCGGGCGCTCGGCGCCCCCTTCCTCGACGGCGCGATCCCGTTCGGCCCGGGCCTGCGCTACCCCGACAGCCTCCTGGCCGGGCTCGCGCCGCTCGCCACGGGCGCCGCAGCGCCCTGCGTCCTGGCGCCCCGCGGACCGCAGGTCGCTGAACTCCTCGAGACCGGCTACCGGCGCGGCATGCCGGCGATCACCACGCCGACGCGGCTGCGCGAGGCGGTGTTCGCGGCGCGCGGGCCCGAGATCGCGGCCTACGCGGCGGACAACCTGCAGCGCCGGGCGCCCCACTGGGCCTTCGGGCGCGAGCCGGCCAACCGCTGGCTGCTGTTCCTCTTCCTGCTCGCCTGCACCGGGCTCTGCCTGTTCGCCGCGCTGCCGCCGATGCTGGCGCTGGCCGTGACGGTCGCGGTGCAGCTCGTGTTCCTGGCGATGACGGGCCTGCGGATCGGCGCCGCCTTCCTGGGGGCCGGGATGATCGCGGGGCGCGTGCGGCCGCTCACGGATGCGGAGCTGCCCACCTACACGGTGATGATCGCGATGTACCGCGAGGCGGCGGTGGTGGACCGCCTCGTCCGGGCGCTCGCCCGGCTCGACTATCCGCGCTCGAAGCTCGACGTGAAGTTCCTGATCGAGGCGGACGACACAGAGACCGCGCGGGCGCTCGCCCGCTACCCTTTCCCGGCCCGGTTCGAGACGGTGGTGATGCCGCCGGGCCTGCCCCGGACGAAGCCGCGGGCCCTCAACGCGGCTCTGCCGCTCGTCCGCGGCAGCCTGCTCGTGGTCTACGACGCCGAGGACGTCCCGGCGGAGAACCAGCTCCGGCTCGCCGCCGCGCTCTTCGCGCGCTCCCCCGCCAGGACGGCAGCGCTGCAGGGCCGGCTGCTCGTCGACAATCCGGGCGATTCCTGGTTCGCCCGCTTCTTCACGCTGGAATATCTCGGGCTGTTCGGGGTGCTGAACCCGGCGCTCGCGCGCTGGCGCCTGCCGATGCCGCTCGGCGGCACCTCGACGCATTTTCGCACGCGGATCCTGCGCGAGCTGCACGGATGGGATGCCTGGAACGTCACCGAGGACGCCGATCTCGGCGTCCGCCTCGCGCTCGCCGGCTACGATGTCGGCGACCTGCCGAGCAGCACCGTCGAGGAGGCGCCGGTGCGCGGGCGGGCCTGGCTCCATCAGCGGGTGCGCTGGATCAAGGGCTTCCTCCAGACCAGCCTGACGCACGGACGAGCGCCGCTGGAGACGCTCCGCCGGCTCGGCCCGGTGCGGGGGCTGACGGCTCTGGCGCTGGTGCCCGGCGCCGTGCTCTCCGCGCTGGTCTACCCGCTCTACCTCGTGCTGACGACCTACGACCTGTTCCTGCGCGCGCAGCCGGAGGCGCCGACCCTGCTGGCGCGTCTGCCGCAGGGTCTCTCCATGTTGCTCTTCGTGGCCGGGTTCTTCGCCCTGATGCTGCCCGCGGCGCTCGGCTGCGTCCGACGCGGCTGGCTCGACCTGATCGTCTGGGTGCCCTTGATGCCGATCTACTTCTGCTGCGTCAGCCTCGCGGCCTGGCTCGCCGTGTTCGAGCTGGTGCGGGCACCCAACCGCTGGAACAAGACCGAGCACGGGCTCGCCCGAAGCTCCCGCAGCGGGCTGCTGCACCCGGGCCGGAAGGCGCCCGCCTGAGGCCTACCCGGCATCCTTCAGGGCCGCGAGGCCTTCCCGGTAGGTCGGGAAGGCCAGTTCCACGCCGAGTTCCTCCCGGATCAGGCGGTTCCGCACGCGCTTGTTCTCGCCGTAGAAGCTGCGGGCCATCGGGCTGAGATCGGCGGTCTCGAAATCGACCTCCGGCGGCAGCGGCAGGCCCGCGATCCCGGCGGCGTACGCGGTCACCACCTGCGGGGGCGCCGGCTCGTCGTCGGTGACGTTGTAGACGGCGCCCGGTCGGGGGCGGTCGATCGAGGCGCTGAGCGTCGCCGCGATGTCGTCGATGTGGATCCGGTTGAAGACCTGTCCCTGCTTGACGATGCGCTGCGAGCGGCCCTCGCGCAGCTTCACGATCGGGTTGCGGCCCGGTCCGTAGATGCCCGACAGCCGGAAGACCTGCACGGATTTCCCCGTCTCGCGGCCGAGGTCGAGCCAAGCGTTCTCCACCGCGAGGCGCATCCGCGAGCGGGCGCTGAGGGGCGCGGGCTCGGTCGCCTCGTCGATCCAGGCGCCGCCGTGATCGCCGTAGACGCCGATCGTCGAGAGGTAGCCGATCCAGCGGATGCGGCTGCCCACGATGGCCTCGCGGTAGGCGCGCAGCACCGGGTCGCCCTCAGGCTGCGGCGGCACCGAGACGAGGAGCACGTCGGTCTCCGCGAGATCCTCCGCGATGCACGGATCCGCACCCTCCGGCCCGAAGGCGCGCACCGCGAAACCTGTCTCATCCGAGAGCGCGCGGGCCTTCTCCGGATCGGTGACGCTCGCCCGGATCTGCCCGAAGCGCCCGCGCTGGCTCTCGGCGAAGCGCCGGGCCGAGAAGCCGAGGCCGAAGACGAACAGGTTCATGGGTCTTCTCAAGTCTCCGGATCCCGCGCGAGCGCCGCCCGCCACTCCGCCCGCACGTGCGGGTCGGCCTCGCCCGCGCCGTGCCGGGCGTGCAGCGCGGCGAGCGCCGAGCCGTCGAGGTAGCGCGCGGCGGCCCAGACGGCCATGCCCCGCACGAGCGGCGAGGGGTCGGCGAGATGGTCGAGGGCCGCGGCGCCGAGGGCCGGGTCGCCCGCGTTGCCGATGGCGATCAGCACGTTGCGCAGGAAGCGGTCGCGGCCGGTGCGCTTGACCGGCGTGCCGGCGAAGCGCGCCCGGAACGCCGCGTCGTCGAGGCCCGCCAGCTCCGCGAGGGGCGGCGCGGCAAGGTCGTCGCGGGCGCTCATCCGGGCATCCGCCGCCGCGTGCGCGAACTTGTTCCAGGGGCAGACCGCGAGGCAGTCGTCGCAGCCGAAGATCCGGTTGCCCATCGGGCGCCGGAACTCCTCCGGGATCGGGCCGGCATGCTCGATGGTGAGGTAGGAGAGGCAGCGCCTGGCATCGAGCCGGTAGGGCGCGGGGAAGGCGTCCGTCGGGCAGACGTCGAGGCAGGCGCGGCAGGAGCCGCAATGTCCGCGGCCGGGCGCGTCCGGCTCCATCGCGGCGGCGCTGTAGATCGCGCCCAGCAGGAGCCAGTTGCCGTGCTCGCGCGAGAGCAGCACCGTGTGCTTGCCCTGCCAGCCGAGGCCGGCGGCTTCCGCCAGCGGCTTCTCCATCACGGGGGCGGTGTCGACGAAGACCTTCACGGGTCGGCCGGACTTGGCGGAGAGGTAGCCGCCGAGTTCCTTCAGCTTGCCCTTCAGCACCTCGTGGTAGTCACGCCGCTGCGCGTAGGCCGCGATCGCGCCGCGGTCGCGGCGGGCGAGGAGGTCGAGCGGGTCGCTCTCGGGCCGGTAGCTCATGGCGAGCACCCAGACGCTGGCCACCTCCGGCCAGAGCGTCGCCGGGTCGGCGCGCTGGTCGGCGCGCTCGGCCATCCAGCCCATCTCCCCCTGTGCGCCCTGGGCGAGCCACGCGGCGAGGCGCTCGGGCAGCAGCGGCACCGCGTCGGGCGTGGTGAGGCCGAGCGCGCAGAAGCCGAGGGCGCGGGCCCGCGCCTCGACCAGCCGACGCAGGTCGGCGCCGGCAAAGGTTCGCTTGGGTGTAGGGCCCTGCACGCTCATCCGGGCTCGCCGCGCTCGCCGGGGCAACCCGGCGACGGCGCCGCTCTATCCCATCGGGCGCCGGGATCCCACGGGATCCCACGTCCCAGCAGCGGGCGCGCGGTGTCGCGGCCTGGAGCCGTTCCCGATCACGGTGCAATCGAGAACGGCTCCAAGTTCTTGTTGTGACGCGCGCTCTCTCGCCGAACCGGCATCCGCTTCGGCGGAGAGCGCCCTAGCCGCGCACGCTCGCTGCCACGGCCCGGGCGAGCTGGGCCGCCTGGTTGCGGATGTCGGGCACGGCGGTGCACTCCCAGAACACGCCGCGGATGAGCGGCCCGAGGGTCCAGAGCGGGGCGGGCGCCTCGCCGGTTCCGATCACCGAGAGATCGGGTCGCACGTCGAGGCCGATGCCGAAGGGGCCCGGCCGCGCCAGCCCGCGGCCGATCAGCCGGCGCAGGAGCGGGTCGGCGGTCTCGGCAACCCGGCCGATGCCGCGGGCGTCGAGGATGCACTGCACCGCGAAGGTCTCGGGCTCCCGCGCCCAGCGCGGCCGGCAGGTGACCAGGGCCTCGTCGGGCCGGTCCTCGATCGAGAGGAGCCTGGCCGCCCGGACCTCGAGCGTGCCGGCCGCGATCTCGGCGGCGATCGCCGCGCCCGCGGGCGGCGCGGCGCGGTGGCGGTGCACGTCCCAGAACGGTCGCAGATGGCGCAGGAACCGCGCCTTCTCGGTCTCCGGCAGGCCGAGCCAGAGCGTGTCGGTGACCGGCCGCAGGGCGTCCAGCACCCCGTGCCAGCCGATGCCGGAAGCGGCCGCCGCCGCGATCTCCCGGCGGATCCGCCGCAGGAGCCGCGTGAGCGAGCCGCGCTCGGCCGCGGAGAAGTCCGGCAGCGGCCAGGCGCCGGCCGGCGCGTGCACGGTTGAGATCTGCCCGCGCCGCGACAGGGCGACGATGCGGCCGGAAAACCCGTGGCGGCGCAGGTTCATCACGGCGTCCACCATGCTGAGACCGGTGCCGACCACGAGGACCGTCCGGTCAGGGTGGAGCCGCCCGAACCCGTCCGGGTTCCAGGGATCGGCCCGGTGCCGGCTCGCCGGCTCCTCGGGGGCCGCGAGGTTGCCCATCGCCAGCACGGCGCCGGCGGCGGCGAAGGGCCGGCCGCCCTCGCTGCGCAGGACGAGGCGTCCGTCCTCCGGCACGATGTCGGTGATCGCCTCGTTGACGAGGTGCAGCCGTGGCGCCCCGTCGCCCGTCAGCGCCGCGGTGAGCAACTCGGAGAGGTAGCGCCCGTAGAGGCCGCGGGCCGCGAAGGTACCGGCCGGCGTCCGGCGGATCCCCTCGGCCTCGTCGGCGCCGGCGAGCCAGTCCTCGAACTGCGTCGGCCGGTCGGGGAAGGCGCTCATGTTGGCGGCGCGCACGTTGAGGAGGTGGTCCGGATTGCCCGTCGCGTAGGCACGGCCGCGCCCGAAGCGCTCGGCGCGCTCGCAGAGCAGGACCGGACGGTCCGGCGGGAGCTGCGCCAGGAGCTGGATCGCCGCCGCGGTTCCGCTGAACCCAGCCCCGATCACGGCGATCGGCAGCGGCTGTGCCTCGGAGGGAAGCGGTCGGTCTGACATCGGTCTTTCGGGAATCCGGGTCGGTGCGGGGCCCTGGCGTCACAGCGGAAGAGTAGCTCCCGTACCCCCGGGCCGCCATGGAAGGGACCTCCCTTCTCCCGGCCGGATGGCGAAGGTCGCGCGCCCCTGCTGCGCTTTGTGGAGAAGAGTTTCCGCGCGGCCGCTCCCGTCCCGGATCCCAAAGGTCGAGACCTTTGGCGGGTGCAGGCAAGGTTCTGGATCTCGGCCCTGCAGTCGAACGCCCTGTCCAGAAGAGCCGGACAGGGCTTTCGGACCCGGGGCTACGCGCCCCGGGACCCCGCCCAAGCGGCTCGCCCCTTGGGGATCCCGTGGGATCACACCGTGGGCGCGGCCACCTTCTGGCGCAGGCCCGTGATCACCGCCTTCAGGATACCGGTGCCGACCGCCTCCGGGTCCGGCGTCGGCAGGTCGCCGCGCGCCGCGTAGATGCGCTCGTGCACGAAGGCGAGCTTGGCGATCACCGCGGGCGTCAGTGTGAACGGGTAGAGCGCGTTCTGGCCCATGCTGCGCGAGAGCGAGTTGATCGCGTAGGTCAGCGGCAGCCACGCCTCGATCAGGCGGTCGAGGTCGTGGGTCTGGTAGGGATCGAAGTCGATCACCACGGGCGCGCTCACCTCCTTGCGCAGGCGCGGGCGAAGGTGCAGCTCGAAGGTCGAGGCGGTCTCCACCGTGTCGACGATGTGCAGGTAGTGGGCGAAGGTCTCGGCGAAGTCCTCCCACGGATGGCTCGTGGCATAGGTCGAGACGTAGGATTCCTCCCAGTTCGCGGGCGCGCCGTTGGCGTAGTGCGTCTTCAGGGCGGCGGCGTAGTTCAGGCTCTCGTCGCCGAACAGGGCCCGAAAGGGCTCCAGATGCGGGCTGTTCTGCACCAGCAGGTACCAGAAATAGTGCCCGATCTCGTGCCGGAAGTGGCCCAGCAGCGTCCGGTAGTGCTCGCCGAACAGCGTCCGCCGCCGCTCGCGCTCGACGTCGTCGGCCTCGGCGATGTTCATCGTGATGAGGCCGTTGAGATGGCCGGTCATCACCGGGGGGCCGCCCATGTAGGTCTCGGACGGATCGACCAGGAAGTCGAAGGCGAGGCCGTCGGTGTACTGGGCCCGGGTCGCGAGCGGCAGGTCGAGGCGCAGCAGCGAGTAGAACAGCCGGTGCTTGGCCGCCTCGACCTGCCGCCAGCGGGTGAGGTTCCAGGGAATCGTGAGGTCCGGCACCACGTGGTTGTGCCGGCAGGTGGTGCAGAAGATGTCGTTGGCCTCGTCAGGCACCAGCCAGTTGCAGGCATTGTGCCGGGCATTGGCGCAGAAGCGGTAGCGGCGGCCCGGATGCGCGTAGGCGTGGTAGACCGGGATCCCGGCCGAGCCCGGATGGGCCGAGGTGCCCACCGGCTCCAGCGCCGAGACCTCGTGCCGGTCGCAGACATAGCCCAGGCGCCGCTCGCAGCTCTCGCAGGCGGTGGCCTCGAAGGTCACCGGCTGGTCGCAGGCCTGGCACTGGAAGATCTTCATGCACGGGTTCCGAGGCAGGCCGTGTCCGCCGCGGCGGCCGTGCCGGGGGACAGGCTTATCCTGTGCCACGCCCCTCACGCGTCAAAGTGTCTTGACGGACAAAGTTCCCTTGTCTCCAACCGGGGCGTCCGACCGCCGCTCCCGACGCGCGGCGGGGCCGCATGGAAGCCGCATGGAACTTGCTTGCGGCGTCCCCCGTGTATCATCGGGCGTCGCCCCGCCGCGCGGCGGGACCGGGCGGCGTCCGCGCCCGGAAACGCTCAGACGAGACTGCCCGTGTCGATCAAAGCCGCCCTGCACCACGTCACGCATTACCGCTACGACCGGCCGATCAGCCTCGGCCCGCAGGTGATCCGCCTGCGCCCGGCCCCGCACGCGCGGGTGAAGATCCCGGCCTACGTGCTCAAGGTGACGCCGCAGAATCATTTCCTGAACTGGCAGCAGGATCCGAACGGCAACTGGCTCGCCCGTCTCGTCTTCCCGGAGAAGACCGACGAGCTGAAGATCGAGGTC
This sequence comes from Methylobacterium radiodurans, assembly GCF_003173735.1. Lineage (NCBI taxonomy): Bacteria > Pseudomonadati > Pseudomonadota > Alphaproteobacteria > Hyphomicrobiales > Methylobacteriaceae > Methylobacterium > Methylobacterium radiodurans. Next base: position 3,337,823 of record NZ_CP029551.1, on the reverse strand, counting down.
GACCTGACCGCCGAGATGGCGGTGATCAACCCGTTCGACTTCTTCGTCGAGGACTACGCCCAGACGGTACCCTTCGCCTACGAGGCGGACCTGAGATCCGAGCTCGCGCCCTACCTCGCCCTCGACGAGGCGCAGGGGCCCGAGCTCGACGCCTTCCTGGCCGCGCTGCCGGAGAAGACCGGGGGCGAGACCAACACGGTGCTCTTCCTCGTGGCGCTGAACCGGGCGGTGGCGGACGCGATCGCCTACGGCGTGCGCATGGAGCCCGGCGTCCAGAGCGCCGCCGAGACCCTGACGCTGAAATCCGGCTCCTGCCGCGACTCGGCCTGGCTGATGGTGCAGATCCTGCGCCGCCTCGGCCTCGCGGCGCGCTTCACCTCCGGCTACCTGATCCAGCTCGTGCCCGACACGACGGCGGTCGAGGGACCGGAGGGCACCAAGACCGACTTCACCGACCTGCACGCCTGGGCGGAGGTCTACCTGCCGGGCGCGGGCTGGGTCGGCCTCGACGCGACCTCGGGCCTGCTCTGCGGCGAGGGCCACATCCCGCTGGCCTCGACGCCGCACTACCGCACGGCCGCGCCGATCTCGGGGCTCGCGGAGCCCGCCGAGACCGAGTTCGGCTTCGACATGGGCGTGACCCGCGTCGCCGAGTCGCCGCGCGTGACGAAGCCCTTCTCGGACGGCGTCTGGGCCGAAATGGACGCGCTCGGCGAGCGGGTCGACCGGGATCTCGCCGCGCAGGACGTGCGCCTGACCATGGGCGGCGAGCCGACCTTCGTGTCGATCGACGATTTCGAGGCGGAGGAGTGGAACACCGGGGCGGTCGGGCCGACCAAGCGCGATCTCGCCGACAAGCTGATCCACCGCCTGCGCGACCGCTTCGGGCCGGGCGGCCTGCTGCATTACGGCCAGGGCAAGTGGTACCCGGGCGAGAGCCTGCCGCGCTGGGCCTTCGGCCTGTACTGGCGCCGGGACGGCCGCCCGGTCTGGTCGGACGCCAGCCTGATCGCGCCGGAATCCGGCACCGGCGCCACCATCACGCAGGCCCGCACCTTCACCGACGCGCTCGCCGAGCGGCTCGGCCTGCGCGCCTACGTGATCCCGGCCTTCGAGGATTCGGAGCACTGGGAGAAGGAGCGCGAGCGCCTGCCCGTCAACGTCACGCCGATCCGGCCCCAGAGCGGCTCGGCCGAGTACGACGCCCGGATCAAGCGGGTCTTCACGCGCGGCTTCGGGGAGCCGACCGCCTACGTGCTGCCGCTGGCGAGCCTCGCCATGGGGGGCTTCTCCGAGCGGGCCTGGATCTCGGAGGCCTGGGACTTCCGCCGCGGCCACGCCTTCCTGGTGCCGGGCGACTCGCCCGCGGGCTTCCGCCTGCCGCTGGCCTCCCTGCCGCACGTGCCGCCCGAGAGCTTCCCCTACTACCAGCCGCAGGACCCGCTGGAGGCGCGCGGCGATCTCGACGACGCGCCGGGCCGCGGGCCCGCGCGCAACGGCAGCGAGATCGAGGGCGTGGCGGTCCGCACCGCGCTCGCGGTCGAGCCCCGCGACGGGGTGCTGCGGGTGTTCATGCCCCCGCTCCAGCGCATCGACGAGTATTTCGAGCTCGTCGGCCACGTCGAAGCGGCCGCCGCCCAGTGCCGCCAGCCGGTCCACATCGAGGGCTACGAGCCGCCCTACGACCCGCGCGTCCGCGTCATCAAGGTCACCCCCGACCCCGGCGTGATCGAGGTGAACGTGCACCCGGCCGCCTCCTGGCGCGAGGCGGTGGAGATCACCACCGGCCTCTACGAGGAGGCGCGCCAGACCCGGCTCGGCGCCGAGAAGTTCATGACGGACGGGCGCCACACCGGCACGGGCGGCGGCAACCACGTGGTCGTGGGCGGCGCGACCCCCGACGACTCGCCCTTCCTGCGGCGCCCCGACCTGCTGAAGAGCCTCGTGCTCTACTGGCAGCGGCACCCCTCGCTCTCGTACCTGTTCTCGGGCCTCTATATCGGCCCGACGAGCCAGGCCCCGCGTATGGACGAGGCGCGCCACGACGGGCTCTACGAGCTGGAGGTGGCGCTCCATCAGGTGCCGGAGCCGGACGCGCCCAACATCCCGCGCTGGCTGGTGGACCGGATCTTCCGCAACATCCTGGTGGACGTCACCGGCAACACCCACCGGGCCGAGATCTGCATCGACAAGCTCTACTCGCCGGACGGACCCACGGGGCGCCTCGGCCTCGTGGAGTTCCGCGCCTTCGAGATGCCGCCGGACGCCCGCATGAGCCTCGCCCAGCAGTTGCTGCTGCGCGCGCTGATCGCTTGGTTCTGGCGCGAGCCCCAGACCGGTGGTTGTGTCCGCTGGGGCACGGGGCTGCACGATCGCTTCATGCTGCCCCATTTTCTGGCCACTGACTTCCGCTCCGTGCTGGATGACCTCGCCCGGGCCGGCTACGCTTTCGATCCGGTCGCCTTCGAGGCGCAGAGCCTGTTCCGCTTCCCCGTCTTCGGGAAGGTGGAGCACGAGGGCGTGCATCTCGAGCTGCGGCAGGCCCTGGAGCCGTGGCACGTGCTCGGGGAGGAAGGATCGAGCGGGGGGACCGTGCGCTTCGTCGACAGCTCCGTCGAGCGCCTGCAGGTGAAGGTGACCGGCTTCGTGCCGGGGCGCCACGTCATCGCCTGCAACGGCCGCCGCCTGCCGATGACCTCCACCGGCACGGCCGGGGAGGCGGTGGCGGGCCTGCGCTTCAAGGCCTGGCAGCCGGCTTCCTCGCTCCACCCGACGATTCCGGCCCACTCGCCGCTCACCTTCGACATCCTCGACGCCTGGAGCGGGCGGGCGCTCGGCGGCTGCCGCTACCACGTCGCCCATCCGGGCGGGCGCAACTACGAGACCCATCCGGTCAACGCCTACGAGGCGGAGGGGCGCCGCCTCTCCCGCTTCCAGCCGCACGGCCACACCCCGGGCCGGGTCGCGATGCCGCGCGAGGAGGCCAATCCCGAGTTCCCGCTCACCCTCGACCTGCGGACGCCCGGGCCGCAATGACCGCGCTCGCGGAGGTGAGGGAGGCGGCGGGCGGCCCCGTGCCGCTCGCGCGCTGGACGGAGGGCTACGCGCCGCTTCCGGGCCGGCCCGACGAGTACCTCGCCCCCGACGGCACCCCGCGCGCCGCGTCCGGCGGGGCCTGGTCGCGCCTGCTCGACCATCTCGGGCGCCTCGGCGAGCCCGAGATGATGGCCCGCTTCGTCTCGGCGGAGCGGCACATCCGCGACGCGGGCATCTCGTTCCGGGTCTACGGCGACCAGCGCGAGCATGCCTGGCCGCTGGGCTCCCTGCCCCTGGTGATCGGGGCCGCCGAGTGGCGCGACCTCAGCGCGGGGCTGGTCCAGCGGGCCGAGCTGATGGAGGCGATCCTCGCCGACGTCTACGGCCCCGGCGACCTCGTGGCGGGCGGCGACCTGCCGGCCGCGGTGGTGGCGGGCTCGCCCGAGTTCCTGCGCCCGCTCCACGGGGTCGCGCCACCGGGCGGGCGCTATCTCAAGCTCTATGCCGCCGACATCGGCCGGGGCCCGGACGGGCGCTGGCGGGTGCTGGCCGACCGGACCCAGGCGCCCTCCGGCCTCGGCTGGGCGCTGGAGAACCGGATGGTGCTGGCCCGCGCCTTCCCAGACATCTTCGAATCCTGCCACGTCGAGCGCTTCCCGGCCTTCTTCCAGGCGTTTCGCGACGGCCTCGCGGCGGGTGCCGAGCGGGCGGACCCGCGCATCTGCCTGCTGACCTCGGGCCCCTACAGCAGCACCTACGTGGAGCAGGCCGCACTTGCCCGCTATCTCGGCTTGATGCTGGTCGAGGGGGACGACCTCGTGATGCAGGACGGGCGGCTGCACGTCCGCACCGTCTCGGGGCTGAAGCGCTGCGATGCCCTCTGGCGCCGGATCGACGCCGACTACCTCGACCCGCTGGAGCTGAACCCCGCCTCGCGGCTCGGCGTGCCGGGCATCCTCGAGGCGCTGCGCAACGGCAGCCTCGTGATGGCCAACATGCCGGGCTCGGGCCTCGTCGAGTCGGGCGCCCTCGAACCCTATCTCGACGGCATCGCACGGCGCATGCTCGGCGAGCCCCTGCGGCTCGCCGGCCCGCCAACCTGGTGGTGCGGCGACCCGGACGGGCTGGCCCATGTGCGCGACAACCTCGACGCCCTGACGCTGCGCCCGGCCGCCACGCCCCAGCGCGGGGCCGGCCGCGACGCGCTGCTCGGGCCCCAGACGCTTGCCGCCGACCGGGCGCGCGCGGTGGCGGCGCTGAACGAGCGCCCCTTCGACTATGTGGGCCAAGCGCTCGGGCCGCTCTCGACCATGCCGGGCTGGGAGCGCACCGATCGGGGCCTGCGCCTCGTGCCGCGTCCCTTCGTGCTCCGGGTCTTCGCCGCCCGCACGCCCTCGGGCTGGCAGGTGATGCCGGGCGGGTTCTGTCGCGTCGCCGAGCGCGACGACGTGGACCCGACCGAGATGCGCCTCGGCATCCGGGCCGCCGATGTCTGGGTCCTCTCCGAGACGCCCGTCGAGACGCCGACCCTGATCCAGGGCCGCCCGCCCCGGGTGCGGCGGCTGGCCGGCCACCTGCCCTCGCGGGCCGCCGACGGCCTGTTCTGGTTCGGCCGCTACACCGAGCGGTCCGAGGCGGTGATCCGCCTCGTGCTCGCCCATCTCCGGAGCGTGGGCGACGCCGTCGTCACCGACATCGCGGGCGGCGCGCACGCTCCGACCGCGGCCCGCATCCGCCGCCTGATCGCCGAGTGGGGCGCCGGAAGCAGTCCCGACCTGCCGACGGCCGCCCTCGCCCAGGAGGCGCTCTCCGGGCGCGCGGTGCCGGGCTCGGCCCGCGCCCATATCGAGTCGGCCCGGCGCAACGCCGCCAAGCTCCGCAACCGCCTCTCGGGCGAGGCTTGGCGGGTGCTGGCCGACCTCGTGGACCTGCTCGCCCTCGATCCGGGCCGGGCCTTCACCGAATCGCAGCTCCTCGGCCGGGCCGAGCGTGCGCTGAGCCACCTCGCGGCGCTGTCGGGCCTCGCCCACGAGAACATGAGCCGGGCGGCGGGCTGGCACTTTCTCGATCTCGGCCGGCGCATGGAGCGGGCGATCAACACCTGCGATTTCGCGCTCGCGCTCGCCGACGACGAGGCCACGCCCGAGAGCCTCGGGGTGATGCTGGCGCTCTGCGACTCGCAGCTCAGCTACGGCTCCCGCTACCTGCAGGGCGTGGCGCTCGACCCCGTGCGCGACATGGTCCTGCTCGATCCCTACAACCCGCGCTCGGTGGCCTTCCAGGCGGAGGCGATCGCCCGCCACCTCGCCGACCTGCCCGCCCTCACGGCCGACGGCGTGCCGGAGCCCCATTGCCGGCTCTCCGCCCGCATCCTGGCGGAGTTCCGCAGCGGCGAGGCCGCCGATTTCGACGCGGTCGGCATGGCCCGCATGGAGGGCGAGCTGGAGCGGCTCGCCGACGCGATCGCCGGCCGCTACTTCCCGGCCGGCCCCCAGGCCGCGCGTCCGGAAAAGCTCGGGGGGCTCGGGTGATCTACACGCTGCGCCACCGCACCACCTACCGCTACGCCCGGCCCGTGCGCTTCGCCCGCTGCTCCCTGCGGCTGAAGCCGCAGGACGGCGAGGGCCAGACCGTGCTGGCGAGCGCGGTGACGATCGAGCCGAGCCCGGCCAGCGCCGTCACCCGGCGCGACTATTTCGGCATCGAGGCGCTGGGCATCCGCCTCGACACGCCCCACGCCGAGTTCGCGGTCGAGGCCAATTCCCGGGTCGCGGTCGATCGCCCCTCGCCGCCTGAGCCGGAAGCCGGTCCGGCCTGGGACGCGGTGCGCGACGCCGTGCTGGCGAGCCGCGACCTCTCGGGTCAGGCGCCCGTGCACTTCCTGTTCCCGAGCGCCCGCGTGCCCCTGGTGCCGGCGGTGACGGACTACGCGCGGCCGAGCTTCCGTCCGGGCCGCAGCGCCTACGGGGCCGCCCACGACCTGATGCGCCGGATCCGGGCCGATTTCCGCTTCGATTCGGGCGCCACCGCCGTCGACACGCCGCTGGCCGAGGCGTTCCGGCTCCGCGCCGGCGTCTGCCAGGACTTCGCCCACGTGATGATCGCGGGGTTGCGCGGCCTGGGCCTGCCGGCTGCCTATGTCAGCGGGTACCTGCGCACCACACCGCCCCCGGGCCGCCCGCGGCTCCAGGGAGCGGATGCGAGCCACGCCTGGGTCGCGGTCTGGTGCGGTGAGCGCTGGCTGGGCCTCGACCCGACGAACGACTGCGCCGTGGGCAACGACCACATCGTGGTGGCGCGCGGGCGCGACTACGGCGACGTCGCCCCGATCGACGGCATCGTCACCGCCTCGGGGCGGCAGCGGCTGCGCGTCGAGGTGGACGTGATCCCGGAGGGGGAGGAGGCCGGGGCCGCCCTCGCGCTGGCGGTCTAGGGGGCTCTCCCTCCCACCTCTGGGGGAGGGAGAGGCGTCGCGAACGATCCTACCCCCCGCCATCCGCGAAGCGCCGGAACGCCGCCAGCGTCTCGCCGCTGACATGGTGCTCGATGCCCTCGGCGTCGCGCCGCGCCGTCTCGGGGCTGACGCCCAGCGCGCAGAGGAAGCGCTCGACCACTTGGTGGCGCTCCCGCGCCTGGTCGGCCAGGATCCGCCCGGCCTCCGTCAGGAACACGCCGCGGTAGGGCCGCTGCTGCACCAGGCCGTCCTCGGAGAGGCGCTTGAGCATCTTGGCGACCGTCGGCTGCGCGACGCCCAGCCGGGCCGCGATGTCGACCTGCCGCGCCTCGCCGCCGTCGCCGATCAGGTCGGCGATCAGCTCGACATAGTCCTCGGCGAGTTCCGAGCGCCGGGCCTCGCGGGCCTGCCGAAAGCTCGCGACATGGACCTCCGGATCGACGAGCGGGTCTCCCGCGGGGGCGGTCGTGCGGCGGGCCTGCATCGGTCGGAACACCTCGTCTGGCGGAGGACTGGCGGCCCTCATAGCCCAGGAGGCCACGCACCGGGAGCCCCCGCACCTTAATCGGACCCTTCGCCCGAACGCGGCACCGGACGCGCGGCTTAGCTGTTCACAACGGTTATAGCACGAGCTATATTGCTCCGCAGGGGCCGGTCCGGTCTCCCACGAGGATCGTCGTGAACGTCAGCCCGCAGCCCATCGCCCCGGATCCGAGCTGGCGCTCCGCGAGGCCCGCGGACGAGCCGAGCCTCGGCGCCCTCAACGCCAGCGTGGCGGTGCGCGCGGGCGGCTCCTGGCCGCGGCGGCTCCTCGGCTTCCTGGGGCCGGGCTACATGGTGGCGGTCGGCTACATGGACCCGGGCAACTGGGCGACCGACATCGCGGGCGGCGCCCAGTTCGGCTACACCCTGCTCGCCGTCATCCTGATCTCGAACCTGATGGCGGTCGTGCTGCAGGCGCTCAGCGCCCGGCTCGGCATCGCCACGGGCCGCGACCTCGCCCAGGCCTGCCGCGACGCCTATCCGCGGCCCGTCGGCTTCGCGCTCTGGCTCGCCTGCGAGGCGGCGATCATCGCCTGCGACCTCGCCGAGGTGATCGGTACGGCGATCGCCCTGAAGCTGCTCTTCGGCCTGCCGCTCTGGCTCGGCGCCGTGATCACCGCCCTCGATGTGCTGGTGGTGCTGCTGCTGCTCCGGCGCGGCTTCCGGGCGCTCGAGGCCTTCGTGATCGGGCTGCTCACCGTCATCTTCGTCTGCTTCGCGGTGCAGATCGCGCTGGCCGCCCCACCGGTCGCGGCGGTGCTCGGCGGCTTCGTGCCCTCGCGCGAGATCGTCACGAACCCGGCCGCCCTCTACATCGCCATCGGCATCATCGGCGCCACCGTGATGCCCCACAACCTCTACCTGCACTCCTCGATCGTGCAGACCCGAGCCTACCCGCGCGATCTCGCGGGAAAGCGCGAGGCCCTGCGCTTCGCGGTGGCGGATTCGACCATCGCCCTGACGCTCGCGCTCTTCGTCAACGCCGCGATCCTGATCCTGGCGGCCTCCGTGTTCCACGCGAGCGGGCGCACCGACGTGGAGGAGATCGAGCAGGCCTACGAGCTGCTCTCGCCGCTGCTCGGCGTCGGCCTCGCCTCGACGCTGTTCGCGGTGGCGCTGCTGGCCTCGGGCCTCAACTCGACCGTGACCGCGACGCTCGCCGGCCAGATCGTGATGGAGGGCTTCCTCCGGTTGCGCCTGCCGAACTGGGCGCGGCGCCTGATCACCCGCGGCATCGCCATCGTGCCGGTGGTGGTCGTGGCGGTGCTCTACGGCGATGCCGGCACGGCCAAGCTCCTGGTGCTCAGCCAGGTGGTGCTGTCGATGCAGCTGCCCTTCGCGGTGATCCCGCTCGTCAGCTTCGTCTCGGACCGGGCCAAGATGGGCGCGCTGGTGGTGCCGGGCTGGCTGAAATGGCTGTCCTGGGCCATCGCCGGGCTCATCGTGGTGCTGAACCTGAAGCTGCTGGCCGACACCCTGGCGGGCGCCTGACTCCGCTGCTCGGTTGAGCGCGATCCGCACCACACCGCGCCCCCGATCCAGCTTGACCGTATCGAGGGCGCCGACGATTTCGGATGAGCAGTCGAACCGCGGGCCATTCTGGCCGTTAACCTGCCGATCTCAGCTCCCGGTGGGTCCAATGGCCAAGCACGACATCCTCGGATACTTCGAGCATCGCCGCGACGGCGCCTGGGTCTGCGTGCGCCCGTTCACGCTGACGACCCGCAGCGCCAGCATCGACATCCGCCAGGGACAGCGCTTCGATTACGGCAAGCGTGTCGGCGGGCTCGACCTCGCCGAGTACCTGGAGCAGCTCGGCTCGCAGTTCGGCTCGTAGCGGTTCTACCCGGGCGGCGGCGTCGGCGGCGTCTCCGCCTGGCTCTGCGCGCCCTCCCCCCGGCCGCCGGCCGGTGCGCCGGGGGATTTGCCGCGCTCGGGCGCTGCGGTCTCGGGATAGCGCTTGCGGTACTCGGCCAGGAACGCCCCGAGCGTCTCGGCCTTCGAGGCGCGCTGTGCGATCTCGCGGAAGCCGGGCTGTCGTGTCGGGTCGGCGCCGGTGATCAGCGCGAAGCTGCGCGCGTCCGCGCTCTCGGCCATCAGTCCTGAGAACTTGGCCTTCAGCCGCTCCAGCCCCAGGCGCTCGTCCGCGAGGTCGTAGGCGATGCCGGCGCGGATCACATCGGCGCGCGCCGCCTCGTCGAGGGTCTTCTTGCCGCGCCAGACCTCGCCGAGGAGCGCCTCGTGCGCCTCGCCCGCCCCCCGCCAGCGTCGGGCAGCCCAGAGGATGTCGGCCCTGAGGCGCGACACGTCCGGCCCGCTCTCGTCCTCGATCGTCTCCAGGGCGAGATCCGTGCGGCTCAGGTCCGACAGGGCGCGGGCGCGCACCAGGGCGCGGGCGCGGGCCAGATCCGTCGGCAGTTCCGGCAGGTGGGTCGCGTCGATCGCCTCGAGCGCCTGGAGCGGCTTGCCGTCCATCAGACGCACCGTGGCGAGGCGGGCCGCGACCGCCGCGCGGGCCTGGCCGGTGAGCCGGTGGTCGATCTGGTGCTGAAGCAGGTCGCCCGCGGAGTCGAGCAGGTCCAGCCCGACCAGCCGGTCGGCGAGGCGGCGCACCACCTCGTCGCCGCGCCGGCCGATCGGCGCGAACTCCTTGAAGTCGAAGTAGAGCGCCACCGCCTCGATGCCCGGCAGCGCGTCGCCGCGCCCGCCGAGATAGAGCCCGTCGAAGAGGCCCTGGGCCTCGGCGTTCAGAACCCGCGCGGTCTCGGAGGCCGGGAAGGCGGCCGCCGCGCGCCGCGTCGTCGCGAAGGCCTCGCGGAAGCGCCCGGCCACCGCGTAGCTTCGGGCGAGGCCGGCGATGATCGCCTCCTCGGTCGGGCCGCCGCGCCACGTCACGGCGAGGCGCTCCAGCCGGGCGAGCGCCTCGCCGGAGGACATCTTGGACGTGGCCAGAGCCAGCAGGGTCCGGCGCAGGGTCGCGGCGGCGGCGACGGGCGGCGCGGCCGCGACTTCCAGCCGCTCGTAGCGGTCGAGGGCGGCCACCGTCTGTCCGGTCAGTTCCTCCACGCGGCCCTTCACCAGGGCGAGGCGGTCTCGCGCCAGCGGGTCGCGCTTGGGCGCGGCCTCCATCCGGGCCACCGCGGCGTCGATGTCGCCGTTCTCGATCGCGGATTCGGCCGCCGCCGCGAGCACGAGGTCGCGCAGATCCTCGGGCAGGCGCCCGGCGAGGCCCAGGGTGCGGCCGAAGCCGGTCTCGGCCGAGCGCCACGCGCCCTGGCCCGCCTCCGCCACGGAGCGCCACAGCACCACCTCCGCGTCGCGGTCGAGCACCTCGCCGCCGAGCACGGCGCGGGCCTCGGTGAGGCGGCCGGCGCGCAGGAGGGCGAGCCCGCGCCAGATGGTCGTCTCGCGCTGCGCTGCCACCAGAGGATCGTCCGCCGCGGCGACGTCGAGGGCGGTCAGGCCCTCCAGATCGAGCCCCGCCGCGATGAGCGTGCGGGCGTGAGTGACCCGCAGGGGGCCGCGCTCGCCGGGCGGTGCCGCAGTCGCGGCGGCGAATTGCTGGCGCAGGATCGTGCGCAGGTTGCCGGACTTGCCGCGCGCCCAGATCTCCGGGTCGATGGCCGGGGCGCCGGCCTCGGCGAGCGCCGCCTCGGGGCGGCGCGCCACGCTCGACACGGCGAGCCCGCCCTCGCGCCCGACCGCGACCCCGTCGAGGTCCGGGCGCACCGCGAGGTCGTCGGCGTAGGCCAGCACCGCGAGGCCGAACCGGCTCGGCAGCAGCTCGAAATCGACGAAGCGCTGGCGCTTGGGCATGCCGGCCGGGCGCCGCGCCTGCGTGGTGACCACGGCGATCCGCTCGCCGTCGAGGTCGAGCCAGGTGGCCGCGCTCGGTCTCGGCAGATCGACCGCGAGGCCGAATCGCCCGGCCGCGTCGCTCAGCCGCCGCGGGGTCAGCACGGCGCTGGGGGTGAGCGTCTCGCCCGCGGCGAGTTCCCAGCCGGCGCCCTCGCCGACCGCCACCGGCAGCAGGTCCACGAGGCGGCCCGGCGGCACTGCGAAGCGCAGGACGGTGAGCTTGCCGACCCGGCGCGGCTCGCCCAGCGGCTGGAGCCCGCCCGCACCAGTCTCGGGCGGGCGTAGGGTCTCGTCGGTCTCGAAGGCGAGCGTCGCTACGCCGAGCCGCTCGAACATCGCGACGGGCGGAAGGGTGCGGAAGCCGAAGACGAGGCCTGCACCGGGCTTGCCGAGCGGCGGCTCGGCCTCCGGCTGCACGGGGCGGGCCACCTCCCGCACCGATTCCCGAGGTGCCGCCTCGCGCGACGCGGCGGGCCGCTGAGACTCGGCGCGGCGCGGCGCCTCCGGCGCTTGGTCGCCCGCCTGGGCAACCGCCTGAGTACCCGGCGCCGACGCGACAGCCGGGACGGCCGGCCTCTCCCCGGCCTTCACGAGATCGACCGAGACCGCGTCCTCGTCGCGCTCGACGCTCAGCGCGTAGCCCTCGGCCGGGGTGAGCAGCAGGCTAGCGGAGTCGGGGTCCGTCTCGGCCGAGAGGCCGGCGAGCGCCGGGGCCGTCCGGCCGCGCGCCTCGCGCACGTCGATGGTCCAGGCGCCCGCGATCCTGAGACGGGTGGCGCCGCCCTCCCGCAGGCTCTCGCTGTGCACGCCGGGCGGCAGGCGCAGGGAGAGGCGGGTCAGCGTCGGCAGATGGGCGATCTCGAGGGCGAGCGGCCGGCGCACCGGCGACGGGTTGCGCACCCGCAGGGCCGCCTCGGCGGCCTCGGCCCGCCGCGCCAGCTCCGCCACCACCTCGGCCGGCAGCGGCGGCACGAGGCCGGTCCAGTTCTCGGGCAGGAGGTCGACAAAGACCTGCTCGGCCGCCTCCTGCACGCTGACGCGGACGGGGCGCTGCAGGGCGAGACGCAGGCCGGTCCCGTCGGGGTCGCGCCGGGCCACCGAGATGTAGGCGGGCATCTCCTGGGCGAGCCGCTCTGCGCCGCCCGGCGCCCGCTCGGAGAAGCTGAGCACCAGCACGCCCGCGCTTGCCCGCGCCTTGACGGAGACCGGCTTGTCGAAGGTGAGGCGGATGCGGCCGTACGGGGCGGGCGCGGCGCCCTCCCCGGCCCGGGCCTCGCTGCCCTTCAGGGCAACGAGCCGCGCGGCGGCGGCCGGTGCCGCGGCCGGGAGCGCCGTCAGGATCCCCAGGAGCAGGGCCGCGCGCAGGGCCCGCAGGCCGCCCGCTCGCCCCCCCCTCACCTGCCCCGCCCCCATGGACCGCCCCGACGCCGTACGCCGCGGGACTCTGCGGGGGGCAGGGCTAACGGCGGCTTAATGGGACGGCCGCAGGTCCCGCCGCTCAGCGGCGCAGGACGAGGTTCGGCACGAGCTTGCCCTCGGGGCCGAAGCCGTCGAAGGCGCGCTTGCAATTGGCCTCCGGGTCCTTGCGGTAGCTCTCCAGATAGGCGGTGGCGGCGAGATGCAGCGTTCCGCCATCGAGGGCGCCCGGCTCGATACCGAGGCGGCGCAGGGCGGCCTTGAGCTGCTCCGGCTCGCCCCGCAGCTCCGCGCAGGCCACGTTGACGAAGCCCACCAGCCCGGCGAGCCGGGCCGCCATGGTCTCGTTCTTGGAGAGTTCAGGCGGCTTCGCCTCCCCGGCGGGCGGGGACGCCGGCGCGGCCGGTTCCTGCGCCTGCGCCGGCAGGGTACCTGCCCCGGCGAGCAGCGCCACCGCGGCGAGCCGCGCCGCCAGCATGATCCGTCGCATGGTGTCCTCCCTGTCCGTTCCCGCGCGGCCGTTGTGCCCGGCCTGCGCCTTCTCCTAGAGCCGTTCCCGATCGCGTTACAATCGGGAGCGGCTCTAAGTCCTTGTTTCGACGCGCTCTCTTTCGCCGAGCCGGCATCCGCTTCGGCGGAGAGCGGTCTAGCCCCGCCCGGTCCGGCGGAGCCACGGATGCCGGGCGATGGATCCCGGCGCGGTCAGCTCCCGAGGGCGGTGGCGCGGGCGAAGGCGGCGTTGAAGCCGCCGAGCGGCAGGGTGATGGTCACCGTCTCGCTGCTGTTGGCCTTCTGGGCGTTCACGACCAGCGCCTTGGCGGTCTTCATCGCGTCGGTGGCAAGCGTCGGGAAGCTGATCGGCACGAGGCAGCCCTCGCTCGTGCAGGTGGTGTAGGGCGCGCCCTTGCCGAGCACCGACTCGTCCAGCTTGAAGGTGACGCCGGTCTCGATGTTGAGCCCGAACGGCATCAGGATCAGCCCCTCGGCCCGGCCCTCCTGCGGGGTGCGCAGCTCGAACACGAACTGGCGGCGCCCGCTCTGGCGGTCGCCCTGCGACTGCGTGACGAGGCAGCTCGTCCGTGCCTCGGCCCGGGCGCAGTTCGTCGTCCACTCGCCGTAGGTCTCGCTCACCGTGTCGGCACCCGCGGGCCAGACGGCCGGGGCCGCCTCGGGCTTGGCGTCCGCAGGTTTCTCGGCAGCCTTCTCGGCAGGTTTGGCCTGGGGCTTCGGCTTCGGGGCGGGCTTGGGCTTGGGCTTCTGGGGGGCGGTCGGCGCCTCCTCCGCCTCGGGCGCTGCGTCCTGGGCGGCGGCCTGACCTGCGAGCAGCAGGGCCGCGAGCAGCGCGGCCCGCAGGCCGGCCTGCGGCCGGGGCGTCCGGCCCGCGGATCGGGCAAGCGCGCGTGTCGACATCGATCTCGTCCCCTCGGCGACGCACCGGAAGTCGGTGCGCGTCCAGACCTTTGGAGCCGTTCCAGATCCGGTCTCGACGGCCCGGTGCGCTCTAGCGCCGGGGCGGGGGCGAGGCAATCGCCGGGCGCGCGACGCTCGCCGCGCTCTCAGAACAGGCGGCGCAGGCTGCGCGCCAGCGCGAAGGCGAGGGTCACCACGCCGGGATCGCGGTCGATCGCCTCCTGCTCGGGGGCGGGGCACCGGGCTACGAGAACCGAGAGCATGACTCAACTCCATGGGCGTCGGGGGCGCTTCCACGGACCGTTCGGCCTCCTGTTGGGACGAATGTGCGGAGATCGCGCCGCCTGTGCAACGCGCGGTATCGCACGGGCCTCATGCGGCGATGTCATATGTATGAAAGTTCCGGCTTCTAGGAACACTTGCGCTCTTCTGCAGGTCTGCGCGACATCGGTGCCATCCCGTCGATCCTCCGTCGAAAGAACTGTCTTTCGGTTTGTCGCCCGATGGGGTGAAATCTTAATCTCTGCCGAACCCGCCCGGCCGCCGACGGTTGACCCCGCGGGCGGGCGCGGTCAGAAGCCCCCTTTGCGCGAGGCCGGCGGTCGCCGCGGCCAGCTGTCGCCGCTTCGTCACAGACGACGCTTAACCACCGACACTTTCCACCTGCCGCGCCCCGAGCCGGGGCGCGCGAGACGACGAGGATCCCCCCGGAATGACCGATCAGCCGACCCATCACCCGGTCTACGGCCGCATCAGCGGTCCCATCGTGATGATCGGGTTCGGCTCGATCGGCCGCGGCACCCTGCCGCTCATCGAGCGCCACTTCGACTACGACCGCGCCCGCTTCACGGTGATCGATCCGGTCGACACCCACAAGGACCTCGCCGAGAAGCACGGCCTGCGCTTCGAGACCGTGGCGCTGACCCCTGAGAACTACCGCGACGTGCTCACCCCGCTCCTCACCGAGGGCGGCGGCCAGGGCTTCTGCGTCAACCTCTCGGTCGACACCTCCTCGCGCGCCATCATGGAGCTCTGCCGCGAGCTCGGCGCCCTCTACATCGACACGGTCGCCGAGCCCTGGCCGGGCTTCTACTTCGACAAGTCGAAGAGCCAGGGCGACCGCACCAACTACGCGCTGCGCGAGAACATCCTCGACGCCCGCGCCCAGAAGCCCGGCGGCACCACGGCCGTCTCCTGCTGCGGCGCGAATCCCGGCATGGTCTCGTGGTTCGTGAAGCAGGCGCTCCTCAACATCGCTGAGGACACCGGCCTGGAACGGCCGGAGCCGAAGTCCCGGGCCGAGTGGGCCGCGCTGATGAAGGATCTCGGCGTCAAGGGCGTCCACATCGCCGAGCGCGACACCCAGCGCGCCAAGAACCCGAAGCCGCGCGGCGTCTTCGTCAACACCTGGTCGGTCGAGGGCTTCGTCTCCGAGGGCAACCAGCCGGCCGAGCTGGGCTGGGGCACCAACGAGACCTGGATGCCCGAGAATGCCCGCGAGCAGGAGAAGGGTTCGCGCTGCGCGATCTACCTGCTCCAGCCCGGCGCCGATACCCGCGTGCGCACCTGGGTGCCGACCGTCGGCGCGCAGTTCGGCTTCCTCGTGACCCACAACGAGGCGATCTCGATCAGTGACTACTACACGGTGCGTGAGGGCGATCGGCCGGTCTTCCGCCCGACCTGCCACTACGCCTACCACCCGGCCGACGACGCCGTGCTCTCGCTCCACGAGATGTTCGGCAATGCCGGCAAGGTGCAGGAGCGCCACCACATCCTCGACGAGAACGAGATCGTGGACGGCATCGACGAGCTCGGCGTGCTTGTCTACGGCCACAAGAAGAACGCCTACTGGTACGGCTCGCAGCTCTCCATCGAGGAGACGCGCCGCATCGCCCCCTACCAGAACGCGACCGGCCTTCAGGTGACGAGCGCGGTCCTGGCCGGCATGGTCTGGGCGCTGGAGAATCCGGAGGCTGGCATCGTCGAGGCCGACGAGATGGATTTCCGCCGCTGCCTGGAGGTCCAGACGCCGTATCTCGGCCCCGTGGTCGGCGTCTACACCGACTGGACCCCGCTCACCGACCGTCCGGGCCTGTTCCCGGAGGACATCGACACGAAGGATCCCTGGCAGTTCCGCAACGTGCTCGTGCACGGCTGATCCCTTCGGATCCGGCCGCCGGGGCCTCGGCCCCGGCGGCCCGCGTTGACGCTGCCGGGACCCTGGACCTATCTTTCGGCCATGTCCGTCGAGGTTCTGTACCACTGGCGTGAGGAGCGACCCGAAGCGCCGTTTCGGGAACTCGATGAAGCGCGCCTGCTCGCCGACGCCGTGACGCTCGACGGCGACACGATCGCGGCCTGGACGATCGGTACGATCGTCGGCATCTGGCGGAACGGCGAGGCCTACGAGGTCGAGTTCGCCGAGCCGATGGGTGCGCTCTGCACGGTCGAGGCAGGTCATCTCGCCTATGCGGGCCGCTCCGCACCGTGATTGACCCGCGGGAGCCGATCGAGGTTCCGCGCGGTAAGATCGTCGACTTTCCTCGCCACGGCACATCCGAGGGGCGGCCCGAAGGCCCGCTTCTTCCTGGCCTTCGGCTTCTCGCCGGCCGCACCCGAGGCGATGACCGAAGCCCTGATCGGCCATCTGATCGGGGAGCGCAGCGCCGTTCGGACCGACGTCGTGCACGGGCGTAGGCGCCTGATCGCGGAGGGGCCGCTCGCGACGCCGGACGGGCGCGAGCCGCGCGTGCGCACGGTCTGGCAGTACACGGCGGCGGGGACCGGGCGGCGTCTCGTCACCGCCGTGTCCCTCACCCGCTGAGAAGCAGCGGCGCTGTTGCGGGCCGTGCCCGCGGTGCTACCATCCGGGCGTAGGCAGGATGAGGCCCCGATGGCTCTGGCCGCGAGACGCGACGCCCGCATGAGCGTCGCCGAGTATCAGGTCTGGGTGGAGGGCCGCCCCGCCGGGGAGCGCTGGGAGCTGCTCGACGGCGAGCCCGTGCCGATGTCGCCGCCGCGGGAGCGGCATCAGCGGCTCGTCTACAATCTCCTCCGCCGGGTCGGCGACCTTGCAGATGCGCGTGGCTGCAGTGCCCTTCCGGGCCTCGCCATCCTGAGCGAGGCGATGGACGATTTCGCGCCGATCCCGGACGTCGTCGTGCGCTGCGGTCCCGAACTCCCGAGCGGCTACGCGCGCGATCCCCTGCTGATCGCCGAAGTCCTCTCGCCCTCGACCATGGCCAACGACCGCGGGCGCAAGGTCGATTTCTACCTCACGGTGCCGAGCCTGAAGACCTTCCTGATCGTCTACCAGAACGAGAGGCGGGTCGAGGTCTGGCAGCGCGACCGCGACTGGGAGATGCAGGTCTTCGGCCCGGACGACCGGATCGAACTGCCCGAACTCGGCGGCGCCTTGGCCGTTTCGGATATCTACGCCCGCGTCGCCTTCTAGCTCTCCGTCAGGTCCCACGCCCTTGCCCCACTTCGATGAGTTCTACGCCGACAAGCTGCGCGGATCGCTGGGCGTCACCGACGCGGAGGCGGTGCTGGACCTGCGCGGCGCCAAGCGGGCCACGGCCGAGGCCTCGCTGAAGGACATGCTGGAGCGCTCCCGCTTCGGAAAGAGCAAGGTGGTGGCGGTCCGCCTCGACTCGCCCCCCGAGGGCGGCGGCGAGACCCTGTTCCAGCCGATCGGCCGCCTCCTGCTCGACGCCAAGCGCCGGGGCCTGATCGAGCGCCTGCAGACCCTTCCGGCTCAGGATGGGCTGGGCTTCTACGTCTCGCTCGCCGGCAAGCCGCAGCGTTCGCCCGCGTGAGGCGCTTCGGGGGACGCAACACCCTGGAACGCCTCGCCCGCTTCGGCTACGGCGCGCGGGGCTTCGTCTACTGCGTCGTCGGCGCGCTGGCCGTGCTGGCGGCGCTCGGCGCGGGTGGGCAGACCGGGGACAGCAAGGGCGCGCTGCGGGCGGTGCTCGGCGGCCCGTTCGGGCCCGTCGTCGTCGGCGCGATCGCGGCCGGGCTCCTCGCCTTCGCGCTCTGGCGCCTCGTCGAGGGGATCACCGACGCGGACCGGCGCGGCACCGGTCCGAAGGGCTTGGCGGTGCGCGGCGCGCATCTCGTTAGCGCCGGCATCTATGCCGGCCTCGCGCTGACCGCGGCGAGCCTCAGCCTGGGGCTCGGCCTGAAGGGCGGCGACGGGATGCAGGACTGGAGCGCGTGGCTCATGGCCAAGCCGCTCGGCCGCTGGCTGCTGGCGCTGATCGGCCTGTGCGTGATCGCCGGGGGCTTCGGCTTCCTCGGCAAGGCGGTCGCCGGCGACGTGACCGAGCGCTTGGCGCTGAGCCGGAACCAGTGCCGCTGGATCCGCCCGGTCGGGCGCTTCGGCTACGCGGCGCGCGGGATCGCCTTCCTGATCATCGGCGGCTTCCTCGTCGTGGCGGCGTGGTATCAGCGCTCGTCCGAGGTGAGGGGCCTCGGCGAGGCCTTCCGGCTGCTGCGCCGCCAGGAATACGGCTGGATCCTGCTCGCCGTGGTGGCGGCCGGGCACGTCGCCTTCGGGGCCTTCGGGCTGATCCAGGCCCGCTACCGGCACATCGACGCGCCCGACATCGACGAGACGGACGACGCGGCGGCCCGGGCGTTCCGGGCGTTCCGCTAGGAATGATCTACGGCGAGGGCGCCGCCAGTTCCCGCCCTGCTGCCAGGAAGCGCTCGGGATCGACCGGCTCGCCGTCGATCCGGGTCTCGTAGTGCAGGTGCGCGCCGGTGGAACGGCCGGTGGATCCGACCCGGCCGACGATGGCGCCCGCCGCCATCCACTGGCCTGGCACCACCGCGATGCGCGCCAGATGGGCGTAGCGCGTGGAGAGGCCGTGCCCGTGGTCGATCTCGACCATGTTGCCGTAGCCGCCCGCGAACTCCGCCGCCGTCACGCGGCCGGGCGCCGTGGCGCGGGCCGGCTCGCCGATCTCCGCCTTCAGGTCGAGGCCGGTATGCAGGGCGAGGCCTCGGGTGAAGGGATCGAGCCGGGCGCCGAAGCCGCTCGACACGCCGTGCGGGCCCGTCACGGGCGAGCGCAGCGGCAGGGCCTCCGCGCGGCGGCGCAGGCGCTCGGCCTCGCCGACCGCGGCTTGCGCCGCCTCCAGCATGCCGGAGAAGTCGCCCGCAGGCAGCGGCACGAGCGGGCCGCCGATGCCGGAGGCCGTGCCCGCGAGGCGGGCGGGATCGACCCCGGCCCCGCGGATCACCCCGCGCAGGTGCCGCACCGTCCGGGCAGCCCCGTCGACCACTTGGCCCAGCGCCCGGGCCTGCGCCGCCTGCACCGCGTCGAGGCGGGCCTCGAGCCCGGCCAGACGCGCCTCCGCCCGCTCGACCCGCCGTTCGGGCCGCGGGCCGTCCTCGCCGCGCAGCTCGAACGCGTCGGGCGCGGGCCGGACCTCTCCGAGCGGAACGAGGCCGGGCAGGCGCCCGAGCACCGACTGGCGCCGCTCCAGCTCGGCCTGGCGCTCCAGGGCCGCCGACAGGCGGCGCTCCAGGTCGGTCCGCTCGTCGAGCTTCCGGCGGCCCAGCTCGATCTCGGCGCCGAGCTCACCGATGCGCGCCTCGTAGGCCGCCTGCATCCCGCTCTGGCGGCTCAGCAGGCGGCCGAGCGCGTCGTCGCGGAAGACGAGGCCGTAGGTCGCCGCACCCGCCCAGAGGGTCGCGAGCCCGAGCCCACCCGCGAGCAGCGCCCGGCCGCGGAATGGGCTCGGCCTGGGACCTCTCGGCGATGTCTCGGTGTGGCGCATGCTCGATGGGCTTCGCGAATCGCGACGCCCATCAGGAAGCCTTAGGGTTAAAGAAGCCCGAAAGGACTACCCCGCCGGCGCCGTCCGCCTGGGAAGCCGGATGGCCCGCCCTGCCCGCTCGACCCCGTTCAGGCCAGATCCCTGGCCGCGCCCAGCACCTCCTCGGCATGGCCCGGCACCTTCACCTTCGGCCAGATCCGGGCGATCCGTCCTTCTCGGTCGACGAGCAGCGTGGTGCGCTCCACGCCCATGTACTTGCGCCCGTACATGCTCTTCTCGACCCAGACGCCGTAGGCCTGGAGCGTCTCCTTGCTCTCGTCGGACGCGAGGGGGAACTGGAGGCCGTACTTGCCGCAGAACTTGTCGTGGCTCTTCACCGGGTCCGGCGAGAGGCCGATTACCCGCGTGTCGGCGGCCGCGAAGTCGGGCAGCAGCGCGTTGAAGCCCTGCGCTTCCAGCGTGCAGCCGCTCGTGTCGTCCTTCGGGTAGAAGTAGAGCACGATCTTGTGACCGCGCATCGCGGCGAGCGCGACGCTCTGCCCGGACGAGCCCGGCAGGGTGAAATCCGGGGCCGGATCTCCGACGGTGAGGGACATCGTGCCTTCCTTTCGGCCGATTGCTGGTGTGCCTGGGAACGACCCCGAAACAGCGGGTTCGACAGCCGATCTGGTCGGGATCATCGAGGCTCTTAAAATGAGCCCGCGTCCCGATCCAGCGGTCACGCTTCGAAGTTTGGTCTTGCCGCAAGGTCTCGATGGCTGAAACACCCGAGGGATCGACGCCGCCCCGGGCGGGCCGCCGCTGGGGACTTGCCTGCGGCCTCTCCGCGCTCGGGCTGGTCCTCCTGGTCGGGCTGGCGGGCGGCCTGGTCTGGCTGCGGCTCGCTGCCGGCCCGATCAGCCTGGACGCCTTCTCGGGCCGGGTCGCGGCGGCGGTGGCCGAGCGGATCGGTCCGGGCTGGCGGATCGACCTGAAGGATTCCTCCCTCGAACTCGACGCCGAGCATTCGCTGGCGCTGCGCATCGCCGGCCTCGACATCCGCAACCCGCAGGGCGCGCTGGTGGTGCGGGCGCCGCTCGCGGTGGTGAGCCTCGACAGCTGGGCGCTGCTGCGGCTCGCCGTGCAACCGCGCTCGATCGAGTTCCGCGACGTGCAGATGACGGCGCTCGTCCACCACGACGGCTCGATCGCCTTCGCGTCGCCCGATGCGGGGCAGGCCAGCACGCCCCAGACCCTGCCGAGCGTGGACACCGCCCGCGGCACGGTGTCGCCGCTCTCGGCCGGCATCGCCTCGATCTTCGGCGTGGTGCTCGATCCGGCCGGGGTCGTCGGCGCCCTGGACCGCGCCCGCGTCACCAACGCGCGCCTGACGCTGGTCGGCGAGGACGGGCAAGCCAAGGCGGTGTTCGAGCGCGTCAACGGCCTGTTCGGCCGCGACGCCACCCAGGACGCGCGCCTGTTCGAGCTGCGCATCGACGGTCCGCACGGACAGTGGCGCTTCGGCGGCACCCTGCGCGAGGCCGCGGACGGGCGCCGCACGGGCGTCATCACCCTCGACGACCTGCCGGTCACCGACCTCCTGCTGCTCTCCGGCCAGTCGAAGCTGCCGGTGACGACCGACCTCAAGCTCTCGGCCCGGGCCGACGCCGCCCTCCTCAACGGGCGGATCGAGACGATGCAGCTCGGCCTGCGCACCGGCGACGGCTCGCTGCTCATCGAGGAGAAGGACTTCAACCCCGTCACCGTCGAGAGCCTGACGGCGCAAGCGAGCTGGGACGAGACGGCGCGCGCGATGACGCTCGCCAGCCTCGACTATCGCGGCGCGGGCAACACGGTCCGGCTGTCGGGCCTCTGGCAGGCGAGCCCGGCCGGCGCCGACACCGCCTGGACCGCGACGCTCTCCGGCCGCGACGGCATCCTGCGGGGCGCCGCCCCGAAGGACCCGGCCGTGGCGATCGCTGCGCTCGACGCGCGCCTCTCGGGTCGGGCCGGCGGCGTCAGCATCGACGCGCTGACCCTCGCGGGGCCCGGCGTGAAGGGCCAGCTCGGCGGCACGCTCGGCACCAGCGCCGACGACGACGGGCTGACGCTCCACATCCTGGCGAGCGACAGCGAGGCGCGCACGGCCCTGCGGCTCTGGCCCGAGAACATCGCGCCGGGCGCGCGCAACTACCTCGTGGACGCGCTGCGCGGCGGGCGCATCGACAGCGTCGACATCCGGGTCGACATGTCGGGGGCGGAACTCGCCGCCGCGACCCGCGGCGAGCCGATGCCCGACAACGCGGTGCATATCGACTTCCGGGTCTCGGAATCGACGCTCGAAGTCTCCCCCGACGCGCCGCCCCTGACGCGGGGGCGCGTGGCCGGCACGATCACCGGCCGCACGACGCGCATCCGCGACGTCACCGCGGATCTGCGCATGGCAGACGGCCGCGCGCTCGGGATCTCGGAGGGCAGCTTCGTGATCCCGGAGATCACCCCCGACACGGTGGTGGCGCAGATCGGCCTACGGCTCGGCGGCAGCGCCGACGCGCTCGCCGCCCTGCTCCAGACCAAGATGTTCAAAAGCCTGTCGGGCGCCGATCTCGACCCTGCCACGGTCAAAGGCACGGCCGACCTGCAGATCGGCTTCCCGCTGAACCTCAAGCACATCCCCGACTTGGCCGACCTGCCGGTCGCGATCTCCGGCACCCTCTCCGACCTCTCGGTCGACAAGGTGGTGGGCAAGGACCGGCTCGAATCCGGCCGCTTCGCCGTCGCCTACGGCCGCGACGGGTTCAGCCTGAAGGGCGACGCGCGGATGCTCGGCGCGCCGATCACCGTCGACCTGCGCCAGCCCCGCACGGGCGGGGGCGGCGAGGTGCAGGTGGGCCTCGCCCTCGACGAGGCGGTACGGGCGAAGAAGGGCCTGCCGACTGCGCCGCAGCTCAGCGGCACGGTTCCCGTGCGGGCGGTGGTGCCGCTCGGGCGCGCCGGCAAGGCGCCTGTGCGCGTCGAGGCCGATCTGACTCGTGCGGGCATCGACGGGCTGCTGCCGGGCTTCACCAAGGCCGCCGGCAAGGCCGGGCGGCTCAGTTTCAGCCTCCTCGATACCCAGGGCGGAGCGGATCTGCGCGACATCGTGCTCGACGCCGGCACGGCCTCCGCCCGCGGCAGCGCGAGCCTCGGCGACGGGGGACTGGAGCGGGCCGAGCTCACCGGGGTGAAGCTCTCGCCCGGCGACGACATGCGAGTCGTGGTCGACCGGAACGGATCCGGCTACCGCGTGACCGTGCGGGGGGCGGTCGCCGACGCGCGTCCCTTCCTCAAGTCGCTGACCGGGCCGGACCAGAAGGGCGGGCGCGACGCCGCCCCGAAGGACATCGACGCCGACATCGCGCTCGGCATCCTGACAGGCCACAACGAGGAGGCGCTGACCAACGCGAGCCTCAAACTCTCGCTCCGGGGCAAGGACCTGCGCGCGGCGACCATCGCGGGCCGGTTCCGCTCCGCGCCCTTCGCGGCGAGCGTGACCAAGGGGGATCGCGGCGTGCCGACGCTCTCGGTCGAGACGGCCGACGCGGGAGCCACCCTGCGCTTCGTGGACATCTACCGCCGGATGTTCGGCGGCAAGCTCAGCGCCGGGATCAACCTGAACGACGGGCCGCAGGCGGGCGTGGTGCAGATCCGCAGCTTCACGCTGCGCAACGAGCCGGCCCTGTCGAGCATCATGGCCCGCGGTCCGGACATCCCGGAGAGCGTGGACGCCCGCGGCCGGCGCCGGCCCGCAATCCAGCAGGCGGCCGAGGTGACCTTCGACCGGATGCGGGCGAACTTCGTGCGCTCGGGCAGCCGGGTCGATTTCTCGGACGCGGCGATCTCGAACGCGGCGCTCGGCTTCACCCTCTCGGGCTATCTCGACACGGGGCGCGAGCGCACGGACATCAACGGCACCTTCGTGCCGCTCTACGGGCTGAACAACGTGGTGGCGCAGGTGCCGCTGTTCGGGCCGTTGCTGGCGGGCGGCCACAACGAAGGCCTGTTCGCGGTCAACTTCCGGGTGCAGGGGCGGCTCGCCGCGCCCGAGGTCAGCGTGAACCCGCTCTCGGCCGTGGCGCCGGGCTTCCTGCGCAAGCTGTTCAGCGCGGGCGGCTCCTTCGCGGACGGCGACCCGGCGGCGGCCCCGAGCGACCGGTAGGCCGGGTCGCGGATCCCGGCGCCTGAACGGCGCCGAACGGGACCGCTCCCGGACCGTTCAGGCGCCGCATGCGACACAATCCTCACCGATGGCCCGGCGCCTCGCCGGCCACGCGGCATCAGAGGATGTCCATGTCGCGCCTCCCCTCGCCTCGCCTCCGCACCCTCGGGCTACTCGCCCTGGTGCTGGCCGGCACCGCCGCCCAGGCGGCCGATTTCGACGGGCCCTACGGCCCGCGCCCGGATCTCGGGCCGGGCCGCGGCCCGGGCTTCGAGGAGGATTACGGGCGCCGGCCGCCGCCCCGCTTCCCGCGCTTCTCGGCCGGTCCGGACGGCGAGCCCTCCTGCCGGGTCTTCGTGAAGCGCCGCTTCGACGCCGACGGCGAGCCGGTGATCCGCCGGGTCCGGGTCTGCGACGAGCCGGAGGATCGCGGGCTTCCGCGGCGCCCGCGCTTCGACCCGCCGCCGCGCGACTTCTCCGATGGGCCCGGGGGCCGTTGGGGCGGGCCGCGCTGGTAGGCCTCGAACGACGAAGCCCCCGTCCGGTGCCGGGCGGGGGCTTCAAGGAGTTTCGGGCCTGCGTCCCAGTCAGGCCCGGGCCGGCGCCTTCTTCAGCGCCGCCGCGAAGGCCTTGAGCTGGCGGTTGAGGTCGGCCAACTCGTTCAACGCGATGGTCTTGTGGCCGTCCTTCACGGCCCGCTCGATATCCTCGACCTGGGTTGCCACGAGGCGACGCAGGGCTTCGGCGAATTGTTCACGGTTCATCGTCGCGCTCCCCGACCGACTTCTGGCTGATGGGCCCGTCATAGGGCGGTAGCCTTAACCGGCGGTTGCGGGACGGCGCGGCTCAGGTCCGCCAGGGATGGGCGGGCAGCTCCGTCTTGCCGATGGCTTGCGCGCCGGCCTGGGCGACCGCGTCGTCGTTCTCCACCGTCGAGCCGCTGACGCCGATCGCGCCCGACATTACCCCGTCCTCATCCACGATCGGGATGCCGCCCGGGAAGGTGATCAGACCGTCATTCGAGTGCTCGATGCCGTAGAGCGAGCCGCCGGGCTGCGAGAGCTGACCGATCTGGCCGGTCTTCATGCCGAAGAACACTGAGGTCTTGGCCTTCTTCTGGGCGATGTCGATCGAGCCGACCCAGGCGTCGTCCATGCGGTAGAACGCCTTCAGGTTGCCGCCCGAATCCACCACCGCGATGCACATCTGGGTGCCGAGCTCGGCCGCCTTGTCGCGGGCGGCCCGGATCGCGGTCTCGGCCTGTTCGATCGTCACGTGCATGGCTGGTTCTCCCTGGCTTTCCCTTGGCGGACGCCGGCCGGCATCCACCCTTGAAACGGCGGCGGCCGCCGGATCGCTCCGGCGGCCGCCCCCAAAGATCCGCTCGGGTCCTACTTGCCCGACATCGCGTCGGCCTTCTCGATCAGCGCCTCGGCCATGCGGATCGAGGCGATGTCGATGAGGCGGCCGTCGAGGGCGACCGCGCCGCGGCCGGCCTTGGCGGCCTCTTCCATGGCCACGAGGATGCGGCGGGCCTTCTCGACCTCCTTCTCGGAAGGCGTGAACACCTCGTTGGCGAGCTCGATCTGCGAGGGGTGGATCGCCCACTTGCCCTCGTAGCCGGCAGCGGCGCAGCGGCGGGCGGCCGAGAGGTAGCCGTCCTTGTCCGAGAAGTCGCCGAACGGGCCGTCGATCGGGCGCAGGCCGTAGGCGCGGCAGGCCACAAGCATGCGCTGCTGGGCGAACAGCCACGGGTCCTGCCAGTGGGTCTCGCGGTTGCCGGACTCGTCCTTGTCGGTGAGCACCGAGTAGTCGGGGTTGACGCCGCCGATCACGGTCGAGCGGGTGCGGCAGGACGCGGCGTAGTCGGCAACCCCGAAGGACATCGCCTCCAGGCGCTTGGAGGAGGTCGCGATCGCCTCGACGTTGGCCATGCCGAGCGCGGTCTCGATCAGCACCTCGAAGCCGAGCTTCTTCTCCCGCTTCTTGGCCTGCTCGATCTGCGTGACGAGAACGTCGATGGCGTAGACGTCCTGCGGGACGCCGACCTTGGGGATCAGGATCATGTCCAGCCGCGGACAGGCTTCGACGATATCGACGACGTCGCGGTACATGTAGTGGGTGTCGAGACCGTTGATGCGGATCATCATGGTCTTGTTGCCCCAATCGATCTCGTTCAGGGCCTGGATGATGTTCTTGCGGGCCTGCTCCTTGTCGTCGGGGGCGACCGCGTCCTCGAGATCGAGGAAGATCACGTCCGCCGCGGAGGTCGCCGACTTCTCCATGAAGGTCGGGTTGGAGCCCGGCACGGCGAGTTCGGAGCGGTGCAGGCGGGCCTTGGCCTGCGGGATCAGGGTGAAGCTCATCGGTGTTTCTCTCTCCTGGTAACGGTTCTGGTGCCGTCGTCGGGCCGCGGCTGCGCGACGCTCCCCGGTCCCCCGGGTGCAAGATGGGCCGCGGGCACGCCTACGACAGGGTGGAGCGCGCCTAGCCCGTCGCGCCGAAGCCGACGGCGATGCAGTTGATGGACAGGAGGAGCGCGGATTTCACCGCCTCGCGGCGATCCTCGTCGGTCTCCTGGCGGAAGCGGGCCAGCAGCTCGACCTGCTCGCGGCTCACTTGGTTGATGGTGGGCAGCCGGCCCTGGAGCCGGTCGCGGAACAGGGGAAAGCGCTCGGCGAGTTCGCGCCCACCGCTCACCCGCAGAACCATCTCCTTGGTCAGGGCGTACTCGGCCTCGACCATGCGGAAGATCCGGGCGCGCACGAGTTCGTCGGCCACGAGGCCCGCGTAGTCGCGGGCGATGTCGAGATCGACCATCATCAGGGTCTTCTCGACCTCGTCGAGGACGAGGCGGAACACGCGCGATTCCTCGAACAGGCGCTTCAGCTGCGCCTCGCCCTCGGCGCCCCGCACGTCGAGGAAGCTGCGGATGCCCGATCCCACCCCGTACCAGCCGGTGACGACGTGCCGGTTCTGCGACCACGCGAAGACCCAGGGGATCGCCCTGAGGTCGGAGAGCGAGCGGGCGCCGAAGCGCCGCGCGGGCCGCGAGCCGATGTTGAGGAGCGCGATCTCGTCGAGCGGGCTCGCCGCCTGGAAGTAGTCGACGAGCCCTTCCGTCTGCAGCAGGTTGACGTAGGCCGCCCGCGAGGCGCCCGACAGCGCCTCCATGGCGTCGTCCGCCCCGAGCCGGGCGGCACCGTTGCCGTTGGGCTCGGGCGCCAGCGCGTGCTCGAACACGGAGGCCGCCAGCAGCTCCATCTGGTAGGCCGCGGTGCCGCGGTTCGCGTACTTGAACGAGACGACCTCGCCCTGCTCGGTGATGCGGAAGCGCCCGTTGATCGAGCCGGGCGGCTGGGCGGCGATGCCCCGGTGGGTCGGCACGCCGCCGCGGCTGACCGAGCCGCCGCGCCCGTGGAAGAAGGCGATCGGCACGCCCGCGTGCTTGCCCAGCACGGTCAGCCGGGCCTGCGCCTTGTAGAGTTCCCAGTTCGAGGCGACGAAGCCGCCGTCCTTGTTCGAGTCCGAGTAGCCGATCATCACCTCCTGCACCCCGCCCTGCCAGCGGGTGGAGCGGCGCACGACCGGGGTCGCCAAGAGCTCCTTCATGATGGCGGGCGCGGCGCGGAGATCATCGATCGTCTCGAACAGCGGCACGATCGGCAGCGGGCAGATCTCGGTGCCGGCCCCGTCGAGGAACAGGCCCGCCTCCTTGGCCAGCAGGTAGGCGCCGAGCACGTCCTCGACCGAGCGCGTCATCGACAGGATGAAGCTGCCGAAGGCCTCGCGGTCGAGGGTGTCGCGCATCTCGGCCACGAGCGCGAAGGTGTCGAGGGTCTCGCGCGCCGCCTCCGGCAGGTCGTCGAAGCCGCGCTCCGGGTCGCGGGGCCGGGCGAGTTCGGCGAGCAGCCATTCGCGCCAGGCGGGGGAATCGGGCTCCGGCGGCGGGCGGTCGCCCTTTCGACGGGCCCAGAGGGCCTGCAGCGTCTGCGTGGTGCGGGTCGAGTTCTCGCGGATGTCGAGGCGCACGGTCGAGAAGCGGAAGATCTCGACCATGCGGCGGACCGGGCGCACGAGGTCGGTTGCGAGCCCCGTGCAGCGGGCATCGGCCAGCCCCTTCTCCAGGGTGCGCAGATCGTTGATCAGGCCGTCGGCGCTCGGATAGTCGGGGCCGGAGGGTTGCGCGCCCTCGTTGCGGGCGATCGTCGCCTCGAGCTTGCGCTGCACGCAGGTGAGGAACTGCCGGTAGGCCTCGCCCGGATTGCGGCCCGCGATGGCCTTCGCGTCGCCGCTCTCGGCGAGCGCGTGCGCGAGTTCCCGGCCGAACGCCTCCGGCACCGGCAGCGAGCGCTCGGTGAGCGAGAGCATGCGTGCGAGGTGGTTGATGCCGTCGCGGTAGCGCCGGAGCGAGGCCAGCGCGTTGCGCTTCAGGGTCTCGCGGGTGACGCTCGCGGTGACGTAGGGGTTGCCGTCGCGGTCGCCCCCGATCCAGCTGCCGAACTGGAAGAAGGGCGGCACCTCGAAGGTCTCGTCCGGGTAGTGGCGGCCGAGCGCCTCCTCCAGCGAGACCATCATCTCGGGCAGCATCTCGAAGAGCGATTCGTCGAAGAAGTGCAGGCCCCAGGCGACCTCGCGCTCGACGGTCGGCTTCTCCAGGTGCAGCTCGCCCGTCATCCAGACCAGCTCGATCTGAGCGCGCAGCTCGTTCATCAGCCCGTTGCGCTCGCGCTCGGTCCAGCGCGGCATCTCCAACTCGCGCAGCACGAGGTAGATGCGCCGGAACTTCTCCAGCACCGTCACGCGCTTGCCCTCGGTCGGGTGCGCGGTGATCGTCGGGCGGATGCGCAGGTCCTTCAGGAGCGCGTGGATCTGCGGCGCCTTGATTCCGCGGCTCGCGGCCTCGGCCAGCACCTTGGCGAAGGAGCCGCCGAGCGCCTCACGGCCCTCAGCGCGCTCGATTTGGCGGCGGCGGCGCATGGCCGCGTTCTGCTCGGCGATCGAGATCAGCTGGAACCAGATGCCCTGCACCTGGAGCGCGCGGGCCAGCATCTCGGGCGTGAAGGCGGAGATGTCGGCGGTGCCGTGCAGCACCGATTCCAGTTCCGGCTCGTGCCGGCGGGCTACGTCGAGGAGTGCGTGGAACAGGATGTCGAGCGGCTCCTTCGCGGAGGTACCGGTAATGACCGGGGGCGCGAAGGCGTTCTCGTCGGTGTGGCCGGGGGAGGCGTGGAGCGTTCGGGTCATGGG
Source organism: Methylobacterium radiodurans (assembly GCF_003173735.1). Lineage (NCBI taxonomy): Bacteria > Pseudomonadati > Pseudomonadota > Alphaproteobacteria > Hyphomicrobiales > Methylobacteriaceae > Methylobacterium > Methylobacterium radiodurans. The sequence goes on along the minus strand of NZ_CP029551.1, from coordinate 3,308,890 downwards.
GCCACCTCGTGGCGCATGTTCTGGTGTCGATGGGCGCGATACCCTCCCTCCCCCGCAGAGGGGGAGAGAGGGCGGCACGTCAGGCCGCCTTCAGCACCTGCGCCACGGTCTCGCCGAAGGAGCCCGGGTCCGGCGCCACGGTGAGGCCGTAGGAGCGCATGATCTCGGCCTTCTCGGCGGCGCTGTCGCCGGTCGCCGAGATGATGGCGCCGGCATGCCCCATGCGGCGGCCCTTCGGGGCCGTGAGCCCGGCCACGAAGCCGATGACGGGCTTCGACATGTTCTCCCGGATCCAGGCCGAGGCCTCGGCCTCCTGCGGACCCCCGATCTCGCCGATCATCAGCACCGCGTGGGTGTCCGGGTCGCGCTCGAACAGGGTCAGGTGGTCGAGGAAGGACGAGCCGTTGATCGGGTCGCCGCCGATGCCGACCGAGGTCGAGATGCCGATGCCGAGCGCCTTCATCTGCGAGGCGGCCTCGTAGCCGAGCGTGCCCGAGCGCGAGATCACCCCGACATTGCCCTTGAGGTAGATGTGGCCGGGCATGATGCCGAGCATCGCTCGGCCCGGCGAGATGATGCCGGCGCAGTTCGGGCCGACCACCATGGTGCGCCGGTCCTTGGGGTAGCGCATGAGGTAGCGCTTCACCCGCATCATGTCCTGGGCCGGGATGCCGTCGGTGATCGAGCAGACGAGGCGCAGGCCCGCATCCGCCCCCTCCATGATGGCGTCGGCCGCGAACGGCGGGGCCACGAAGGTGATCGAGGTGGTGGCGCCCGTGGCCTCGACAGCTTCCTTGACGGTGTTGAACACCGGCACGCCCAGATGCGTGCGCCCGCCCTTGCCGGGTGTGACGCCCGCCACGACGTTGGTGCCGTACTCCAGCATTTCCTTGGCGTGGAACGTGCCCTTGTCGCCCGTGATGCCCTGGACCAGGATCGGGGTCTTCTCGTCGATGAGAATGCTCATGGCGCAATCTCCCCTCAGCGGTTCTTAGCGTTGTTCTTGGCGGTGTTGCAGGCGTCCACCGCCTTGACGGCCGCCTCCGACAGGGTGTCGGCGGTGATGAGGTCGAGCCCGCTCTCGGCCAGGATCTGCTTGCCGGCCTCCACGTTCGTGCCGGCCAGCCGCACCACCAGCGGCACCTCGATCTTCACCTCGCGGGCGGCCTTGACGACGCCCTCGGCGATCCAGTCGCAGCGGTTGATCCCCGCGAAGATGTTGACCAGGATCGCCTTGACGTTCTTGTCCGACAGGACGAGCCGGAAGGCCGTCGCGACGCGCTCCGGCGAGGCGCCGCCGCCGACATCCAGGAAGTTCGCGGGCTCGCCGCCCGCGTGCTTGATCATGTCCATGGTGGCCATGGCGAGGCCGGCGCCGTTGACGATGCAGCCGATCTCGCCCTCCAGGCCGATATAGTTGAGGTTGTGCTCGGCGGCCTGGGCCTCGCGCGGGTCGCTCTGCGAGGGATCGTGCATGTCCGCGATGTGGCGGCGGCGGAACATCGCGTTGTCGTCGAAGCTCATCTTGGCGTCGAGCGCCAGCACCCGGTCGTCCTTCGTGACGACGAGCGGGTTGATCTCCAGCATCGTGCCGTCGCAGTCGCGGAACGCCCGGTAGGCGTTCATGATGGTCTTCACCGCGGCCGAGACCTGCTTGATGTTGAGCCCGAGCTGGAAGGCGATCTCACGGGCCTGGAACTGCTGCAGGCCGACCGCGGGCTCGACCACGATCTGGATCAGCGCGTCCGGATCGGTCGCGGCGATCTCCTCGATGTCCATGCCGCCGCGCTGGCTCGCGATGACGCGCACGCGCTCGGCCTTCCTGTCGAGGACGTAGCCGAGATAGAGTTCGCGCTCGAACGGGTCGGCGGTCTCGATGTAGACCCGCTGTACCGGCTTGCCCTCGGGGCCCGTCTGGATGGTGACGAGGCGCTTGCCGAGGAGCTCGCGGGAGGCGTCCCGCACCTCGTTGTAGGTGCGGCAGAGCTTGATCCCGCCGGCCTTGCCGCGGGCGCCCGCGTGGATCTGCGCCTTCACGGCCCAGAACGAGCCGCCGAGTTCGGTCGCCGCGTAGACCGCTTGGTCCGGGCTGAAGGCGACGGCGCCCTTCGGGACCGCGACGCCGAAGCTCGCGAGAAGCTCCTTGGCCTGGTACTCGTGGACGTCCATGGCATCGCCTCCGATTTTTTTATGGGAGACCGCTGGTCTTCGAGCCGGCCTTTTCGGCTCCGTCGGTCCTGTGCATTTTATAGCGACAAGTTTTGTTTCGCGGGAGCGCCCGAAGGTGTTAAATTTTTTGACATTCGCGTTGAAAGCACCTTGAGGTGCGGCGAATGCTATCTGTATTCAATGGTGCGGCGCACGAAAACTTTGCCGCGACTGCACAGTGCTTCCTTCGTTCCCGACCATTCGAGCCGGCCTCCATCATCCCGGGCTCTCGCCTGCGGCGAGCCCCGGGATGATTGTGGTGCGGTCGGTGATGGCGCTCAGCTCACCTTGCCCTTCACGATCTCGAACACCCGTTCGTTGAGTGCGCCCGCCTCGCCGAGCAGCCCTTCGAGTTCGGAGAGCCGCTCGTCCGCGAAGGCGCGGTCTTCCAGGCCCCGGGCGTTGACCCAGACGTTCAGCGCCGCGCTGCGCAGGCCCGCGAAGGCCGAGAGCACGGCGACGCCCGCGTCGCTCACCACGTTGACGTTGCCCTTCTCGGCGGTGACCAGCGCGAGGTCGATCACCTTGCGGCAGGCGCGGCAGCAGGCGAGCGGCACGTCGGTGGCCTCCCGCAGGGCCTCCTGGATCTTCGCGGCGCGGGCCGCCTTCTCGTCGTCGGTGGCCTTGGGAAGGCCGTAGGCGCCCATCACCGCGTCGAAGGCCTTCACGTCCTCGGCGATCATGCCGGTGAGCTCGGCCCGCAGTGCCTCGGATCGGGCCAGCACGTCCTGCAGCTCGGCCTCGACCTCGACGTACTTCTTCTTGCCGATGGTGAGGTTGCACACCATCGAGACGAGCGCCGCCCCCATGGCGCCCGAGATGGCGGCGGCCCCGCCGCCGCCGGGCGTGGGGCTGGAACTCGCCAGCCCGTCCAGAAACTCCGCGATCGTCTCGTTCTCGGCCATCGGATCCTCCCTCAGGCCATCTTCTTGGCGAGAGCGTAGATCTCCTCGGCGTCAAGCACCTGCTCGGTGTTGTCGAAGAGCTGGCCGACGCAGGCGCGGTGGAGCTTCAGCTTGAGGCCGCCGATGCCGAGCGCCCCGAAGGCCTTCTTGCCGTGGCGGTCCTTGCCCTTGTCCATCGCCTCGAGACCGCCTAGCCCGAGCGGGGGCTGGGCGTTGTAGTCGGCCAGGAACTCGATCGAGGACTCGTCCTTCCAGGCCTCCTCGGGCACGAGTTCGAGGCCGATGGCGCCCGCCGAGAAGACGAGGTTCTGGCCCTTGACGATCCGGGCGCGCGAGCCGGCATCCGGGGTCTCGGCCGCCTTGACGTTCACGCCGAAGCGCTTGTTGACGGCGTCCGCCGAGGCCTGCGCCTTGTCGAGCGAGCGGCCGCAGAGCGTGACCTCGGCGCCCTCGCGGGCCAGCAGCGCCGCCGAGCGCATGCCGACCGGGCCGGTGCCGGCCAGCACCACCGCCCGCTTGCCCTGGAGCGAGCCGGCCGCCTTGGCGACCAGCGCGACGCCCGCCGCCGCGGTGGTGTTCGAGCCGTTCGAGTCGAGCATCACCGAGACGCGGAAGGGCCCGAAGAAGCGCTTCTTGACCGCGTCGAGCACCGCCTCGCCGGCCGCCATGTTGCCGCCGCCGACGAAGATCGCGGTCGACTTCTTCTCCGAGCCGCCGCGGGTGTAGATCGTGCCGTCGACGAGCGCGCCGACATTGTCCGGCGTGACGTTGCCGTAGCCGGTGATGTGGTCGGCCCCGCCGTCGTAGCCGACGACCGTGTCGAACACGCTCGGCACCGCGTCGGTGTCGAAGAGGAACAGCAGCTTCTTCATCGGATCGTCCTTTCGCCCGTCGGGGGGCGTGTGGGGTGTGGATGCTTTCTGGGGCGTACGCAGCCGCTTGCTAGCGCTTCGCCCGCCGAATCGGGCGCGGGTCCCCTCTCCCGCGCGGGAGAGGGACAGGGTGAGGGGCCCTGAGCCATACGGAGAGGCCTCGGCGACTCCGCGGCGAAGGGCCAGCCCGATCCGGGGAGTTCTCATCCCTCACCCCAACCCTCTCCCGCACGGGAGAGGGAGCGCGTCGTGTTCCTAGCCCTCGACCACGTTCTGGGGCTTGCCGGCGACGAAGGCCTCGACGTTGTCGACGAGCTGGTCGGAGAGGATCTGCATCGCCTCCTTGCTGGCCCAGGCGACGTGCGGCGTGACGATGAGGTTCGGCAGGTCCGCCTCGCACAGGATGTTGCCGTCCTTCGGGGGCTCCTGCGCCACCACGTCGAAGCCCGCGCCCGCGATGGTGCCGTTCTTGAGGGCGTCGAGCAGCGCCGCCTCGTCCACGAGCCCGCCGCGGGCCGTGTTGATGAGGATGGCGCTCTTCTTCATCTTGGCGAGTTGCTCGGCCCCGATCAGGTTGCGGGTGTCCGGCGTCAGCGGCACGTGCAGGGTGATGACGTCGGACTGCGTGAGGATGGTCTCGAAATCGACCAGTCCCTCCTGCGGGAAGACGTCGTAGGCGATGACCTTCATCCCCAGCGCCTCGGCGCGCTTGGCGATCGACTTGCCGAGCGCCCCGTAGCCGACGATGCCGAGCGTCGAGCCGGCGATGTCGTAGATCGGGTAGTCGAAGTAGCAGAACTGGGTTGACTTGGCCCAGTCACCGCGCCGCACGGAGTTGGCGTAGGGCACGATGGCGCGCCGCAGCGCGAACATCAGCCCGACCACGTGCTCCGGCACGGTGTTGAAGGCGTAGTTGCGGATGTTGACGACCGTGATGCCCTGAGCTTTCGCCGCGGCCTTGTCGACGACGTCGGTGCCGGTGGCCGCGACCGCGATCAGCTTGAGGTCGGGCAGCTGCTTCAGCGTGTCGGCGCGCATCGGCACCTTGTTGATCAGCGCGATCTCGGCGCCCTTCAGGCGCTCGACGGTGTCCTCGGGCGACCAAGTCGACTCGTACTCCACGTACTCGTGCGGGAAGTTGAACTCCCGAACCTTGGCGTCGAGGGATTCGCGGTCGAGGAACACGATCTTCTTCGTCATGAAACCCTCTCTCGGCAACGGACGCGTCCTCCGGGCCCCGGTTGATCCCGGGTGCCTCGGCCGGTCGCGCGACAACGGCGCGCCGGTCTTCTTCCTTGGACCCGCCGGGCTGCTCAAGCCCGCGGGTCGGGCCGCGGGGCGTTGTCCCCGCGGCCGTCATGATCCTTGCCGGATCAGTTCTTGTTGAGCGGGTGCTCGCGCAGGTAGTTCGACGCGGCGGCGACGCCCGAGCCCGGCGTGACCTTGAGGCCGCAATCGTTCATCGCCATCTCGGCGCCCGCGATGGCGCCGAGGAGCGACAGCTCGTTCAGGTCACCGACGTGGCCGATGCGGAAGACCTTGCCGGCGACCTGGGAGAGGCCGGCGCCGAGCGCGAGGTTGTAGCGCACGAAGGCGTGCTTGATGATCTGGGCCGCGTCCACGCCCTCCGGCACGACGATCGCCGTGACGGTGTCGGAGTTCCACTTCGGGTCCTTGGCGCAGGTCTTCAGGCCCCAAGCCGCGACCGCTTGGCGGGTGGCCTCGCCCAGCACGTGGTGGCGGTGGTAGACGTTCTCCAGCCCTTCCTCGAACAGGCAGGCGAGCGCCTCGCGCAGGCCGTAGAGCAGCGGCAGCGACGGGGTGTAGGGGAAGTAGCCGGCCGGGTTCTGCTTCCGGTGGTCCTCCCAGGCGAAGTAGACGTGCGCGAGCCGGTCGTTGCGCCCGGCCTTGCCCTCTGAGGCCTGCAGCGCCTTCGGGCTGACGCAGATCACGCCAAGGCCGGCGGGCAGCATCAGGCCCTTCTGCGAGCCCGCGATGGCGCAGTCGACCTTCCACTCGTCCATACGGAACGGGAGCGAGCCGATCGAGGAGACGCCGTCCACGAAGAGCAGCGCCGGGTGGCCGGCCGCGTCGATCGCCTTGCGCACCGCGCCGATGTCGCTGGTGACGCCCGTGGCGGTCTCGTTGTGGACCACCATCACGGCCTTGATCTCGTGATTGGTGTCGGCGCGCAGGGCCTCCTCGATCTTCTGCGGGTCGGCGCCGGTGCCCCAGGCCTCCTCCTGCACGACGACGTCGAGCCCGATGCGCTGGGCCATGTCGATCCAGAGGTGGCTGAACTGGCCGTACCGCGAGGTCAGCACCTTGTCGCCGCGGCAGAGCGTGTTGGTCAGCGCCGATTCCCAGATGCCGGTGCCGGAGGCCGGGAACAGGAAGATCGTGCCGTCGGTCGAGCCGTAGACCTTCTTGGTGTCCTCGAAGAGCGGCTTGGTCAGCGCCGGGAAATCGACCGAGCGATGGTCCTCGGAGGGCACCAGCATCGCGCGCTGGACCCGGTCCGGGATGTTGGTCGGGCCCGGCACGAAGAGGTGATTGCGACCGGGGCGTCTGGTTGCCGCCATGATGTTTCCTCCAATTCCCTAGGTCATGAACTGCCGGCTTCGCGTCCGGCGATGTCGGGTCGTGCGCGGACCGGGCGATGCGCGGGGAGGCCTGCCGGGCGGGGCGTCGCCGTCCGGTCGCCCGGGCGAGTCTGCCTGTTCGGATGGTCGGTCACGCGGAGCGGCGTGGCGGCCTCGCGCCGCTCGCGTCGCGGCATGCCTGCATGCCGGTCGCCTCCGATGTGCCCCGCCCATCCTGCGACGGCCGGGTCGCGCTTTCAAGCGCCTCGCCGCGTCATCGACACCTTCCTCTCGGTCGTCCCGCCGATTCGAGGGCGGTCCACGCCGCCACTCGGCCGGGCGTGATTATGGACGGCCAAGTCACGGAAAGAAAACCGGAAAAACTTCGCGACACTGGAAAAAAAATTTGCCTTTCCGGCCCGGTCGGGAACGCTCGATTGACTGATCTTTGCTGCAGCGCAACGTACGCAGTGCAGCGATCGACGGTCTCTCTGCTGCCGGGTGCTCCCCGTCGGCTTCATCTTTGGGGATGGGGCGCGGGCGCAGGCCGCTGAAGCCTCCCCCGGTCGCGACCGGGGCGCGTCATCAAACTGATATCGGATTCCGGTTTGGCTCCCGCTCGCCACAGCGGGAGGCGCGGGATGCGGGATGCGCGCGTGAGCGAGGAGCCGGAGACCGTGCGCGTTCGGACGCTGTTCCTGTCCGACACGCATCTCGGCACGAAGGGCTGCCAGGCCGGGCTGCTCCTCGATTTCCTCAAGGACTACGACGCCGACGTGATCTACCTCGTCGGCGACATCGTCGACGGCTGGCAGCTGCGCTCGGGCTGGTACTGGCCGCAAGGCCACAACGACGTGGTGCAGAAGCTGCTGCGCAAGGTCCGCAAGGGCGCCCACATCGTCTACGTGCCGGGCAACCACGACGAGTTCCTGCGCGACTATATCGGCACCACCTTCGGCGGGATCGAGATCGCCGAGAGCCGCATCCACGAAGCCGCGGACGGCCGGCGCTATCTCGTCATCCACGGCGACCAGTTCGACATGGTGGTGCGCCACGCCCGCTGGCTCGCGCATCTGGGCGACGGCGCCTACACCTTCGCGCTCTGGGTCAATACGGGTCTCAACCGGGTCCGCCGCCGGCTCGGCCTGTCCTACTGGTCGCTCTCGGCCTGGGCCAAGCTGAAGGTGAAGAACGCCGTCAACTTCATCGGCCAGTTCGAAGAGTTCCTCACCGACGAGGCGAGGCGCCAGGGCGCGGACGGGGTGATCTGCGGCCACATCCACCACGCCGCCAACCGCGAGATCGCGGGCCTGCGCTACCTCAACACGGGCGACTGGGTGGAATCCTGCACGGCGATCGTCGAGCACTACGATGGCCGCATGGAGGTGCTGCACTATCCGAGCATCCTGCGGGCCCGCGCGGCGGCGGAGGCCGAGCCGCCCGCCGAGGAGCCGGCGCTGCCCGGGCGGCGGGCCGTCGCGTGAGGCGGCTCCTCATCGCCACAGACGCGTGGCACCCGCAGGTCAACGGCGTCGTGCGCTCGCTCCAGCACATGGTCGAGGCCGGACGTGCGCACGGCTTCGACACGGTGCTGCTGACCCACCAGGATTTCCGCTCGGTGCCGCTGCCGGGCTATCCCGAGATCCGGCTGGCCCACGCCACCCGCCGCAAGGTCGCGGCGCGCTGGGACGGGCTCAGCCCCACCCATGTCCACGTCGCCACCGAGGGGACGGTGGGCTACGCCACGCGGCGCCACTGCCTGGCGCGGGGGCGGCCCTTCACCACGAGCTACCACACGCGCTTTCCCGAGTACCTCTCGGCCCGGCTGCCGGTGCCGGAGGCCTGGAGCTACGCGTGGCTGCGCCGCTTCCACGGCGCGGCCTGCGGCACCATGGTGAGCACGCCCTCCCTGGAGCGGGAACTGAGCGAGCGGGGCTTCGCCAACCTGATGCGCTGGACCCGCGGCGTCGACACGGAGCTGTTCCGACCGGCCGAACCGGGCGAGGCCCTGCCGGCGGAACTCGCCGACCTGCCCCGGCCAATCTTCCTGTTCGTCGGCCGGCTCGCGGTGGAGAAGAACGTCGAGGCCTTCCTGCGGCTCGACCTTCCGGGCAGCCGCGTCGTCGTCGGCGACGGGCCGGACCGGGCGCGGCTCGAAGGTCTGGGCCTGGGCGCGCGCTTCCTCGGCACGCGCACCGGGGCGGCGCTCGCGCGGATCTACGCGGGCGCCGACGTCTTCGTCTTCCCGAGCCTCACCGACACCTTCGGCATCGTGCTGCTCGAAGCGCTCGCCTGCGGCACGCCGGTCGCGGCCTTCCCGGTCACCGGCCCGCTCGACGTGATCGGCGGCACGCGGGCCGGCATCCTCGACGCCGACCTACGCGCGGCGGCGCTCGCGGCGCTCGCCGTCCCGCGCGAGGCCGCCCGCGCGGAGGCCCTGCGCCACACCTGGGCCGAGAGCGCGCGCCAGTTCTTCGGCAACATCGCGAGCGCCCACGCGCTGGAGGGGACGTCCGCCCGGGGCGCACCGGCCCTGGCCGGGCTGCGTTGAGGGGCGGTCTCCCGAGACCTAGGCCGCGACGGTTGCCGCGCCCGCCTCCGCGAGGCCGCGCAGGCCGAGCCGGTAGGTCACGTCGCTGTGGACGAGGCTGTCGGCGATGAAGCGGTCGAAGGCCGAGACCAGGCGGGGGGTGAGTTGCCAGAGCGTCTTGCGCGGTCCGGAGCGGGTCAGGAACCCGATCTCCTGCGCCGCCGCCAGGATGTTGCGGATGTGGCTCCGGGAGACGCTGAAGCTCTTCGCGAGTTCGCCGAGATCCGACTCCTGGAAGTGGTTCTCCGCGTCCGCGCCGCTCCTGTCGAGGACCGAGAGCAGGATGATGAGGGCGCTCGTGCTGCTCAGGAAGAACACGAGATCCATGTTGCTCCAGATCATCGCGATGATGCCGTCGAAGGCGTCGATCGCGCATTTGGCGTGGGCGGTCTGGAACGCGGCGTCGCGCTGCCGGGCAAGAGGAAACCCGGGCTCCGGATAGAGCAGGTCCAGGGCCGCGTAGTGGGCCGCCATCCACTCGCGGTCCCAGGCGAGCAGCTTCTCGGTGGGGCACAGGAGCCTGACGCGGCTGTCGTCGGGCTGCTTCCGCAGCACGAGGTCGCCCGTCTGGACCAGGCGTGCAACGAAGGTGTCGATCAGCCTCGGGCTGGCGAAGCCGAAGCGGGCCACCGTGGTCTTCAGCTTCGTCAGGGTCGGCCAGGTCTCGCGGTCCGCGCGCACGTAGTTCGCGTACAGGCAGACGATGATGGCGAGCGTCGTCACGCGCCCGACATCGGCGCCGAAACGGCCCGGGAAGACCTCGGAATCGTAGACCTTCCTGTGCTCCGCGATGAAGACGCGGCGCGCCTCCGGAAAGTCCGGATGGGCCAGGATCGCCTCGGCCGTCAGCGGGGCGGCGGGCGGGTAGTGGGCCGGCCGAGGAGTGTGCGCGGGCATCATGCCGCCTCTCCGTGCGCGTGCCCGAGATTGCCGTGAACGGCATCGGCTGCCCGGGAGAAGCGCGCTGCCCTGGTTGAGGCGGGCGCAAAACTTCTATTTTTGATTGAAGCGTGCATTTATAGACGAAAGTTCTGATGCAAACGTATCTTCTGTAGTACAATTGTACTATCTCGAATCTAGTGGCTTAATTTTCGTCCGTCAATGCGTAAAGTCCCGCATTCGCCCAAAGCATCGGCAAGCGATGCTGCGAAGTTCTCGATCCTTGGCGGTAGCGTAGAAGCTTTTTATCGTCGCGAGGTGTCTGAGTCTCGCATGTTACGTTCATGCGAGAGCGCATGCTTCGATCCACAGGGTTTCGCGTTGCTGCGCGCATTCCCGGCTCGGGCCTTGAGCGCGCAGGGTCCGCCGACCGCTCGAGCGATTGGTGCGGTGCCGCGAGCGGTCATGGATGCTCCGCGCGTCGTCCCGCTGCGCGCTGGCAGTCGAGGGCCGGCATTCCGTTGCGCCGCGCGTTCGCGTATCACGCCCGCGACGCAGGACGCCGCCATGCCCCCTTTCGACCCGGCCGAGGCCGCCCGATATCCGGCCGCGATCGGCTGCGACGAGGTGGGACGCGGTGCGCTGTGCGGCCCCGTTGTGGTCGCGGCGGTCTGGTTCGACCCCGCAGCCCTGCCCGGCGACCTGCTGGCGCGGCTCGACGACAGCAAGCGCGTGCCGGAACCCGTGCGCGAGCGCCTCACGCCCCTGATCCGGGCGCACGGGCGCGTTGCGGTGGCGGCGGGCTCGCGGGCGCTGATCGATCGCCTGAACGTGCGGGTCGCGACCCTCGACGCCATGCGGCGCGCGGTGCTGCGGCTTGCCCTCGTCGCCCCTGTGCTGGTCGACGGGCGCGACGGCGTGCCGGGCCTGGCCCTGCCCTGCCGCGCGGTGATCGGCGGCGACCGGCTGGTGCCGCAGATCGCCGCCGCCTCGATCGTCGCCAAGACGGTGCGCGACGACCTGATGCGCCGCCTCGCCCACCGCCACCCGGGCTACGGCTGGGAGCGCAATGTCGGCTACGGCACGGCGCTGCACCGGGCCGGGCTCGCGGCGCGGGGCCGGAGCCCGCACCACCGCCTGACCTTCACCCGCGGCTTCGCCTGACCCTGCGGGGGGCGCGGCGACCGCTCAGAACAGGGCGAGCTGCGTGCCCGGCACCGCGAAGGCCGCGGTGTCGAGCTTGAGGCTCTGCATCCGGTAGCCGAGCCGGGCCTTGGCGAGGCGCATCCGCTGCGCGATCAGCGCCGCGTAGGCGCCCTGCCCGGTCATGCGCTGGCCGAAGGTCGCGTCGTAGGCCCGGCCGCCGCGGCTCTGCGCCACCAGCGAGAAGGCATGCGCCTGCCGGCCCGGATAATGCTCGGCGAACCAGTCGGCCACGAGGTCCTTCAGCTCATGCGGCAGGCGCAGCAGCACGTGGCTCGCCTCCGCCGCCCCGGCCTCCCGGGCGGCGGCGAGGATCGCCTCGATCTCGTGGTCGTTCAGCGCCGGGATCACGGGCGCCACCAGCACCATCACGGGCACGCCCAGGGCGCTCAGATGCCGGATCGCCTCCAGGCGCTTCTCCGGGTGCGGCGCGCGGGGCTCCATGCGGCGGGCGAGCACAGGGTCGAGCGTGGTGATCGAGACCCCGACCGTGACGAGGCGCGCCCGCGCCATCTCGGCCAGGATGTCGCCGTCGCGGACGACCAGGTTCGACTTGGTGACGATGCCGACCGGGTGGCGGAAGCGGGCCAGCACCTCCAGCACCGCCCGGGTGATGCGGTGCTCCCGCTCGATCGGCTGGTACGGGTCGGTCGCGGTGCCGAGCGCGATCGTGGCCGGCCGGTAGCCGGGCGCGGAGAGTTCGCGGGCGAGCAGCCGCGCGGCGTCGGGCTTGGCGAAGAGCCTGGTCTCGAAGTCGAGGCCCGGCGAGAGCCCGACATAAGCGTGAAGCAGTAGACACAGCCGTGCTCGCAGCCGCGATAGGGATTGATCGAGCGGTCGAAGGAGATGTCGGGCGAAGTGTTGCGGGTGATGATGCGGGCCGCCCGCTCCCGCGTCACCTCAGTGCGCGGGCGCGTCGTCTCCAGCTCGCCCCAGCCGTCGTCGAAGCGGACCCGCGCGGCGGCCTCGAAGCGCCCGCTCGGGTTGGCGGTCGCGCCCCGGCCGCGCCGGGCCTCGGGCGGCACCGCGGAGGTCGCGAGGCGCCGGGATGCCGCCTCGTCCTGGCCTGTCGTCATTGCTGCACGGTCCGCTCGCTTCGAAGTACCCTTTAGGAACATAGAGCGAACACGCGCCGCGACAGCGCCTGTTTGTTAGGCAATCATCCGCCTTCACCTTCTGGATCCGCGAACAACTGCGCGAGTGGCCCAGCCGGAGGGTTTCTTTGCTGCAAAAATCGGTTATCGGCGCGCATGCTTTCCGCGGTGACCTACATCGCCCGGCCCGAGGGGCCCGACGCGATCGACCAGCTTGCCGACACCCTGAGCGCGCTCGTCGCCGGGGTGGCGGCCGGGCTCGTCGGCGACGCGGTGATCGTCGCCGGCACGGCGCATGACGGGGTGGCGACGGTGGCCGAGGCCACCGGCGCGACGCTCGTGGTGCTGCCGCGCGCGGCGAGCCCGTGGATGGCGGGCGCGCGCGTCGCCCGGCGCGACTGGGTGCTGTGCCTGGAGGCGGGCGATGTGCCGGCCGAGGGCTGGATCCGGGCCCTCGACCGCTTCATCGGCACGGCGCGTTCCGGAACGGCCCTGGCGCGCCTGCGCCGCCCGCATGCCGGCCTGCCCCAGCGGCTCATCGCCCGCGGCGAGGGCGTGATCGGCGCGGGCCGGGCGCGGGCCGGCGACCTTGTGCGCCGGGACACGCTGCTGGCCGGCCCCGGCTTCTCGCCGCGGCTCAAGCCGCGGCGGCTCGGCGCCCGGATCGAGCGGGGCTGACGCCTCAGGCGGGCGCGCCCCGCCGCAGGTGCTCGTCGAGCCGCGGCATGATCTCCACGAAGTTGCAGGGCCGGTGGCGGTAGTCGAGCTGCTGCGCCAGGATCCCGTCCCAGGCATCGCGGCAGGCGCCGGGCGAGCCCGGCAGGGCGAAGATGAAGGTCGAGCGCGCCAGGCCCGCGGTCGCCCGCGACTGCAGGGTCGAGGTGCCGATCTTGTCGTAGGAGATGCGGTGGAACACCGCCGAGAAGCCGTCCATGCGCTTCTCGAACAGGGGCTCGACGGCCTCGGGCGTGACGTCGCGGCCGGTGAAGCCGGTGCCGCCCGTCGTGATCACCACATCGATCCCGGGATCGCGGATCCAGGCCTCGACCCGGGCGCGGATCGCCGGCACGTCGTCGGTGACCACGGCCCTGTCGGCCAGCCGGTGCCCGGCCTCGGTGAGGCGCTGGCTCAGGGTGTCGCCGGAGCGGTCGTCCGTGAGGCCGCGGGTGTCCGACACGGTCAGGACCGCGATGCCGAGGGGGATGAAGCTGCGTGCGTGCGTCTCGCTGGCCATGCTCGGATCCTGTCTGCGCCCCGGCCCCTCATATGGGCATCCGGACGCGCGCGTCAGGGCCGCTCCGGTGGAGGGCCGGCGCGGCCGAGCCTTCAGCCCTTCGAGCGCAGCACCGGCTCGGGCGCGACCGGCTCGCAGTTCGTCATGAAGGTGTTGAGCGGCAGCGGGCGCGACTTGCACACGAAGGCGTCCTGCGGGCCGGGGGCCGGGACGGGGTCGCGGGCGACGATCGGGTTCGGCGCGCAGGCACCGGCCGCCGCGAGCGCGAGGGCGGCGAGCAGGGCGGCGGGCAGGTTCAGGCGGCGCATGCACCCCTCGGACGCGGAAAGACTGGGACCCCTTGGTGAGACCCTTGCCCAGCCCGGCCTCCCGGACAAGCGCGGGCGCCGCCCCGGGCGCGGCTTTGGCGGGCCCTGTCGCCCGGCCGCAACAACGGCCGGGTGCCCGGCCGCAACAGGGCCGGGCTCCGCGCGGCGTGTCAGCCGGCCTTCTGCATCGGCACGACGTTGTGCAGCGTCTTGTCGGCGTTGTCGAAGAAGCGCCGGATGTTGCGCGCCGCCTGCCGGATGCGCTGCTCGTTCTCGACCAGTGCGATGCGGACGTAGTCGTCGCCGTACTCGCCGAAGCCGATGCCCGGCGCCACGGCCACGTCGGACTTCTCCAGCAGGAGCTTGGAGAATTCCAGGCTGCCGAGCGCGCGGTACTTCTCCGGGATCGGCACCCAGGCGAACATCGAGGCCGACGGCGAGGGGATGGTCCAGCCGGCCTTGCCGAAGGAATCCACCAGCGCGTCGCGGCGCTTGCGGTAGATGCCCCGCATCTCCGCGATGCAGTCGTCCGGCCCGTTGAGCGCCGCGCTCGCCGCCACCTGGATCGGCGTGAAGGCGCCGTAATCGAGGTAGGACTTCACCCGGGTGAGTGCCGCCAGCAGCCGCTCGTTGCCGACCGCGAAGCCCATGCGCCAGCCGGCCATCGAGTAGGTCTTCGAGAGCGAGGTGAACTCGACCGTGCAGTCGATCGCGCCCGGCACCTGCAGCACGGAGGGCGGCGGCTCGCCGTCGAAATAGACCTCGGCGTAGGCGAGGTCCGAGAGCAGGATCAGCTCGTGCTTCTTCGCGAAGGCGACCAGATCCTTGTAGAAATCCAGGCCCGCCACGTAGGCGGTCGGGTTCGAGGGGTAGCAGACCACGAGCGCGACGGGCTTCGGGATCGAGTGCTGCACCGCCTTCTCGAGGGCCGGGAACATCGCGGGCGTCGGCTCGGCCGGGACCGAGCGGATGACGCCGCCCGCCATCAGGAAGCCGAAGGCGTGGATCGGGTAGCTCGGGTTGGGCACCAGCACCACGTCGCCCGGCGCCGTGATCGCCTGCGCCATGTTGGCGAAGCCCTCCTTGGAGCCCAGCGTCGCCACCACCTGCGTGTCGGGGTTCAGCGAGACGCCGAAGCGGCGCTGATAGTAGGCGGCCTGGGCCCGGCGCAGGCCCGCGATGCCCTTCGAGGCCGAGTAGCGGTCGGTGCGCGGGCGCCCCGCCGTCTCGACCAGCTTGGCGATGACGTGCTTGGGGGCGTCGAGGTCGGGGTTGCCCATGCCGAGATCGATGATGTCGGCGCCGTTGGCGCGGGCGGCGGCCTTGATCCGGTTCACCTGCTCGAAGACGTAGGGGGGCAGGCGCTTGATGCGATGAAAGTCGGTCATGGCGGTGTCCATCGCGCACGGTCCCGGGTCTGGCGTTTCGAGATCTGGCGTTTCGAGGGTTGCCGGGGGTGCGAACAGCCCTCCTAGCACGGAAGGCCCCGGTTCGCCGACCCCGAAAAGGCGGCTGCGGCGCGCCTACTGAGCCGGGGCGGGCGCCGGGTTGACCGATTTGCCGGCGCTCTCGGCGGCCCGCCCGCGGGCGAGGTTGCGGCTGCGGGCGCCCTCCAGCTCGGCCTCCAGCGCCTTCTGGCCCTCGGACGACTTCGCCCGCACCGGCCGCGGCGGGGCCGAGACGCCGACCGGGAGGAAGTCGGCGCCCTCCCGGCGCGTGTCGGTCACGAAGGCGGGGGCCTCGGGGCCCTTCGGCGCGGTGCCGGCGATGCCGAGGCTGCGCAGGCCGCCGACATCGCCCGAGCAGCCGCCCGCCGCGAGGGCGAGCGCCAGGGCGGCGAGGCGGCAGGGCGCGGGCGTGCGAGGCAGGAACATGCTGGAGAACATGCGGAAGATGTAGCGGCCGCGGCTCGGTTGGTCTGGCGAAATCTCCGGGTCGCGCTTTAATTTGTCGGAAACGAGGCCCCGCCCGACCCGTCGGGACAATGGGCCGGCCCGTCCCGCAGGGGACGGGGACAGCAGGGAGTGACGCACGCGTGACGAGCCCCCACACGCCGCCGCCGCAGGTGCCCGATTTCGAGGCATTGGCGCGCAATGCCGGCCAGTTCGTCGAGACCATGGGCCGCAACGTCTCGCAGCTTCTGAAGCCCGCGGAGGCGGGCGCGGGCGGCTCGGACGAATTGAAGGAGATGAGCCGGGCGCTCGGCACCGTCGCCGAGCACTGGCTCTCCGACCCGCAGAAGAGCATCGAGGCGCAGACGCGGCTCGGCGAGGCCTTCGTCACGCTCTGGGGCTCCACCCTGGTCAGGCTGCAGGGCAGCCCCGCCCCGCCGGTCGCCGCGCCGGAGCCGAAGGACCCGCGCTTCGCCCACGCCGACTGGACCCAGAACCCCTATTTCGACTTCATCAAGCAGGCCTACCTGATCCTCGTGCGCTGGTCCGAGGATCTGGTGGACCAGGCCGAGGGCCTCGATGAGCCGACCCGCCACAAGGCGCAGTTCTACCTGCGCCAGATCACCAGCGCGCTCTCGCCCTCGAACTTCGTTCTGACCAACCCCGAGCTGATCCGGCAGACGTTTGCCGAGAACGGAGCCAACCTCGTGCGCGGCCTGCAGATGCTCCAGGAGGACATCGAGGCGGGCAAGGGCGAGCTCCGGGTGCGCCAGTCGGACCAGGCGAGCTTCGAGGTCGGCCGCAACGTCGCGGTCAGCCCCGGCGCGGTGGTGTTCCGCAACGAGCTGATCGAGTTGATCCAGTACGCGCCCTCGACCGAGACGGTGCTGAAGCGCCCCTTCCTGATCGTGCCGCCCTGGATCAACAAGTTCTACATCCTCGACCTGAATCCGCAGAAGAGCTTCATCAAGTGGATGGTCGATCAGGGCCTGACCGTGTTCTGCATCTCCTGGGTCAATCCGGACGCCCGGCACGCGGACAAGGACTTCGAGAGCTACATGCGCGAGGGGATCGAGGCGGCGATCGACGCGATCGGCGCCGCGACCGGCGAGCGCGAGGTGGCGGCGGCGGGCTACTGCGTCGGCGGCACGCTGCTCGGCGTGACGCTGGCCCATCAGGCCGCCACCGGCAACACCCGGATCAAGAGCGCGACGCTGCTGACCACGCAGGTCGACTTCACCCATGCGGGCGACCTGAAGGTCTTCGCCGACGAGGCGCAGATCCGGCAGGTCGAGGCCCGCATGGCCGAGCGTGGCTATCTCGACGGCGCGCGCATGGCCAACGCCTTCAACATGCTCCGGCCGAATGACCTGATCTGGTCCTACGTCGTTAACAATTACGTCAAGGGCAAGCCGCCGGCGGCCTTCGACCTCCTGTACTGGAACTCCGACGCCACCCGGATGCCGGCGGCCAACCACGCCTTCTACCTGCGCAACTGCTACCTTGAGAACGCGCTGGCCAAGGGGAAGATGGTGCTGGGCAACGTGCGTCTGGACCTCGGCCGGGTGAAGGTGCCGGTCTTCAACCTCGCGACGCGCGAGGATCATATCGCCCCGGCGCTTTCCGTCTTCGAGGGCTCGTCCAAGTTCGGCGGCCCGGTCGATTACGTGCTGGCGGGCTCCGGCCACATCGCGGGCGTGGTGAACCCGCCCGCGAAGCCGAAATACGGCTTCTGGACCGGTGGACCCGCCAAGGGGCGGCTCGAGGACTGGATCGCGGCTGCCACCGAGCACAAGGGCTCGTGGTGGCCCTACTGGTTCTCCTGGCTGGAGGCCCAGGCGCCCGAGCGCGTCCCGGCGCGCATCCCCGGCGAAGGCCCCCTGCCCTCCCTCGGACCGGCGCCCGGCACCTACGTCCGGATCAAGTCCTGAGGTACGGGCCCTTCCCCTCTCCCCGCCGGGCGGGGAGAGGCCCGATCACCCCCTGCCGGGTGATCGGGGAGCCCGAAGGGCGAGGGTGAGGGGATGTTTCAGGGGCGGGCACGGCCGGAGCCGCCCCCTCACCTTCGGCTGCCGCCTCGCTTCATGCCCCGACGAGGTGGCATGAAGCCCTCTCCCCGCACGGCGGGGAGAGGGGATGCGCGACAGGTCCTGCGCGAGAACGGTGCGTCGCGATCAGTACTTTCGCACCAGCGGCGCGGGCGCGACCGGGCGGGCCGGCTCGCCGAGGACGTAGCGGAAGCCGACCGAGACGATGTCGGCGCTGGCATCCGTGTAGCCCGCGAAGGCGATGTTGCCGACGTTGTAGTCGCGGCCCGGGCCGGAGAGGATCCGGTTGCGGTCGAGGAAGAAGTGCGAGTAGGCGAGGTTGAGCGTCAGCTTCTCGTTCCAGCGGTAGCTCGCGCCGATCGAGGCGATGTAGCGGTCGCCGTCCGGCAGGCGCGCCGAGCGGTTGGCGAAGACGATCGGCGAGAGTTCGTAGGCGAAGCCGCCGCGCAGGGTGAGGTTGGGCGACCAGTCGTACTCGGCGCCGATCGAGTAGGTGTAGCCGTCCTTGTAGTCGAGCGGCAGGTTGCTCACCGGCACGCCGAGCGTGCGCGAGACGATGCCGATATTGCCCAGCCGGCTCCAGTTGTCCCACTCGAAGCCGAGATTGATCCGGGTGACCGGGTTGATCGCCTGGGTCAGGCCGACGCTGAGCTTCTCGGGCGTGTTGAGGTTGGCGGTGACCTGCCCGGCCGTGCGGGCGAGGGCCACCAGCGGCACGCCGATCGAGCCCTCGATGTCGTGGTGCACCGAGGAGCGGTAGCCGACGCCCAGCACCGTGCCGGCCCAGGGCGTGATAGTGGCGCCCGCCGTGAAGCCGACGCCCCAGGACTCGCCCTTCAGGAAGGCGCTCGGATAGACCGTCGGCGAGAGGCCCGGGATCGGCAGGGCCTGCCGGAGCGTCAGGCGGAAATACTCGATGTTCGGGCCGGCCGCGACCGAGAGCCACTCGTTGACCTTGAAGCCGATCACCGGGTTGAAGGCGAGCGAGAAGATCCGGCTCGAGCGGGCGTAGACCTCGCCGGCCCAGACCTGGTTCGGCTTGGTCACGAGGCCGAAGGGCGCGCCCGTCTGCAGGCCGATCCAGAGCCGGTCGCTGAGCTGGTAGGAGGTGGCGCCCGCCGGCACCACGGCGCCCTGGCCGATCTCGCCCGAGCTGCCGAGCGGCAGGAAGCCCGGATTGGTGCCGAGCGTCGGCGTGATCTCCGCCGACAGGTTGATGAAGGTGAGGTTCTGCTCGGTCACCCAGCCCGGCCGCATGGTGATGACCGCGGGGTTCCAGAACATCGAGGAGACGCCGCCGGAGCCCGACGCGGCGCCCGCGAAGGAGAGGCCCTGCGCCTGCGTGCTCTGCTCGCGGATGCCGAAGGCACCGGCCCGCGCCTCGTGCGCGCCCGCCCACAAACCCGTCGCCGCGACGCCCGCCAGCGCCAGAGCCCGACCCCTGCCCGTCATGGTGCAATTCCCTAGAGACATCTTCGACGGTGCTGGATTCCCGATTCTGCGCGGGCTGGCACCTTGGCTAACACATTGATGTGTGGCGCGCTTCTTTGCAAGTCAGGTCTTGGAAAGATGAATTCGCGTATATCGTTCAGTAAGGCCGCTTAAATTATTCGAAACATCAGTTTTGGCTGCAGATAACGATCGCAGGTGAAATAGTTTATATGTGAACCTTGCGGGATCTTGATCCGCTCAGGCCCGGTGTTGGCGCGGCTCTGTGACATCCGAGCAACAAACGGCGGTCGGCCCGGGCCGCATTCCACCCCGGCCGCGCTTGCCCGAGGCGGGCGCCGCCCCAAGTCCCGTGCCGACCACAACCTGCGGGAGAGACGCGATGAAGCTGATCCGCCACGGCGCACAGGGGAGCGAGAAGCCGGGCCTCGTCGACCGGAATGGCGGCTTCCGGGACCTCTCGGCGATCCTGCGCGACATCGCGGGACCAGCGCTCGCCAGGGACGCGCTCGACCGGCTGCGGATGATCGATCCCGAGAGCCTGCCGCTGCTGCCGAAGGACATCCGGCTCGGCCCCTGCGTGGGCGGCACCCGCAACTTCGTCGCCATCGGCCTGAACTTCGCCGACCACGCCGCCGAGACCGGCGCGCCGATCCCCGCGGAGCCGATCCTCTTCAACAAGGCCCCCTCCTGCATCTCGGGTCCGAACGACCCGGTGATCATCCCGAAATCCTCGGCCAAGACCGACTGGGAGGTGGAGCTCGCCGTGGTGATCGGCGCGCGGGCGAGCTACGTCCACGCCAACGAGGCGCTCGACTACGTGGCGGGCCTCTGCATCTGCAACGACGTCTCCGAGCGCGAGTGGCAGATGGAGCGTGGCGGCACCTGGACGAAGGGCAAGGGCTGCCCGACCTTCGGCCCGATTGGGCCCTGGCTCGTCACCCTCGACGAGATCCCGGATCTCAAGGCCCTGTCCATGAGCCTCGATGTCTCCGGCCAGCGCATGCAGACCGGCTCCACCGCGACCATGATCTTCGACGTGGCCCAGCTCGTCGCCTACACCTCGCATTTCATGATGCTGGAGCCCGGCGACATCATCACCACCGGCACGCCGCCGGGCGTCGGCCTCGGCATGAAGCCGCCGCGCTATCTCAGGCCCGGCGACGAGATGGTGCTGCGCATCGACGGCCTCGGCGAGCAGCGCCAGACCGTCATGGCCTTCGACGACTGGACCGCGAAGGTCTCCTCCGGCGAGCCGACGCACTGAACAACCTGTCGTTTGTTCCGGGTTGTAGGCGGGAAACCTGCAATCCCGGAGCATGGACAAAGATTTGTTTCGCTTCGGAACTGAAATTAACGCTCTCTTACGAGTTTCCGGCGGAGATTCGGTCGCACCCGAATTGGAAGCCGCCATGGCCCTGCCTGCACCCCGCCCGATGTCCGCTCCCCGCCCCGTCGCGTCGGGCGTCGAGGCTCCGCCGACGCTGGAGGCGATCGTCCGCCTCGCCGCCGAGGTGCGTCAACTCTCGCAGGACAAGACGGGGCGGATCCGCCAGATCACCGGCCAAGCGCGGATCCTGGCGCTCAATGCCCTGATCGAGGCGGCGCGCGCGGGCGAGCACGGGCGCGGCTTCTCGGTGGTGGCGCAGGAGGTCCGGGCCATCGGCGCCGAGGTCGAGGGCCTCGCCCGCGAGTTGGAGACGCATCTCGACGGCCGGATCGCGGCGTTGCAGCAATCGGTCGGCGCGATGGCCGGCCGGGCGCAGGAGGAGCGGCTCGTCGATCTCGCGCTGAACGCCGTCGAGCTGATCGACCGCAACCTCTACGAGCGCACCTGCGACGTGCGCTGGTGGGCGACCGACTCGGCGATCGTGGACTGCGCGGCCAATCTCACGCCCGACGCCGCTTCCTACGCCTCCGGCCGGCTCGGCGTGATCCTCTCGGCCTACACGGTCTATCTCGACCTCTGGCTCTGCGACCCCGCCGGCCGCATCCTGGCGACGGGCCGGCCCGACCGCTATCCGGGGCTGGCCGGGCGCAGCGTGGCGGGCGAGCCCTGGTTCCGGGACGCGCTCGCCCTGCGCAGCGGCGACGATTACGGCTGTGCCGACATCCGGCAGGAGCCGCTCCTGGGCAACGCGCAGGTGGCGACCTACGCGGCCGGCGTGCGGGCGGACGGGCAGGTGCGCGGCCCGCTCGCGGGCGTGCTCGCCATCCATTTCGACTGGGAGCCCCAGGCCCGCGCCATCGTCGAGGGCGTGCGGGTGGCGCCCGCCGACCGGGACCGGACCCGCGTCCTGCTGGTTGACGCGCGCCGCCGGGTGCTCGCCGCCTCGGACGGGCGCGGCATCCTCGGCGAGACCGTGACGGCCGATCCGGGCGTTGCGACGAGCGGCATCGTGCGCGATTCGGCCAGCGGCCGGCTCACCGCCTTTCACCGTACGCCGGGCTACGAGACCTATCGCGGGCTCGGCTGGTACGGGATGATCGAGCAGACCCCCGCCTGAGACTTCTGGTGCGAGACGCGCGAGGCTTGACGTCCGGCGGGCGATCCCGCTCAAAGGCAGGCATGAGCGAGACGCCATCTCCCCATTCCTTCGGGCCCAATTCCTTCGGGCCCTTTGCCTCCGCGACCGAGTTGGGCGCGATCCGCCACGACTGGAGCGTGACCGAGATCCGGGCGATCCACGACATGCCGTTGCTGGATCTCGTGCACCGGGCCGGCACCGTGCACCGGATGCACAACGACCCGGCCGACATCCAGCGGGCCGCGCTGCTCTCGATCAAGACCGGCGGCTGCCCGGAGGATTGCGCCTACTGCCCGCAATCGGCCCACCACAAGGGCACGGCGCTGCCCCGCGAGCGGCTGATGCCGGTCGAGACGGTGCTGAAAGAGGCCGCCGCCGCCAAGGCCAACGGCGCGCACCGCTTCTGCATGGGCGCGGCCTGGCGCCAGCCGAAGGACGGGCCCGAATTCGACGCCGTGCTCGCCATGGTGCGGGGCGTGCGCGGGCTCGGCATGGAGGCCTGCGTCACGCTCGGCATGCTCACCCCCGCGCAGGCCGGGCGCCTCGCCGAGGCCGGGCTCACCTCCTACAACCACAACCTCGATACCGGGCCGGACTTCTACGGCGACATCATCTCGACGCGCACCTACGAGGACCGGCTGAAGACGCTGGAGAACGTGCGGGCGGCCGGCATCGGCGTCTGCTGCGGCGGCATCGTCGGCATGGGTGAGGGCGTCACCGACCGCGCCCAGATGCTGCAGGTGCTGGCCAACCACGCGCCGCATCCCGAGAGCGTGCCGATCAACGCGCTGGTGGCCGTCGCGGGCACGCCGCTGGAGGACCGGCCCGCGGTCGATCCCCTCGACCTCGTGCGGATGTGCGCGACCGCGCGCATCGTGATGCCGAAGGCGCGGGTGCGGCTCAGTGCGGGCCGCAAGAGCCTGACGCGCGAGGCGCAGATCCTCTGCTTCCTGGCCGGCGCCAACTCGATCTTCTACGGCGAGCGCCTGCTCACCACCGCCAACAACGAGGCGGACGACGACGCCGCCCTCCTGCGCGACATCGGCATCACCGTGCACGAGCCGGTCCTGGCCGCGGCCGAGTAGGTTCCGGGTCCCCAAGGGCCAAGGCCCTTTCGGCGCCTGAAGGCGCTGCAGGCGGGGTCCCGGAGCGGCGCCCCGGGTTCGGCTTCCTCGCCCTGGGCTTGCCAGGGCGAGGAAGCCGACAGCAGGGCTCTGCCCTGCACCCGCCAAGGGTCTCGACCTTTGGAATCCGGGACCCTCAGGCCGCGTCCGGCAGCGTCACCCGGAAGCAGGCGCCGCGCGTGCCCGCGTCGAGAGTGAGCGAGCCGCCGTTGAGGCGGATCAGCTCCGATGCCACCGCAAGGCCGAGGCCGGTGCCGCCCGCCCGGGTCGAGCCCTTGAACGGCGCGAACAGGTGCGCCCGCGCCCGCTCCGGTAGGCCGGGCCCGTTGTCGGCCACGAGGATCGTCACCGCACCGCGGTCCGCGACGCAGCCGCGCGAGGCCGTCACCCGCACCTCGGGCGCGCTGGTCGTGTCCGATGCTAGCGCCTGCACGGCGTTGCGCACGAGGTTCGTCAAGGCGCGCGCGAGCTGCTCGGGATCGACGGTCGCCGTCAGATCCGGCGGCGCCTCGACCCGGATCGCCACCCCGGCCCCATCGGCCAGCCCCGTCAGATCCTCGAGTTCCGCGAGCAACGGCGCCAGCGCGACGCGGCGCGGGCTCGGGCTGGGCTCGCTCGCCCGGCCATAGGCCAGGGTCGCCTCGCAGAAGCGGATCGCCCGGTCGAGGGTCGCCAGCAGGCGCGGGGCCACGCGCTGCACGGTCGGGTCGGCAGCGCCCTCCAGGCGGTCGCCGAGGAGCTGCGCCGCGGTCAGCATGTTGCGCAGCTCGTGGTTGATCTTGCTGACCGCGAGCCCGAGCTCGGCCAGCCGCTTCTTCTGCCGGAGCTGGTCGGCGAGCCCCTGCGCCATGCGGGCGAGGGCGGTCTCGGCCACGCCGATCTCGTCGGTGCGGCGCGAGGGCACGATGCCGCGCTCGGCCCCCTCGGGATCGTCCGCGAAGGCCGCGATGTTGCGGGCGAGCCGGCGCACCGGCCGCACGATCGCGACCTGCAGCACCACGAAGACCACGCCGGCGGCGGCGGCGGCCACGATGAGGGACGAGAGCAGGAGCCGCAGGGCGAAGTCGACGATCGCCTGTCGCAGTGGCGCCTCGTCGATCAGTACTTCGACGAGGTCGAAGCCGTCTCGCCCGTGCCCGACCACGCGGATGGGCGCGTCGGCCGGGGCGACGATCGTGCGCCAGCCACCGCGGATCGCCTCCCAGATCGAGGTGTTGCGCAGGTCGACCGTGTCGGCCACGCGCTCCGGCACGGGATCGAGGGAGAGCAGGCGCTGGGTCTCGTCGCCCCGCACCGCGATCACCCGGGCGCCCGCCCCGACCAGCAGGTGGCGGGCGAGGTCGTCCGCGACCGGCTGGCCCTGGCTCGCGTCGAGCACCATGGCGGCCACCTGCGCCGCCGCGATCCGGTCGGAGAGCAGGGAGAGGCGGTAGTTCGCCACCGCCGGCACGTAGATCAGCACCTCGGCCACGGCCACGAAGGCCACCGTGATCAGGAAGAGGCGGGCGGACAGACCAAGGCGCAGTCCCGAACCGCGGCCGGCCGGCGCCGCGCTCCCGCGCTCCTGCAGCGCCCCGCCCTCTTCCGCACGCACACGCATCGACGCCTCGGCCGGCGCCCGTGAACCCGCGCCCGCTGCCGTTTCCTACCCCGCGCGATACTGCGCCGTCGAGAGGGGCGCCAGTGCACTCCTGTTTCCGCACAGGCCTTATCTGTCGTTAACCGACTTCAGATGCCTAACCTTCGGTTGTATCGCCGGGCTGTACTTTGCGTGATCTTTCGGCCTCGGCGGCCAGCTGCCGCCGCGCGAGGAGGCGGCGCAGCAGCACCGAGAGCAGCGCGAAGCCCGCGAGCGCGCCCAGGCCCAGCACCATCTTGGGCGTCACCAGAGCGCGCAGCGTCAGCGCCTCGTCGCAGCCCAGGTCCGAGGCCGCCTGGCAGACGGCCTGCGCCGCCTCGTGGGCCGCGACCACCTCGTCGATCCCGGCGCCCGTCGCCGCGTACACGAAGGCGCCGGGCAGGAGGCCGAGGAACGTCGCGGCCACGAAGGTCCGCAGCGGCACGCCGAAGGCGGCGGGCCCCAGATTCGTCATCCAGAAGGGGAAGAGCGGCAGCAGGCGCAGGAAGGCGATGTAGCCGAAGGCGTCCCGCCGGAAGCCCTCCGCGAGCGCGCCGAGGCGCGGCCCCGCCACCCGGTCGAGCAGGTCCGCCCCCGGTCCCCGGCCGATCGAGAACACGATGGCCGCGCCCGTGGTGGCGGCCGCGACCGAGACCAGCGCGCCTGTGACGATCCCGAACAGGAAGCCGCACACCATGGTCAGCATCAGGGTGGCGGGCACCGAGATCACCACCGCGCCGACATAGACGAGGTAGGCGGCCACCAGCGCGCGGACGTAGTCGGCGCCCACGAAGGCGTGCAGCCATGCCCGCGAGGCCAGCAGGGCGTCGAGGCTGACGAGCCGCGCCGCGCCGGTGAGGAGGGCAGCCAGCGAGACACCGACGAGGAGCGCGAGCGGCAGCCAGCGCAGGGACCTGCGGGCCCGTCCGGGACCGGCTTCCGGGCCCATACCCGGTGCCTCGGCCTCCTCCCTGCCCGGCCGGTTTCCGGCGCCCTCCTCCGGGCCGCTCAAGCGGGCTTGCGCATGCGCAGGATCTTGAAGAACCCGCCCGGGAAGGTCGGGGCGACGCCGATGAACTCGACGCCGTTGCGCCGGGCCCAGGCCTCGATGCGGGTCGACTTGAAGTCCGAGGACCAGCCGATCTTGGTGCAGAGCGGGGCCACGATCTCCTCGACCCGGGCGACCGGCCCGTCGGTCTGGCCGAAATGGTTGGCGAGCACGATCTCGCCGCCGGGCCGCACCACCCGCAGGAACTCGGAGAGCGCGGCCTCCGGATCCGGCACCAGGGTGATCAGGAACTGCGCCACGACCGCGTCGAAGCTGGCATCGGCGTAGCCCAGATGGCAGACGTCCATCACCTGCAGGCCGCGCACGTGGGCGAGCCCGCGCCGCTGCACCTTCCGGCGGGCGCGCTTCAGCATGTCCTCGGAGAGATCGACGCCGCAGACGAAGCTGCCGGCCGGGTAGTAGCCGAGCGAGAGGCCGGTTCCGACGCCGGCCTCCAGGATGCGCGGCCCGCAGGCTGCGGCCGCGCGCACCGCCGCGCGGGCTGCCGGCTCGGTCAGCTTGTCGTAGACCACGTCGTAGACCGGGGCCCAGCGGGCATAGGCCTTGCGCATCAGGGCCGTGCTCGGGCCCGTCACCTGCGGCTCGCTCAACATCGTGGCTTTCGTCCTGCGGTTCGCGCTCGGGAGATCTCTGCGGGCCGGCGGCCGGTCAGGCGGCCTGACCGGTCAGGCGGCTTGGCATTCAAGCGGCTTGGCATTCAGGCGGCTTGGGCCGGGCGCGCCGACAACGCGTCGACGCGGGCAATGGTGCCGCCGCCGAGCACCCGCGCGCGCGGACCCTCGTCGGCGTAGATGACGCAGGCCTGGCCCGGCGAGACGCCGTCCTCGGGCGTGGCCAGCTCCACCGTGAGGGCGCCGTCCCGGAACGCGAGCGTGGCTGGCCGCGGCTCGCGGGTCGAGCGCACCCGCACCGCGACGGGCAGGCCGTCCACGGCCGCGAGCGCCTGCGAGCCCAGCCAGTTCACGTCCCCGAGCCGGATGCGGCTGGTGGCGAGCGCGCTGCGGGGCCCCACCACGACCCGGGCGCTGTCGGGCTCCAGGCGCACCACGTAGAGCGGCTCGCCCACCGCGAGCTTCAGGCCGCGGCGCTGGCCGACCGTGTAGTGGATGATGCCCTCGTGCCGGCCGAGGACGCGGCCCTCCAGGTCCACCACCTCGCCGGGGCGCGCCGCGTCCGGGCGCAGCCGCGCGATCACGTCGCTGTAGCGGCCCTGCGGCACGAAGCAGATGTCCTGGCTGTCCGGCTTCTCGGCGACCGCGAGGCCGAGTTCCCGCGCGAGCGCCCGCGTCTCGTCCTTCGGCAGCTCGCCCAGCGGAAAGCGCAGATAGGCGAGCTGCTCGGGCGTCGTCGCGTACAGGAAGTAGCTCTGGTCGCGGGCCGGATCGAGGGCGCGGTAGAGGCCGCGGCCCCCCTCCGGCAGCGGCCGGCTCGCCACGTAGTGGCCGGTGGCCAGCGCGTCCGCGTCGAGGTCGCGGGCGAGGCCGAGCAGGTCGCGGAACTTGATCGAGCGGTTGCACTCGACGCAGGGGATCGGCGTCTCGCCGGCGAGATAGCTCTCGGCGAAGCGGTCGATCACCGCATCGCGGAAGCGGTCCTCGTAGTCGAGCACGTAGTGCGGGATGCCAAGATGGGCGGCGGCCGCGCGGGCGTCGTGGATATCCTGGCCGGCGCAGCAGGCCCCCCGGCGGTGGGTCGCCTCCCCGTGATCGTAGAGCTGGAGCGTGACGCCGACCACGTCGTAGCCCGCGCGTTTCAGCAGCCCCGCGACCACGGAGGAATCGACGCCGCCGGACATGGCGACGACGACGCGCGTCTCGTGTGGGGCTTTGGGCAGGTCGAGGGAGTTCATGACCGGATCCGGCGGCCCCGCGCGAACAGACGGTAACGGGGAATGGCCGCCCGCGGCCCTCTATAGTGGCTGGCGGCGGCACTTTCCAGGGCGGTGGCCGGGCCCGGGCCGCCCGGTGGCGCCCGCTCCGCTCGGCAAAAGCTGCCGCTCGCCCGGCAGCAACGGCCGGCGGTTCGGCTGCGCGCGCTACCGCCGGGTTTGAAAAAAATAGTCTTGTCAGTGGCTTGCGATGCGTCGCGGCGTGGCTCGCGCCTTGCTGCAGCCGTGTTCGAGGAGCAGGCATCGATGGCGTTCGCAACCACGGATCGGATGGATGGCGTTCCGGGCGGGTACCCTCGCCCGAGCCCGCGCGGCGCGGCGCGCGGGGCTGCGGCGGAGGGGTTCGATCGGATCCTGAATGCTGCCGGCGCGCGGGAGCCTCAGGCCGCGGACGCCCGGCGGACGGGCACGACCGTCCATGCCCAGAGCCGCGGGCCCGCGCCGCGGGACGAGGACGCCGCGCCGGCTCGCCGGGACGCGGCCGCCCAGCCGGCGGCCCGCGCCGACGGGCGCCGCGAAGCCTCGGATGCCCGGAGCGACGCGGCCGCGCGGTCGCAGGTCGCAGACGGGCGCTCGGATCCCGTGAACGATAAGCGCGCGGATGCCGCGACCGACGAGCGCGCGGACGCCGCGGCGGATGGCGGCGCCGATGCGGATGCGGACATCTCTGCCGCGGCTGCTGCCGGCCAGCCGAATGCGACCAAGTCCGAGGCGATGCCGGCCGGGACCGTGCCGCTGGGCGACCCGGTGGAGACGCCTCCGGTCCCCGGGGCGGTGGGCGTGGATATCGCCGCCCAGAACGGCCAGATCGCCGCGCAGGTCCCGCAGGAGGTGACCGCGGCGCAGGCGGTGCAGGCCGGCGCGACCGCCGTGCAGGCGCGGCCGAGCACCGAGGCCGCGACGGAAGCCGTGGCCGGCAAGACCGACGAGGCGGACGGAGAGACAGAGGAGGCTCCGGCCGATCCGGCCGCGCCCCAAGCGCTTCCGGCGTTCCTGGCGCTGCTCGCGGCCGCGCCCCCGCCCGCCGGTGCGGGCGCTGGAGCTCCCGCGCTCCAGGCCGGCGGACTGCCCGGGGCAGCGGCGCAGTCGGGCGGGCCGGTCGCGAAGGCGGCCGGGGTCTCCCTGATCCCGGGGCAGCTTTCGGGGCAGGGCCAGGGTCCGGCTCCGCAAAGCGTGCAGCCGCATGTCTTCGGGGAGCGGGCCGCCGCGCCCGGGATACCGGATAATCCGACAGGCGGTATCCAGGGCGCCGAGGATGGCAAGGCGGCGAGCGCGGGGCCGGCCGATGCCGGCGCCGCGAAAGAGGCCGCTGCCAAACCGGATCTCGTCGCGGCCCTGGCCGGGGTGGTGGCCGAGCCCGGCGCCGCGGCGGCCGGGCAGCCGGCCGGACAAATGCTTGGGCAAGGGCCCGGTCACGGCCTCGCCGACGTCTCAGCCCAGGCTGCCTCCCAGGGCATCGCCCAAACGGCCCCGACCCACGCGGCGGCCCACACCGCCGGGAGCGCTGCCGCGTCCGTTCCCGCGACGCCGCCGGTGCCGATCGGTCAGGTGCCGATGACGATCGGGCTGCGGGCGCTGTCCGGATCGAGCCAGTTCGAGATCCGGCTCGATCCGCTGGATCTCGGGCGCATCGACGTGAAGCTGGAGATCGACAAGGAGCGCGGCACCGTGATGACCCACATGGTGGTCGAGCGGGTCGAGACCCTGGCCATGCTCCAGCGCGACGCGAACAGCCTGCAGCAGGCCCTGTCCCAGGCCGGGCTCGACGCGCAGGAGGGCGGCATCAGCCTCTCGCTGCGCGGCGACGGGCAGTCCGATGGCCGGACGGGCGACCAGACCGGCGGGCGGGACGGCCGCGCCCCTCGCAGCGCCTGGATGCCGGAGACGGAGCGCGCCGCCGAGGCGCCGCTGCGGATGCTGCACGGCCTCGGTGGGCTCGGCGGCCTCGATATCCGGATCTAGCGCGATGCGGCCCCCCAATTGCCGGATCGTCGAGACACGGCCGATGCTTGCGGCCGGTTTTGAACCCGTTGCGCGAGATGTCGGCCGGCCCCGGAGAGGCCGCACGACGATCGGACCGTAAGGCCCGACAAGACAACGATTTTCGCGCCCGCGGACCGTCCGCTCGGGCACCACCGGATACCGGCAGGAGAGACCAGAATGGCATCGGGCATCGCGGCCGCCGTCGGCACCGCCACCACGACCTCCAAGACCGGCTCGGGCACGAGCGCCCAGGAGATCGCGGGCAACTTCACCCAGTTCCTGACGCTCCTGACCACGCAGCTCAAGAACCAGAACCCGCTCGACCCGATGGACACCAACCAGTTCACGCAGCAGCTGGTGCAGTTCGCGGGCGTCGAGCAGCAGCTCAAGACGAACGACCGCCTGGAGAGCATCCTCACCAGCAGCAAGGCGGCGAGCACCGCTTCGGCCACGAGCTATATCGGCCAGACCGTCGAGGCCACGGGCGCGACCGCCGACCTGAAGGGCGGTGCCGCGACCTGGACCCTCACGACCGACCGCGCCGCCCCGAAGGCGACCGTCACGATCCTCGACGCCAAGGGCAACACGGTCGGCACCCAGTCCCTGTCGCTCACTCAGGGCAGCCAGGGCTATACCTGGAACGGCAAGAACGCCGCCGGGATCTCGCAGCCCGAGGGCACCTACACCCTGAAGATCGCGGCCCAGGACGCGACGGGCACGCAGGTGAGCGTGAAGACCGGCGTGAGCGGCAAGGTCGACGAGGTCGATCTCTCGGGCAGCGAGCCGGTGCTCGTCATCGGCAACAACCGGGTGCCCCTGTCCAGCGTGACGAGTGTCGGGTTTTCCACAACGTCGGGCTGAGGGCGTCGGCGCCGGAAAGCGCGCGCGCCCAACGGGCTAGTCCCGATGCGCCGGGCCGGCGCGCGATTCTTGTCCCAGGCGAATCAAACCCGATCGGTCCGCTTCAACATCTCTTAAGCGGGCGCAAGTAGCTTCGATCTCGACAAGGTCAGTCGAGTTGTAGAGCGTATCATGACCGAACCGAACCGCCCGAGGGTCAAGTATGTGATCGGGCCCGATGGCAGCCCCCTGACCATCGCCGATCTCCCCCCGCCCTCGACCCGCCGCTGGGTGATCCGCCGCAAGGCCGAGGTCGTCGCGGCGGTGCGCGGCGGACTCCTCAGCCTGGAGGAGGCGTGCAAGCGCTACACCCTCACCACCGAGGAGTTCCTGAGCTGGCAGTTCTCCATCGACCAGCACGGCCTAGCCGGCCTGCGCACGACGCGCATCCAGCACTACCGCCACTGAACGAGGCCTGAGCGGCCGCGACAGGCCGGTCGAGTGAGGTTCCCGGAGCCGCGTCCCAGAGGGGCGCGGCTTCGTGCGTTCCGGCCGACCGCGCCGCCATTAACCACCTGCTAACCACGAACCCGGCAAATCTTGCCGGGGCGGCCCGGCGAGCGGGCCGGCCACGAGTTGTTCTCTCGCGGGTGCGTCGCGGTCGTGAAGCCGGTCTTCGATCTGATCCAGAAGCTCGGACCGGCCCGGCTCGCCGCCATGGGCGCGGTGACGCTGACGCTGGTCGGCTTCTTCGCCTTCATCATCATGCGGGTCTCGCGGCCCGACATGGGCGTGCTCTTCGCCGACCTCTCGATGCAGGATTCGGCCGCGGTGGTGCGCGATCTCGACGCCCGCGGCATCCGCTACGAGACGCGAGGAGATGCCGGCCAGACCATCATGGCCCCGCGCGGCGACCTCGCGCGCCTGCGCATGGACCTCGCCGGCAAGGGCCTGCCGGCCCAGCCCGGCGTCGGCTACGAGATCTTCGACAAGGGCGACGCCTTCTCGTCCACCAACTTCGTGCAGAACGTGAACCACCTGCGGGCGCTGGAGGGCGAGCTCGCCCGCTCGATCCGCTCGATCGGCCGCGTCCAGGCGGCGCGCGTCCATCTCGTCCTGCCCGAGCGGCGGCTGTTCGAGCGCGACCGCGAGGCGCCCTCCGCCGCGATCGTGCTGAAGCTGATGGGCGACCTCGATCCCGGCCAGGTCCGGGCGGTACGCCATCTCGCGGCCTCCGCAGTCGAGGGCCTGAAGCCCGAGCGAGTCTCGATCGTGGACGAGCGCGGACGGCTGCTCGCCGATGGGGCCCGCGGCGGCGAGGCCGAGCCCGGCGCGGCCTTCGAGGAGCGCCAGGTCGCGCTGGAGCGGCGCCTGCGCCGCCAGATCGAGGAGATCGTGGCGGGCATCGTCGGGCCGGACCGGACCCGCGTGCAGGTCTCCGCGCAGCTCGACACGAACCGGATCGAGAGCCGCTCGGAGACCTTCGACCCCGAGAGCCGCGTGGTGCGCTCCAGCCAGACCCGCACCGAAACCTCGCTGACGGGGGGACCGGACGGGCAGGTCACGGTCGGCAACGAATTGCCCGGCGCCAACCAGCAGGACAGGCCGGCCACGCAGAAGGACTCCACGAACAAGAACGAGGAGACCACGAACTACGAGATCTCCCGCGTCACCAAGACGGAGATCGTCGAGGGCGGCCGGATCAAGCGCCTCTCGGTCGCGGTCGCGGTCGACGGCGCCTACGCGCCGGGGCCGGACGGCAAGCCGGTCTACGCCGCCCGCAGCCCCGCCGAGATCGAGCGCATCGCCGCGCTGGTGCGCAGCGCGATCGGCTTCGACAAGGCGCGCGGCGACCAGATCGAGGTGGTGAACCTGCGCTTCGCCGAGGGGCCGGCCGTGCCGGACTTCGCTGAGCCCGGCCTGATGCAGTCGCTCCTGGCGCCCACCAAGGAGGACGTGATGCGCCTCACGGAGCTCGGCGTGCTGGCGCTGCTGACCCTGGTGGTGCTGCTCGCGGTGGTGCGCCCGCTGCTCCGCCGGGTGCTCGCCGGGGACGATCCGACCGAGGCCGCAGCGCTCGCCGGGCCTGAGGGTGCCGCCGTGGCGGTCGCGGGCGGGGCGACCCTGGCGCTGGCGTCCGACAGCCCGACCGCGCAGCTGATGGAGTTCGCCAAGATCAACGGGCAGATCCAGGCCGAGACGGTGCAGCGGGTGGTCGACATGGTCCGGCAGAGCCCGAGCGAGACCGCCGAGGTGCTGCGCAACTGGATCCATGAGACGTGATCGGGATCGATCGGGACCTGATCGAGAGAGCTTGAGGGAGCGGACGGGCGATGGCGGCGGGAGCGGGACCGATTGGGCCTCTGCTGGCGGCGGCGGGCGGTGGGAGCGGGGACGCCTTCTCCACCATGCCCGGCGTCCAGCGCGCGGCCGCGATGCTGCTGCTCCTCGGCGAGACCGAGGGCGCGCCGATCTGGCAGCGCCTGGATGAGGACGAGGTCAAGAAGGTCAGCCACGCGATGGTGCAGCTCGGCTCGCTCGAGTCCGAGGTGGTCGAGAAGCTGATCATCGACTTCGTCTCGCGCCTGTCCAACAGCGGCGGCATCTCCTCGAACTTCGAGCGCACCGAGGCGCTGCTCCTGAAGATCTTCCCCAGCGACCAGGTCTCGGCGATCATGGCCGAGATCAAGGGCGCCTCCGGCAAGCGCGTCTGGGCCTCGATCGCCCAGGTGGACCCTGAGATCCTCGCCTCCTTCCTGCGCAACGAGTACCCGCAGACGGTCGCCGTCGTGCTCTCGAAGGTGCGCTCGGACTACGCCGCCAAGGTGCTGACCATCCTGCCGGAGGAGTTCGCCATCGACGTGCTCAACCGGATGCTGCGGATGGAGACGGTGCAGAAGGAGGCGCTGCGCCACATCGAGGAGACGCTGCGCGTCGAGTTCGTCTCGACCATCGCCCAGACCGCGCGCCGCGACGCCCACGAGATGATGGCCGACGTCTTCAACGCCTTCGACCGGCAGACGGAAGGCCGCTTCCTCGCCGCCCTCGACCAGGCCAACCGCGGCTCGGCCAAGCGCATCCGCGAATTGATGTTCACCTTCGAGGACCTGCTGAAGCTCGACCCCGGCAGCGTGCAGACCCTGATGCGCAAGGTCGACAGCGACACGCTGTGCCGGGCGCTCAAGGGCGCCAACGAGCGGGTGCGCGGCTTCTTCATGAGCCAGATGTCGACGCGCGCCGCCAAGAACCTCGACGACGAGATGACCTCGCTCGGGCCCATCCGCCTCAAGGAGGTCGATGAGGCGCAGGGCAAGATGACGGAGATCGCCAAGGAACTCGCCGAGAAGGGCGAGATCATGATCGCCAAGGGCAACGCCGAGGAGGAGCTGGTCTATTGAACGCCCGCCCCTTCCTGTTCGACACCGACTTCCGCAAGCCGCGGACGGACCCCGCGGCCGAGGCCTCGGCGCGCGCCGCCGCCGAGGCCGCCGAGCGCGCCGCCGCCGACGCCTACGCGCGCGGCCTCGAGGGCGGCCGGGCCGAGGGCCGCGCCGAGGCGCAGGGACAGCTCCAGGCGCGGCTGGCCGACGCGATGAACCGGCTCGCGCTCTCCGTCGCCGGGCTGATGGCCCAGGCCGACGCGCGCGAGGCCGAGCGCGAGGCCCAGGCCGTCGAGGTGGCGGTGCTGCTGGCGCGCCGCGTGGCCGGCGAGGCGCTCGACGCGCGGCCGCTCGCGGTG
Organism: Methylobacterium radiodurans; assembly: GCF_003173735.1. Classification (NCBI taxonomy): domain Bacteria; kingdom Pseudomonadati; phylum Pseudomonadota; class Alphaproteobacteria; order Hyphomicrobiales; family Methylobacteriaceae; genus Methylobacterium; species Methylobacterium radiodurans. The sequence continues at coordinate 3,274,837 of NZ_CP029551.1, read as the reverse complement.
ATCGCCGAGGCGGCGCGCGGCGCGCTCCAGCACCTGCGCGGCGTGCCCCATCTCGCGGTGCGGGTCCACGACAGCCTCGTCGAGGAGACCGAGGCCCTGCTGCGGCGGCTCGCCCGTGAGCGCGGCTTCGAGGGCCGGCTCGTGGTGCTGGGCGAGCCCGACCTCGCGCTCGGCGACGCCCGCATCGAGTGGGCGGACGGCGGCGTCGTGCGCGAGCGCGCCCGCATCGAGGCCGCGATCACCCAGGCGCTCGGCATCGGCCTCCTCGCACCCGAATCCGTGCCCGCACCCGAACCCGACTTCCCGCCCGAACCCCCGAGCCCGTGATGTCCGACGATTTCAGCCTGCCCCAGCTCGGCGAGCACGATGCCGGCCTCGACGCCGACTCGATCCGCGAGGCGCCGACGAGCCCGAAGAGCGCCGCCGACCTCGAACAGCTCTTCGACGTGCCCGTGATGGTCTCGGCCGTGCTCGGCAATTCCCGCATGCCGATCGGCGACCTGCTGCGGCTCGGCCCCGGCACCGTGCTGGAACTCGACCGCAAGGTCGGCGAGGCGATCGACATCTTCGTCAACAACCGCCTCGTCGCCCGCGGCGAGGTCGTGCTGGTCGAGGACCGCCTCGGCGTGACGATGACCGAGATCGTGAAGAGCGAGAACTGAGTCCCTTGGCATTCCCGCCCGGCCGCGCGGCCGGGTGACGACAGGATGGGAGGTGCCCGATGCGGCTCCTGATGATCGGACGGCTCAACGGCGAGCTCGTCACCGCCTCGAAGATCGCCATGCAGCGCGGCGCCGCCGTGACCCAGGCGGACGGCGTGCCCCAGGGGCTGACCGTGCTGCGGGCGCGCGGCGCCGACCTCATCATGATCGATGTCGGCCTCGACATCCGCGCGCTCGTCGGCGCGCTGGAGGTCGAGCGCATCCGCACGCCCGTGATCGCCTGCGGCGTCGCCGCGGACGCGCGCGCGGCGGTCGCCGCCATCCAGGCGGGCGCCCAGGAATACATCCCGCTTCCCCCCGACCCGGAGCTGATCGCGGCCGTCTTGGAGGCGGTCACGGCCGATGGCCGCGCCTTCGTCTGGCGCGACCCCGCGATGGAGCGCGTGGTGCGGCTCGCCGACCAGGTCGCCCGCTCCGAGGCCTCGGTCCTGATCACCGGCGAGAGCGGCACCGGCAAGGAGGTGCTGGCCCGCCACGTCCACCAGAAGTCGCACCGGGCCTCGAGACCCTTCGTCTCGGTCAACTGCGCGGCGATCCCCGAGGCGCTCCTCGAATCCGAGCTGTTCGGCCACGAGAAGGGCGCCTTCACGGGGGCGGTGGCGCGCCGCATCGGCCGCTTCGAGGAGGCCAACGGCGGCACGCTGCTCCTCGACGAGATCTCCGAGATGGATGTCCGCCTACAGTCGAAGCTCTTGCGCGCCCTGCAGGAGCGGGTGATCGACCGGGTCGGCGGCACGGCCCCGGTCAAGGTCGACATCCGGGTGCTGGCCACCTCGAACCGCAATCTCGCCGAGGAGGTCCGCAGGGGCACGTTCCGGGAGGACCTGTTCTACCGCCTCAACGTGGTGCACCTGCGCCTGCCGGCGCTGCGCGAGCGCCCGGCCGACATCCTCGAACTCGCCGCCCACTTCGCCAAGAAGTACGCGGCCGTGAACGGTCTGCCACCGCGCCCGCTCTCGGCGGAGGCGCGCACCCTCGTCACCCGCAATCCCTGGCGCGGCAACGTGCGCGAGCTGGAGAACGCCCTGCACCGGGCGGTGCTGCTCGCCAGCGGGGCCGAGATCGGGCCGGAGGCGATCCTGACGCCCGAGGGCGAGGCGATCGGCCCGGCCGACGGCCCGGCCACCCGGGCGGCGCAGGCCGCGCAAGCCGCGGAGGCTGCCACCCGCGGCCTCGTCGGCCGCACCGTGGCGGAGGTCGAGCGCGACCTCATCCTCGACACCCTCGACCACTGCCTCGGCAATCGCACCCACGCGGCCAGGATCCTCGGCATCTCGATCCGGACGCTGCGCAACAAGCTCAACGAGTATGTCGAGGCCGGGCTGGAGGTGGCCGAGCCCGGCGGCGTGCGCGCGCTCGCGGCCTATGGGTAGCGCCCCGCCGGGCCGGCCGCCCGGTCCCGGACGATCAGCCGATCGCCACGCCGGTGAGCACGTCCGTCGCGCGCCGGACCTCGGCGACGATCATCTCCTCGCTCTCCGAGCCGCCGGCCATGTCCGCCAGCAGCACGGAGACGTCGCGCTTCACGTCCTCGCGGATCTCGGGGTTCTCCTCGGAGAGCCGTCCGATCAGCACGCCCAGCACGATCTCCAGCGCGGCGATCTTCGCGTGGAGGCGCGAGCCCTCGTCCAGCGCCTCATCTGGCGCGTCGTCCTGGCCGCCCCGGGGCGCGTCGAGGTCGCTGCTCATGCCTGTCTCCTGCCTCTGTCCCGATCGGTCCGGCGGCTCCGCCGGCACCCCCGCCTACGCGAAGGCGGGCCGGCAGGCCACCGGGCCGTCAGAGCGGCTGCGACCGGCGCATGCGGAGCAGGTCGAGGACGGCGACCCCGAGCGGCGGCAGGATGAGGAGCAAGGCGAAGATCAGGCCCACGGTTCGGTGTCCTCCGGACGTCTACGCCCGATCAATGCGCCGCCGGGGCCTCGAGTTCGGCGTGCCGGTCCGGCGGGGCCTGCTCCGTCAGGCGATGCCGGGGCCGCCCTCACCCACGATCTCGAGGGTGCGCAGCACGGCCATGCCGACCATCTCGGCGTCGACGGCGCCCTCCGGCGTCAGCGGCATCACGGCGATCGCCTCGACCTCGGCGGCCGTCTCGGGCCCGAGCACGACCCTGAGCACCGGCCCTTCCGGGCCCTCCGCGTCCTCCACCAGCCCGACGCGGTAGCCGCCGGCCTGGCCGAGCAGGCGCAGCGGGTGGGCCGCGGCGGGCGGCTCGGACCGCGCAGCGGGAGCTGGGGCGCGCTGGCCGAAGGTCGGGCGGATGACGTTGTCCATGCGCCCCTTATAGCGCGGATGCCGGGCCCGCGCGCGGGCCTGCCGCCGAGCCGGCCTCAGCGCGTCGCCGCCCAGGGCCCGGCGGAGGTCGTCAGGATCTCGGCGCCCGGATCGGACCCGTCCAGCTCCGCCACGGCGCCGTCCGCGTCCGGCTCCAGCCGGTCGAGCACGAAGGAGGCGGCCATCACGGTGGCGGCGACGAGGAGATACAGGGAGGCGGAGATCAGGATCCGCCGCAGCAGGTCACGAGACAGGGGCCGGCCCTCGCACGATGGCAATGCCTGCTTATCGCGACCATCCTGGGCCGTCTCGTGGCGGCCGAAATACCGCGAAACACGGGAAGCCGGCGGCCGCCCCTCAGGTGGCCTCCTCGTCCGCGTCGAGGTCGCGCCCGCGCGTCTCGGGGAGCATCAGGGCGGCCAGCGTGCCGACCACGCTGAAGGCAGCGAGGTAGTAGGCCGGGGCCAGCCGGTCGCCGCTGGCGGCGATCAGCCAGTTGATGACGTAGTTCGTGCTGCCGCCGAAGACCGAGACCGAGAGGGCGTAGACGATCGAAAGCCCGGCGCTGCGCACCGCCCGCGGAAGCGATTCGGGGATGCCCACGATGATCGCCGCCGCGTTGATCGAGGAGAGGGCGGAGAGCAGGAAGGTCACGGCGTAGACGCTCGCGGCCGTGCCCTCGCGGACCATCCACCAGAAGGCCGGCACGGCGAGCATGAGGATCGCGGCGCGAGGCCAGACCATGACCGGGCGCCGTCCGACCCGGTCCGCCAGGAAGCCGCCCGCGAGCGGGAACAGCACCGAGGCGAGGCCCAGCGCGATCGGCACCGCGCTCGACGCGGTCTCGGTCAGCCCGAGCGTCGCGCCCGCGTAGACCGGCATGTTGGTGCCGACCGCATTCGACACGGTCGAGGCCGCGATCACCAGGAAGGTCAGGCCGAGGAGCCGGCCGTGGTCGGCGAGGAGGCGGCGCACCACGCCGAGGGTGCTGGAGGCGGCCGCCGGATCCCGCCCCTCGCCCGCCGTCTCCGGCAGGTGGCTGCGGATGACGAGGCCCACCGGGATCACCGCGAGGCCGAGGCCGAACATCAGGCGCCAGCCCCAGGCGGCCATGGCGCCGTCGCCGACCGCGAGGGCGAGTCCCGTGGCGACGAGCCCGGCGAACAGGGCGGCGCAGCCCTGGCTGGCGATCTGCCAGCTCGCCACGAAGCCGCGGTGGCGCGGGGGCGCGGCCTCCAGCAGGAAGGCGGTGGCGGGGCCGACCTCGCCGCCGAGCGCCAGGCCCTGGATCAGCCGGCCGGCGATCACGATGACGTGGGCCCATCCGCCGATCTGCGCGTAGGTCGGGCAGGCGGCCAGCATCAGCATGCCGAGCGCCATCAGCCCGATGGTGATCAGCATGGCGGGCTTGCGTCCGGCCCGGTCGGCGAAGGCACCGATCAGCACGCCGCCGATCGGCCGCATCACGTAGCCGGCCCCGAACAGGGCGAGCGAGGCGAGCAGGCTGTGGCTCGGGTCGTCGGCCGGGAAGAAGGCCTCGCCGATCGCCTTGGCGAAGAAGGCGTAGACGGTGAAGTCGTAGAATTCGAGCGCGTTGCCCAGCACCACGGCGGCCACGGCCTTGCGGCCGAGCCGGGATGTGGGGGGCTGGGTCTGGTGTGGGGCGTGCGCCGCCGCGGTCGAGGCCATCCGGATCCTTCCGTCGTTCCGGCGGGCTTTGTAGGGCGGCGTACGCAGCGCGACAGCCCGGTCGGACGCGGCTCGCGGGCCAGACCGGCAACGCGGTGCTGACACTGTCGGGCGGCGGCACGGTCGAACTCGCCGGCGTGCGGGCCGACCTAGT